>JAMCST010000011.1 GCA_023380935.1 Patescibacteria group bacterium
AGTAGTAAACACAATGAGACAGTTTTATAAATTTCATTCTTCCATTTTACTCGAACAGACGAGGATTCTGGAAGAAACTACCTCCCTCGGGCTTACGCCCGGAGGTTTCAAGTAAGGTATTATGAAACATTTTAAATACCCCGCCTGTCTTGCAGTTAAATATCTTGTCTCAAAATCTCAAGCTTGGGATATTTGTCATGAAGAGCTTCAAAAACTTCCCAATAATAATCAATTTACCTATCGGTACTGTGAACGGTTCTCTAAAGCGTTTCTCTTTGACGGGAAGTACTTCAATACAACAGACCAAGAGCATGATTGGGTGATTTTATAAGGAGTCGATTACTTTAGACAGTGTCAACCGTTTTGTGGACGCTACTTTTGGCGGTGGGGGCGAGATTCGAACTCGCGATGACGTTGCCGCCATACTGGTTTTCAAGACCAGCTCGTTAGACCACTCCGACACCCCACCAACTGACGGGAATGAGATAAGAAAACACCAAGAAGGTGTTTTGTCCCAGAAGTATGTATCCGCTTTAGCGGATTACAACTTCGGGATCCCGCACATCTAGGCAAAATGGAGGCGCAGAGGGGAATCGAACCCCTGCGGTAGGTGTTTTGCAGACACCTGCGTTTCCACTTCGCCACTGCGCCATTTTGCAAGATGTTGCTGGGACAGACACCTGCGTTTCCACTTCGCCAACGCGCCTATGCTCCCTTATAAAGCGTTAACCATTATTTTAATGTCTAAAACGTTTCTCCGCCTATTCTTCCTTTTCGCCTTAGCTCCATTTGAAGCACGGCTCAAAGAGCGAATTATGGCGGACTTCGGCTATTTTATGTACAAACGGCCTCGCACTTCGCCAACGCGCCATTATTCCACTATCGTAGACAATTATAGCGAAAATCGGTTAAAATTGATGCATGAATCAGGAACGCCCGTTTTTCTCCGTCGTTATTCCTTCGCTCAACGAAGAGGATAATTTACCGATCTTGCTGCAAAGCATCGTCCATCAAACCGACCGCGACTTTGAGGCAACGGTCTGCGACAGCGGTTCAACCGACGCCACCAAGAGCAAGGCCGAAGCGTTCGCCGGCAAAATCCCACGCTTCCGGTTTGTGGAACACCGCTGCAAAAACGTCGGCGCGGCACGCAACTACGGAGCCCAGCTGGCCCGAGGCGAATTTCTCGTGTTTTTCGACGCCGACGTCGAGGTCAGCCCCGATTTTTTAGCCGGCATCCGCCGCCACATCAACCAGCATCATCTTGATGATCTGACGATCTGGAACCGCCCGAAACACACCAACTGGGTGGGAAAGCTGATTCTGTACCTGCTCAACCTTAATTTGTCACTGTTCCAACACATTAAGCCGGCGGCCAACGGCCCGTGCATCATCATGAGAAGATCGCTGTTCGAACGGCTGCAGGGCTTTGACGAATCGATCGTCTTCGGCGAAGACTTCGACTTAATCCAGCGCGCCGGCAAACTCAAAGCACGGTTTGCCGTGTTCCGGCAGCCGATCATCTACGTTTCTACCCGGCGCTTCGAAAAGGAAGGATTACTTTACAGTTTGTTTAAATCGATTAAGGCTCTTATCCACATGCTGATCATCGGCCCGATCCGCACACCGATTTTCCATTATGAAATGGGAGGACAATATTATAAAAAAAATCAATAACCTTATAACTCGTAACCCGTAACTATGTCCATGGTATTGCAGACCTCGGCCGGCGGCATTGTCTACAAAAAACAGGCTGGGAAAGTCTTGTGGTTGATCGGTCAACACTCCCAGCATAAAGGCTGGGTATTTCCCAAGGGCCTGGTGGCCGACCAGCACCAGAATGAACGACTAGATGACGCGGCCTTGCGCGAGGTTGAGGAAGAGGGCGGCGTCAAGGCTAAAATTATTAAACTGCTGCCCAGTCCGGTATCTTACATTTACCGCTTCGAGGGCCAGCTGACCAAAAAAACCGTCTATTATTTTCTGATGGAGTACGTTTCCGGCGACCCGCAAAATCACGACTGGGAAATGAGCGAGGCTAAATTTGTCACGGAAGAAGAAGCGATGCAGACCCTAACCTACCCGTCGGACAAGCAGGCTTTTACCGCTGCACTTAAGCTCTTTACCACCCAACATGAAACGGATTAAACCCCTACTGCCATACGGTGTTTTTACTATCGTCATCGTCTGTGTATTTATCTATACTGTCTCGATCAGACAACCCTGGTTTGGACAACTGATCAGCGGCGACCAGCATAATCTGACCGGAAGCACGCTCAAGTTTGCCCGGATCTGGTACCAGGAAAAACCGTGGAATGTCGCCTTCGGGATGATCGAACAACCCCGATCAGTGGAAAACGGGTCGCTCCAGCAACGGGAACCCTATATCTCTTACCCTCCAGGCGCCGTTATCCCGATCTATCTGCTCGCCGTCCTGCTTGGTCATGAACCTACCGTAGCAATGGTGATGGGTTTTAACCTTTTTAGCCACGTAGTCACGGCTCTGCTACTTACTTACCTGGCATTTTTCCTGTTTAAGCGCGCGCTTAAAAACGCGCTCTTTTCCTATGTTTTACCCCTCATTCCCGGCCTACTGTTTCTTTTGCTACCGGGCGTGCTCTTTTGGCAACAAAATATCTACTTTGCCGATCAGGCGGTAATCCTACCGGTAGTAATCATCATGTTGATCGAGATTGTCCGCGACCAGCGCCAAAGCCAGCGGCTGACCACCATACTCAATATAGCGCAGCCGATCGTCATGGTTTATGGATCACTGACCGATTATTTTTTCCTGTTCCTATTAATCGTGTTGTATCTTAAACGGCTACTGACTGATAAGCAAATTAAATCAGTTAAATCATTGATTACCACCACGTTGCGCTTTTGGTGGCCGGCCCTACTGACATACGCGGCCTTTATCTTACAGGTGATCTACCTGGGCGGACTAGCCCATCTCCAGGAGAAGCTGCTTCAACGCACCGGCATGCAGATGGCGGAGAGTAACATTAGACTGCGATTTTTTGAGATATTTTGGCTGCAGCATATTTTCAACGCCTACGGCAAACAGGCATTTTGGTTGATCTGGATCTCTTTATTTAACGTGCTTGCCTGGGCAGTCACCTACTGGGTAGGTCTGCGTAAAACCATGGAGCCAGCCAAACGTAATCAGTTTCTACGTCTATTTTTTTACGGCGCCGCTTTTGTCGTACCCCAGTTTCTCCAGATATACTGGCTGCGGGAACACTCATATATGCACGACTTTTCTTCTTTCAAATTCAGTTTGACCGTCACTATGGTGCCGTTTGTCTTTATCCCGATTCAACTATCCAGCCTCTCCCAAAAACAGAACAGTAACCGATCCTCAAGTTCAGCCGTTCGATTGTACCTGGCCGGCTTGATCATGGTCGTTTTAGTCTTTATCCTCTACCTTTTCCGGCACGTCAACCACGAAGACCTACAACTACTGTTAAACAGCTTGTTAATTGCCTGGCCTGTGTTTATAACGGTCTTTCTCTTGTCGGCCGATTTCCCGGTTTCCCCTTCCCTGGCGATAATCGCGGTTGGCGTCACGGTACTAATTTTGATTTACATCGCCTTTCCCCTTTACAGAAACCACTTCGGCAAAACCAGTCTTAACTACGAAGCGCTCGGCAACTCCATCCGCAAATGTACCAATTACAACGAAGTATTGATCTCGCCTGTTTATAACGCCCCTTCAAACCCGCCGCAAATGATCACCTTTACCATGAAACCGGTTCATAAAATCGACCAATTCGCGCAGATCAAGCAGTATACTGATCAAATCAAAAAACCGTACGATCTGGTGGGAATTTTCCCGGAAAAACCCCAGGGACAGTACGACGATTGGTTAAAATACAAACTGACCCAATGGTCGTGCGGAGGAAATTATTTTGTTCTCCTTGATAAACGAATCCTCCAGTAATCCACTATCGCTGCGGTGAAAAAAATCGTCATCCAAAGACCCGACTTGTAACTAACAAAATACGCGTGGGTCAACATTCCGTAGGCATAAGGAATAACATAAAGCGGGATGATTCGTACGAGCGCCTGAGCATAGTCATCGATAAGGGAAGAATAAAAAACCAATAGGACAAACCAAATCAAACCGGTGACCAAGGTGAGCGAATGATTGGCAAAAATGTCAAAAAAGGAAAGTAATAATATCGCGATAATGTTAACGTGACGATAAAGCGCCCGGTTTCCCACCACCAGATAGAGAACGTAAAGAAGAAAATACAAGACATCGGTGATGAATAACGCTGTAGCTGCGCCTTGGTTAAGACTAAAAACCGCCTTGTTCGTCAGAAAACTCAGCAGGAGTTGCGGGTGATGAATTAACTGGCTTTTAGGAAAGGCGTATCCCAACACCACGCCGGGATATGACGGGTCAAGGGACACTCCGTTTAACTGCCCTTTGCTGACGGATAGTTCGATCGTGTAGGTTTTTCCTTGAGAATCAGGAATAATCGGGAAACCAAACGGAAACAAGGGAAGTTTGATAAACTGAACGGTATAGTAAGTTTGTTCATAATACCAGTGATGACTGCCTTTTTCTTTTATCCTAAAGGTCAATCGGTCGTCGTTGATTCTTTGCCCATCAAATCTGATCTTCACCATGCCAAGGTTGTTTTCTTTGGCCGTAAAACTGCCTTTGACCGGTACGCCCTTAACAAAATCTCGGCCGGTGTTTATCTTGAAGACCGAGGCGGTGCCCAAATACTGGGAAAGATTGGTGACGGGACGATCGGAAAGCAGCAATTGATATAATGATAAACCAATCACCAAAACCGCACCGACAATAAAGCCGCGTTTCATGATTCAGAATAGAGACAATGTCATAATTGTTTCCGGTCAAGCCCCTGGCCAAAATAACTTTCGATCGCCTGACAGATGTTGGTTTGACGGGGAAATTTGGTCCTAAAGCTGTTTTTATCGACCCAGCCGAACCAGTCGTGTTCGTCGCTAATCTTCACCGTGCCCGCCTGATAACGACAAGCGTAAAACACCAGGAAGATTTTTTTGCCGCGGTTACGGTGAACTGATTGATTGGGAAACTCCCAGTAACTGACAAAAAACGGCGAACCGACCTTGATCGTTAGACGCGATTCTTCATAGACTTCGCGCTGCAGCGCCTTGGCGAAGTCCCGCTCGCCTACCTGGATTTTGCCGCCGGGCAGGTCGATCGCCCCGGGCGGCGGCAGGGGGTCACGGAGCAGAAGAATGTCTTTTCCCTTCAAAATGACCGCTTTCTGGCCGACGCAGAACCGTTCGTCTTCGCGCACTTCCGTCATATTTAAGGCTAACTTCCCGTTCCTAGGAAACGCATGCCCGTGAGCTCTTTAGTGAACAGAATTAGAACTTTTTACAGCCTGTCCACCAAGAAATATTATATACCAGATTTTGATTAACATCCGAGTCAATACTTTTTTGAATTTAATGATAAAATATTCTCATGCAAAAAAGCGGATTGCCACCTGGTCGGAGACAAATAATTAAAAAACTTATTGAGGAAAAAAATAGATCTTTGACAATAGATGAATTAGTAAAATTCACTGGAATTCCAAAAGCGAAAATTCGCCAAACGTTAACAACTTACGATACAACTATTGTTCGAGTTGGTAAAGAAAGATTTGACACGGTTGAAAGAATCTATTCTGGTAGAATATTCCGTTATACTCCGCAAAAAAACGAAATACAAAAAGGTTTACTTTTCGCAGAAGAAGATCTTCATTTATTCTTGACGGCTGCCCGCGATTATTGGTCAGATATTACCTTAATCGATAATTTCAATAATCAATATCTTTTAAAAAAACATAAAGCCAGGTCAAAGATACCATTTTCTTATTATCGCGGTTTAGCCCCGTGGTATAAAAAGGTAGGTTTCCAAGACAATGATGATATATTATTTACGTGTTTGGATTTCAATCAAAAAAAATTCAAGATTGTACACCAAAAACAGCAAGATCGGGATGAGTTTATCATTAAAGTAAAAAATAAAAAATTGGCCGATTTGGTTTATAGCATTCTTTCTTATACTATTCCGAAATATGAGCTTGATACGTTTTTAATAAGGAAATATCTTTTTGTTTTTCCATATAATGAACCTGACCCGCCCGATCATTTAACTAAAGCAATTTGGAATGATAAACGTTTTCTAATATCAACTCGGGATAAAATGTTGAGTTGGTCAGGTTATCCATTGAACCATGATTTGGAAATTGGCATCAAAAAATATTATTATCAAAATGAACGAGGCGAATATTATCCCGTTTGTATTTTGTCCGATGAATATGGCCGTTATGGTTTTTGTGATCATTGTGAGCAAAGGTTAATTTGGGAAAAAAATACCGGTTGGCGCCATCCAGTAAACGAAGCGGAATGGTCAGAAAGTTATCTGACTAAAGAATTCTTTAATTTGGACAAAAATATTTACAAACTCAATTAGATCATTATTCAAGGAATATTGGTCAAGTTAATTGTTAAAATAGTCGACAATTAAATAAGGAGTGGATTTGAACCTTTTCCGAAGCTAAATTGCCAAACTCTTAACTTTTTTACGCGCGTGAGCGGGCGAAGGGAATTGAACCCTCTGTCTTCTCCTTGGCAAGGAGACATTTTACCGGTAAACTACGCCCGCAGTTTGTCCTGTCTTTTTATTTTATCAAAAAAACCGTCAATTATTTGTTAAAATAAACCGTTTGCTTGCCGAGGTAGCCAAGGTGGTCACGGCGGGGGTCTGAAAAACCTCAGATGCGTGTTCGACTCACGCCCTCGGCACTCCCGTATGTGCGTCTGGATGGGATCGAACCATCGACTCCTACTTTATAAGAGTAGTGCTCTACCACTGAGCTACAGACGCAAGCTTTGTCAGGCGGGTAAGGATCGCGTTCTGATCGGTAAACTACGGCTCCCTTACACTCCAAGTATATCAAAACCACCGCCCATTCGCCTTTAATCAGTCCTTTAAAATGATCTGGTCATCCTAACTTCAGTTCGTAGCTGTCCAGGACGCGGAAGGTTTGATCGTAAACCAGTTTTACCCAACCGGTGTTTTCAATGCAGTCGAACATGATTTTGTAGTCTTTGATAAAACCGATGGCATGCAGGAAAAGCCAGATCGCCCGCTCGTGCGCCACCACCATTACGGTCGCGCCGGGATTGGCCTGGGCAATCCGGATTAGGGCCGCCCGGAAGCGTTTCACCATCGACGCGGAAGTTTCATAAGAGGGATAATACTTAAATTCCATCTTTGCGGCGGGCGGCAACCGGTCAAACACCGGAAACAATCCTCTTACTTCTTCTTTATAATCCTTATCGTCCCGGTTCTCATATACTCCATAGTCCCTTTCCCTTAGATCTTGGTCGATTTGGACAGTCAGACCCTTGGCTTGGGCAAAATACCGGGCGGTCTGCTGCGCCCTTAACCGGTCGGAGCTGTAGACGGCGCGATAATCGATGGTGGAAAAGTGCTTGGCACAGTCCTGGGCCTGCCGGTCTCCTAATTCGGTCAACGGCAGATTGCCGCCGACGATTTTCTTGACGTTCCCCTGACTCTGCGCATGGCGGAATAGGTAGATGGTGACAGGCTGGGTCATTTTAAATGTCCTCCGCCGTTAACGTAAATAAAGTTCCCGTTTAAAAACCTGGTTTTGTCGTTGATTATCATCATGGTCGCTGTCGCGATCGCTTTGGGCGTGGCGATTTTTCCCATCGGATTATTTTTGGCCGTGCGTTTCCAAAACCCGTCATCTACTCCTTCAATATTGTCCCACATGCCGGTTCTTGTTTCCCCGGGGCTAATCGCATTGGTTCTGATGCCATACCTTGAAAGATACAGGGCCATTGACTTGACAAAAGCGATTGTGCCGGCTGTGCCAACGCAGTAAGAAGGATCGTCGGTGTCCGGCCGATCACCCAAAGAAGAAGTAATAATAATGACGTTGGGATTGTCTTGGTTTTTCATTAAAGGCAGGGCGTATTTCGTGCAAAGGAAGTTGCCGTTGATTTTGGTATCAACCACGTCCTGCCATTCCTGAAAAGCAATGGTTTCGATTGATTTTAGAATATCAATGGCAGCGTTGTTAACCAAAACGTTCAGCCGTCCTTGTTCTTGTTTGATCTGGTCAAAAGCTTTTTTGACGCTCTCTTGCGATCTGACATCTAATTGAACCAAGATCGCCTGACCGGCGGCTGTTTCTATTTCTTTAACGGTCTCTTTCCCTTTGTCTCTATTTTTCAAATAAGTGACGTAGGTGATATAGCCGTTAGTCGCCAGTTCTTTGGCGATGCCTTTTCCAATCCCTTGCGAAGCACCGGTAACCAGTGCGACTTTTTTGTTCATATTATGGGCTTTAAGTGCGAATGCTGAAGCCTCCGGTGGACTCGAGGGGAGTCGAACCCCTGATCTCCGCAATGCGAATGCGGTGTTCTACCAACTGAACTACGAGCCCGTTATTCTCCAAAATCTACCAAACGCGCAATCGCCCCTGTGTCCCCGGGGAGAATCGAACTCCCGCCTTAGGTTCCGCCCGCCTTCATTTGTGCCCTCGAAGGGAATTGAACCCTTATCACTGGTTCCGGAAACCAGTACTCTATCCGTTGAGCTACAAGGGCTTACCACAAATGATTGGCGGGTATTCATTGAACTACAAAGACCAATACTACTTTAAAAAGAGCAATAATATTATAGCAAGTGCGATCCGATAAATCCCGAAGGGAATCAGGGTGTTCTTTTGGAGAAACCCGATAAACCACTTCATGACGAAATATGCCACCACAAACGCCGCCAGCGTTCCGATCAGCAACAATGACAACGACTGGCCCGAATGCATTAACAGACCGCGCATTTTGAACAGGTCATATCCCGAAGCGGCCAATATCGTGGGGACAGCCAGGAGAAAGGAATAACGCGCCGCTTCGTCGCGCCGATAGCCCAATCCCATCATTCCCACCATGACAATCCCCGAGCGCGACACGCCCGGCACCACAGCCAGCGCCTGGACTAACCCGATCAAAGCCGCCTGGCGGTCGGACATCTGGTCAAGCTGACGGTTAAGCCGCTTTGTCTGTTTTTTCAGCTTCAGTTCCAAGACGATAAACACGCCGCCGACGATCAACAGCGCCATGATAATTAGCAGGTTCGAGTTGAAAAAAACCGTCTTGATAATTTTGTATAGCAAAAAACCGATAACGGCGGTCGGAACAAAGGAAAACGCCAGCTGTCTTATTAAATAGAGATGGCGACGCAGATACTGGGCGTAGAGAAAAACCACCGCCAAAATGGCTCCAGCCTGGATAAACACCTCGAAAAAACTCTGAAACGCGGTTTGGGCAAGACCCAGCAAATGACCGGTGATGATGAGATGGGCAGTTGAGGAAACCGGCAAGAATTCGGTTAATCCTTCAACCACTCCGAGGACAAGGGCATGCAATATCGTCATGTCTCAATTATAATCTAAGCAATGAAAATTGCCATTGTTCATGATCAGCTGCAGGAGTTTGGAGGCGCAGAACGGGTGTTGGTGGCGTTGAAGCGGATCTTCCCCAAGGCCGACGTCTTTACTTCGTTTTACAACCCTAAGGCATTGGGAATCCACGCGGAAAAATTCCGCAATTGGAACATCGTTACCTCCTGGGCCGATAAGGTACCGTTGTTGAAGCGGCTTTACTCGCCGCTGCGCTTCATTACCCCGCAGATCTGGGAAGGATTTGATTTTGGAAAATATCAGTTGGTGATTTCCTCATCCGGCTCATACATGAGCAAGGGCGTCGTCACCAAGCCGCCGACCAAACACGTGTGTTATCTCCACCACCCGCCCCGCTATCTTTATTATTACGAAACGGCCATCGAGTGGCAAAAATACTGGCCGGTCAAGGTCTACGGCCACCTGATCAACCACCACTTACGGCTTTACGATTACCTGTCTTCCCAACGCGTCGACCAGTTTATCGCCAACTCTAAAGAGACGCAAAAAAGAATTGCTAAATTCTACCGGCGCGACTCCACCGTCATCTATCCCCCGGTCAGTCTTCCGGAACCCCAACCCGCTAACCCGCCAACTCTCGAACTCTCAAACTCGTTAACTCGTCAACCCGTTAACTATTATTTGACCGTCTCCCGCCTGGCCCGCGCCAAACACGTTGACGTTTTGATTGACGCCGCCAACCAACGCCGATTCCAACTCAAGGTAGTCGGCAGCGGCCGGGACGCCGGCCGGCTGCGCTCGCTGGCCGGTCCGACCGTGGAAGTGCTTGAGCACGTCGACGATCAAGCACTAGCTCAGTTGTACCGTAACGCCCGCGCCTATCTGTTTGCCGCGGTGGACGAAGAATTTGGCATCGCGCCGGTCGAAGCGATGGGTTATGGTTTACCGGTGATCGCCTACGCCTCTGGTGGTTTAAAAGAGACGGTTACCAACGGCAAAAACGGCTATCTTTATCATCGACTGAGCCCGGAGTCTCTGGTTGCGGCCTTGACAACCTTGGATAAACTGTCAGACGGCGAATATCAACAGATGCGCCGCGCCAGCCGCCAAGCAGCGGAAAAGTACACCGAAACCGCCTTCAAACAAAACATCCTCCGGTTTGTAGCCGGTGTTTAATGACTTTGACATCCTTACCGTAAGTAAACTCTCCCCGGATCTTTTTCCCTCCGATGACCAACGGCAACCAATAGCGATAGTCGTCCCACATCTGTTTTCGATAGGGAATCTCTTCGAAACTGAACCACCGGGGAATGATCTCTTCTGAACTCACCGGTTTAATCGACTTACCGTCCGCAACGTATACGTGTATAAAAGTATCCCAGCCATGATCTTTAACATATGGAAAGTAAAAAACCAGGCGAGCGACTTCGTTGAGACTTTTAACGGTCACCCCGATTTCTTCCGTGATTTCCCGGATCGCCGATTGTCTTGGCGTCTCTTTAGTTTCTATCCGTCCCCCAACCCCCACCCAATAACCCTCTCCTAATCCTCTTTGTTTTTTTCCCAACAGGATTTGCCCGTCCTTGATAAAAAAGGTGACGGTTGCTTGTATCATAACTTATATATTTTACTGTAAAAACTGTAAAATATGAACTGATTTTGGTGACGCTGGACATTGGTCACTGGTCCATTTTAACTATGCCCGAACTGCCCGAAGTGGAAACGATCCGACTCAACCTGGAAAAAAATTTGCCCGGCAGAATCATCTCCCGCATCCGCGTGTTGGCCAAAAAGCAGTTAACCGGCCGCCTCGATCACGCCTTGGGACAAAACATCGTTGCGGTTGAACGCCAAGGGAAATATCTGGCTATCCGCCTAGGCAACGGTTATTATCTCAATGTCCATCTGAAGATGACCGGCCAGTTTTTGTTTGCCAAAAATCCCCGGCAAACAAAATTTCCCCACCGGATTCCTTTTGTCCACGGACAACGCATGCCGGGTAAAACCACCAGGGTAATCATTGAGTTTAGCGACCGATCGCAACTGTTTTACAATGACCTGCGCATGTTCGGCTGGATCAAGATCACCAAAACGCCTCAGTTTCCCAGCGCGCCCGACGTGCTGTCTGCCCGGTTTACCCGGCGTTATTTCCATCAGGTCGTCGGCCGGACCCACCGGGCGATCAAAGCCCTGCTTCTGGATCAGGAAAAACAGGCCGGCATCGGCAATATCTATGCCAACGAGGCCCTGTTTGCCGTCAAAATTCACCCGCTGCAACCTGCTAATCGACTAAACCAAAAGCAAGTCGACCAACTCTATGCGGCCATCATTAAAATCATGAAACAGGCGATCAAACACCGCGGCACTTCCGCCTCGGACGAGGCGTTTATTCTTCCGGATAGCCGCAAAGGCCGCCATCAGCACTATCTGTTGGTTTACGACCGCGAGGATCAACCCTGCCGCATCTGCGGCACTCCCATTAAGCGGCTCAAACACCACGGACGTAGTTCGTACTTTTGTCCTCGTTGCCAAACCACGTAGTTAAAATGAAGGGGACTATTCATATCTGATCGCCTCGACCGGCTCCAGATTGGCCGCTTTCCTGGCCGGCAACACGCCAAAGACGATCCCGATCGCGCTGGAAACCCCCAGAGCCAGGACCATAGACGGAACGTCGATGTAGGCCGGGAAAAATCCCTGGACCAATAATACTCCCAAAAACGCCAAACCCAGTCCCAAAGCGCCGCCGATGATTGACAGGGCGACCGATTCGACGATGAATTGTAATAAAATGTCGTTTTTCCTGGCTCCCAACGCCCGCCTGACCCCTACCTCCCGGGTCTTGTCGGAAACCGTCACATACATGATGTTCATGATGCCGATTCCTCCCACCAACAGCGAAATGCTGGCGATCGCCACCAAAACAATGTTCATGATGTTGAAAATCGAGTTGACTACCGACAGAATTTCCGTCGGTTCCAACAAACTGAATTCGTCGTCTTTATAGCGCTTGAGCATGACTTTGTTGATCTCCGCCTTGACGGTTGCCAGAGGAATATTCGGATCGGTTTTAATGGCAAAGCGGATAAACTGCTTTTGGGGATCATAGATAAAACCGGTGGTATAGGGGCCAAAAAAATACGAGTCATAGTCGTTGCCTCCTAATCCGCCACCTCCCTTGCTTTTGATAATACCGATAATGGTGAAGTTGACGTTATCCACGCTTACTCTTTTATCCAGGGCGTTGATGGTCGAACCAAACAGTTTTTCGGCGATTTTCGGACCGGCCACCAAGACTTTGGCGTGTTTGTCTATGTCGGTTTTGTCGAAAAACCTACCCTTGTCGATGGTTAAACCGGCGATGTCGGCAAAATCGGCCGAGGTGAAAAAGATTGAAATGTACTCCGTTTTAACCGTCCCTTTGGCTTTGCCCGATTTGGAAGACAACGGAGCCAAACCGACCACGCCCTTAACCCGCGACAGATTAGTCAAGTCTTTAATGTCAAAACGCTGGCCGAGCACCGAGGCGGCACCGCCAAAGCCGCCGCCCTGCAGCACCTGACCGGGGGTGACAAACAGGGTGTTTTTCCCCAACGCCTCGAACTGGTCGGAAATATAGCGTTTTAGACCCAGACCCAGCGCCATCAGCATGATGACGGCAAACACGCCGATCACGATCCCCAACGAGGTGAGAAACGTCTGCATCTTGCTTCTTTTGAAATCCTCCAGGGCGGATCTGACAATAAACAACAAATACCCCATTTTTATTTATTAGCCCACCTGGCCGTCTTTAACTTTTATTACCCGCTTTCCGTAAGCGGCAATGTCGGCTTCATGAGTCACTACCACGATGGTAATTTTTTCATTCCGGTTCAGCTCTCCAAGCAGCTTCATGATGTCGTGACCGCTTTTACTGTCGAGGTTACCGGTGGGCTCGTCGGCTAAGATTAGTTTCGGCTCCATAATCAGCGCCCTTAGCACCGCCACTCTTTGCTGCTGGCCGCCGGACAGCTTGTTCGGGAAGGATGATTTTTTTTCGATCAGGCCAAACTTCGTCAACAGTTCAAGGGCTTTGGCCTCCGGATCGTAGTTAAGTTTCTTTCGGGCATAGACCGTAGGCAACAATACGTTCTCCAACACCGACAATTTGGGAATCAGGTTAAATTGCTGGAAGACAAAACCGACAAATTCGTTCCTTAAGGTCGACAGTTCGTCGTCGGACAGTTGGGAAATTTTTTTGCCCTGGATAATCACATCGCCGGAACTGGGTTTGTCCAGCAGACCGATCAGGTGCATCAGGGTGGACTTTCCGCTTCCCGACGGCCCGGTAATCGATACGAACTCGGTTTCTTTGATCTCCAGGCTGACCTTTTTCAGGGCATAAAAGATGGTGTCTTCGTCGACCCGGTAACTCTTGCTGACGTTTTGGAGCTTAATCATAAACCGCTTCGCCAGCCGCTATCCCATTGGTAATCACGGTTTGACCGTTGATCTCGGCGCCGGTTTGGATATATCTTTTGACTTTTTTACCGTTGGTCTTGACGTAGACGTAGCTCCCATGACCGTCCGAGTTGAGGTATCCTGACGGAACCGAAAGAACGTTATTTTCTTCTTTTACCAGAAAATCCACGTCGCCGGTCATGCCGATGCGCAAGGGCAGCTTCGTCTTGGCGCCATCCAGTTTTATGCGGACTTCGTAAACCGTTCCGGTCTCGCCGGTTTTGGGAGTATAGGCGATATAACTGACTTTCCCCTGATATTCGCGGTCGGGAAATGAATCAAACACCACCGTTCCCTGGTCATTGGCCTTGATGTTCACCACGTCGGTCTGGTCGGCGGTCACGGAAAAATAGATCGTATCCGGATTGACAATCTCGAATTCGGCGCCGGCCGGCGTAATGTTCACCCCGGCATAAGGCGTATCGATCCTGACGACCTCACCGGCGATCGGCGAAACCAGCGTCGCATACTGCCGGGACAGGTCCTGCAGTTCCACGTCCAACACCGCGTTGTTCAAATCAAACTGGGCCTTATCCAGCGCCCGCAGCGCCTCGCGGCGCGCATCCTCCGACAAACCGCCGGTGTTTTTTATCTGATTGTCCTCGACTGACTGGTCATAATCCCAACGGTATTTTTGGTAGGTGTTGAGGTATTTTTGCAGGCGATTTTTTACATCGCGCTGATCAAGCGCGGCAATCGCCTGATATTTTTTTACCCGGTCGCCTTCTTTGACCCCCACCCAGGCCAACAACCCTGACGTTTGAAAACGCAGACTTACGTCTTCTTCGGCGGCGATTTCGCCCGACAAGGAAAGGGTTTCTTTTAAATTCTGACGTTTAACCGTATAGGAGTTTTCTTTATTTTTGGCTTTGGCGGCCTGAAGATTTCGGTAGCCAACCAGAGCAAAAACAATTACGACGAGCACAACCAAATACCATCTTTTTTTCAAAAAACCTCCGATTTTTTTCACTCGATTAGCTTACTATAAACTTGACAACTCATTAACTAAATAAACGGCTGCCATTCGCCGATCGGCATGATATTAAAAGTTAGGAAATTCCAACCGTAAAAATATATTGCCGGTAATATGATCAGCGCTGCCAGGACAAATTTTTTGGAACCGATAAAACGGGAAAACGCCACACAGGCCAACGGCCAAAGCGGAAGGCTGTATCGGGAAATATCCCGGTGTTGAACAAATGTCGTCGCAATAAAGTATATCAAAAAAAAGTAGAACCAGCTCCGATGTGACGTCTGACTCAAGGAAAACAACGCCAATATATAGGCAAAAAAAATAAAGACAACGTCCTCCAACCAGGCGGTGCCCACCCAGGGCTGGCCGGCATTAAACACGGCAAACGGATAAGCCAGGTGGATGTTGTTGCCGGAGTGGAAATAGGCCAAAAAGTCGCCGTAGCGGAAATAGTATAACCCAAACACGGCCAACAATCCAACCGGAATGAGTAGAATGCCAAGCCTGTTAACCGTTAGGATTTTTTCCTGACGATTTTTCACCAACGCTTCGATAAACACCAACAGATAGGCGCCAAACAGCAGCACCCCCGGCGACTTGGTCATCGTCGCCAACGCGCCGAACCCGCCGGCTAACCAATACTGTTTTCTTTCAAAGAAAAACAAAGACAACAACACGGTTAACAGAAACAGGCTCTCCGGCGCGCCGACCGACCGCACGATCAAAAACCGCGGCAGCATGAGAAAAACCGCCGTCAACCAGACCGGCCGGTTGGTAACGCGAAAGTATTTAAGGAAGTAATAAAAAAACCCTGCGAGGATTACGGTAAAGACCAAATTAACCAAAACCATTGATTTCAGATAACCGAAAACATAGGAGAACAACCGGATAAATACCGGATAAAGCGGCAGATGGGCGGCGTAATAAGTCGGTGCCAAAGACACGTCTACCCGCAGTGTCTTGATGATGGTCGGATCGTAGAACGACTTGGCGGGGATGATGTACAACGGCCCGTCATAATGTTTGTAGATATAAAGGAAGTTGCTGTCGGGAATCGTCAACCCAAACCAGTGGGAAAACCGCAACAGAAACGGCAGCCAGAGCACCATGGTGGATACCAAAACCACCGCGGTTAGGGTAAAATATGGTATGAAGCGTTTGCATCGGATTTTTTCCAGCATAGTTACTATTGTAGCAAATAACCGGTGGGCGTGTTTGCTGATCGTTCTGGCAATTGTCCTTCGCTTTTACCGACTGGCGGATTTTGCCACTTTCTTAAGCGATCAGGGTCGCGACGCCATCATCATCAAACGGATCGTCACCTTAGAACATTGGCCGGCGATCGGCGCGCCGGCCTCGGTCGGCCAGATCTATCTTGGACCGTTCTATTATTACCTGATGGCGCCGTTTTTGGCACTGTTCCGCCTTGATCCGGTGGGGCTAGCCTATGGATCGGCCTTTTTGTCGGTCGCCGGACTGATCGTCGCTTATGCCCTTATCAAGAAATTCGTCGACGCAAAAACCGCCCTGGTATTTTTGTTTCTGGCGAGCGTTTCCGAGGTTAATATCGAGGCCGCCCGGTTTTCCTGGAACCCCAATCCGCTGCCGATTTTTGCCTTTGTCACCCTCTTTTTTTTCTTTTCGGCCTTTTTCCGTCAACGGCGCTGGTCAGCTTTCCTGTTTGGTGCGTTTTTTGGCCTCACTGCCCAGTTGCACTATCTTGCCTTACTGATGGCGACCGTGTTTCTGCCGGTCGCCTTAACCTTGATGATCCGTACCAAAGCCCGGTTAAAAGTGATTGGGCTCGGACTGATCGCTTTCGCTGGATTCGGGTTGGCCTCCCTGCCGCTGATTGCCTTTGATCTACGCCACCAGTTTCTCAACAGCCGAAACTTCCTGACGCTGTTTTCCCAAACCGGCATCGCCGGCCGCAACGGTTTGGAGGCCAGACTGGGACAGACGGCCAACAGTTTTATCAACACCGTCTTTGCCGCTAACATTCATCCGGTCTTGACCGGCGGGATTTTCCTCATCCTTATCCTGGCGTTCTTGGCCATCCTCAAAACCAAACAGGCCAATCCCCTGATCAAACTGCACTGGTCGAATTTTCTCATCTACTGGCTCGTCTTCAGCCTGATCAACGTCCCCAGTCACCCCCATTACTTCGGACCGGTTTACTTCAGCTTCTTCCTGATCGTGGCTTATGCACTCGGCCGGATCAACCAGCGTTTGATTGTGGCGTTGTTTCTGGTTGGATACCTTTTTTTGAACTTGTTTGACCTGGCACAAAAACCGCCCGGTTTCCAGCTGATGCACAGCCGGACGGTGGCCGATTTTCTCGGCCAAAAAATCAACCATCGGCCGTTTAATATTGCCACCTGGCCGGTCGAATTGACCGAAGACAATTACCTTTATTTCCTGGAACTGCAGGGCATGATCCCGTCCGACCGCCGCCGGGTGATCATCGCCGATCAGCTGTTTGTCTTGTGTAATCAAGCTCCCTGCCGCGTCCTCGATTCACCCTCGTGGAATATCTCGATGTTCGGGCCGGGAAAAATTGATAAAATATGGACGGTGGCCGGTATTAAAATTTACCGCATTGTCCATGCCCGCTAAACCAATCATTTCTTTGATCATCCCCTGCTATAACGAGGAAACCAACATCCAAAAAGGCGTGCTGGACAAGATCGGCAACTATACCAAGGCCAACCCCGAATTCGGCGAGGTAATCATCGTCGACGATGGCTCAACCGACGCGACCAAAACGATCATCAGGTCACGTTATCTCCCTCAATATCCCAAGTTTTCTCTCCGGGAAAACCGCCATCAGGGCAAGGCGTTTGCCGTGATCTCCGGCATCAAGACCGCCCACCACCCGTACGTGATGTTTTCCGATATCGATCTGGCCACCCCGATTGAGGAGGCGGAAAAACTGATCGCCCAGATCGCCAACCATTCCCAGATTATCATCGGCTCACGCAACTACCGCCGAGAAAACGCTCCCGTATTAAGAAAGGTCATGGCGGTCGGTTTTATCTTTGTCCGCAACTTACTCATCGGTTTAAAAGGCATCAAAGACACCCAATGCGGTTTCAAGCTGCTGGAAAAAACCGCCGCCCTGAAGGTAATCGATCGCCTGCGGGTTTTCCGGCCCCGCTCCACGATCTCCGGATCGTCGGTGTCGGCCGGATTCGACCTGGAGTTTCTCTTTTTGGCCGCCAAGTTCGGCTACAAAATCACCGAAGTACCGGTAATCTGGCGCCATGTGGAAACGAAAAACGTCAACTTCCTCAAAGACTCGATTGAAACCATCACCGACATCTTAAAAATTAAATTCTATGACCTGCGGGGCAGCTATTCGCTTTCATGAAAAACCACGTCGGGCCGATTATTTTCCTCGTTCTGATCGCGGGCGGGCTGATTTTTTTCCGCTTTAACCAGATCCCGAAAAACTTAAGCACCGACGAGGTCGAGTTTGCCAAACTGGCCGTCAGTCTGAACCGCCGACCATATACGCCGTACAGCCAACGGGCGACCGGCCACGCCACGCTGTATTTCTACGTGATTCTCGCCTCTTTTAAGCTATTTGGCATTAATAATTTTGCCCTGCGGTTTCCCAGCGCCTTGTTTGGCGTAATCAACGCCGTGATTTTCTACCTGCTGCTTGCCAAAATTTTTTCCCAAAGGCAACCATTGGTCCGCCAATTCAACCTGATCACCCCAAAACGGCTGGCCCTGCTCATGGCGTTGGCGCTGGTGTCATTACGCTGGTACTTTAATTTTGCCCGGTTTTCCTTCGAAGCCACCTTTTTATTGATGCTTGAGTTGCTGGCGTTGCTTTTGGTGCTGGACGAGTCGTCAAACCGAAGCCTGACGGCGGCCGGCATTTTTACCGGACTGGCTTTCAACTCTTATACGCCGGGCCGGCTGTTCTTTCTGGTGCCGCTTTTGGTGCTGAAACTGACAAAACGCTGGAACCGGCGCTCTCTTTTGGCGTTTGTTGTTCCGTTGGTCGTCGTCATCCTGCCGCTGTCTTACTATCTGCTGTTCCATCCGGACACCCGCATCAACCAACAATCCTATTTCACCAATGCCGCGGTGCCCTGGACCCAAAAACTGAGTGATTTGGGAGAAAACATCAAAAAAACCGCGTTGATGTTCGATTTCCAAGGCGACGCGAACGGCCGGCACAACTACCCGCTTAAACCCGCCCTCAATCCGATTACCGGTTTGCTCTGTACCGTCGGATTGATCATCGTCTTAGCTAAACGGCGCGACCGCATCAACCAGATTTTTCTCTTTTTTTTCCTGGTCAGCCTGATTCCCACCCTTTTTACCTATCCCCAGGAAAACCCCCATATGCTGCGCACCTTTACCGTGATTCCCTCCCTGGTCTATTTAAGCTCTCTGACCATCCTTTTTATTCTTAACCGACTGAAAAACGCCTACCGGAACGTCGCCCTAACCATTATTCTGATTTTGCTTATGATGTCGGTGGTTTATGATTTGCGCACATATTATTATTACCAGACGCGTGTCTTTCCCCGTTCATTTGAAATTAAGACCGATCTCGGTAAAATCATGAAAGGAGTGTCTTTATAAAACCATCGCATGCGTAAAACTGTCAAAACCCACTGGCTGATTACGGCGTTTCTGATATTCTACTTTTCCATCACCGCCTTCAAATTCATTGCCCATCCGACGCCGTTTTACGACTGGGACGAGGGCATCTATGCCCAAGTAGGTAAAGAAATGATCGCCCGACGTTCCCTGGTGCCTCTCTGGCAAGGCCAGGCTTGGCTTGATAAACCCCCGCTTGTTCCGCTGTTCTACGGCCTGGTGGAACAGTTGCCGGTGCCGGCGGAATACTCGCTGCGTTTTGCCACTTTAGCCATGGCGCTGCTCGCCTTGGTCCTGCTCTATGCTTTTGTCTACCGGACACTGCGACAACGTATAATTCCCACCTTAACTGTCATTATCACCGCTTTTATTCCGATGTTCGTCCAACGCGCCCAGGTGCTGAATGTCGACGTGTTTTTACTGATCGGCTGGCTGGGATATGTCATTGCCTATCCTAATTTCTGGTGGTCCTTGATGTTTTTGAGCATTGGCGTGCTTAGCAAATCGCTGCTTGGCTATTTCCCGGCCTTGATGCTGTTGACCTATGAACTTTGGCAGTTACGGCGGCCGGGGAATAAGTCCAGTCCGCGCATCAGAAATATTCTGATTCAGATCGGAATCACCGGACTGTGGTTTGTGGCGATGATCTGGATATATCGCGGGGATTTTATCCGGGCCCATTTTATCGAGAGCCAATTGAAACGGGTGACCGCCTCAATCGAGTCGCATTTTGGTCAGCGCACCTTTTACCTGGAGCAGGTCTGGACCGAGTTGGGACTGTGGCATTGGTTGTTACCGGTTGGACTGGCGGCCATTGCGGTTGAGTTTTGGCAAAAACGTAATGTCAAACGTTTGTTCTGGGTGTTATTTTTTACTCCCTGGTTTATTTTTTTGAACCTGACCAAAACCAAAATTACCTGGTATCTCTACGTGATCGTCCCCCAGTTTGCCTTGATAGTCGCCTGTTCGGTCGCCTGGTTGAAAAATCGGAAGTTGATACTCATCGCGGCCACGCTAATCGGACTGATAACCATTAAGGTCGACCTGGTCGACCACCAGTTTTTTCTCACCCATTATTCCCAACCGGATGATAACTACCAGATGGCCATTGCGGCCCGATCGCGCTGCGGCCGGCTGGGCGACCTGGTTTCGGCCAATACCCGTTCGACCTATACCACACTTAAAGAAATGAATCTGGTGATCGGCTCCACCCGCTGGTGGGGAGATCACCCGAGTATCGTGTATTATTTCGGTAAACCGGTGGAATTTCTTTACAGCATCGATGAGTTACAACATTACCTTGACCGATCGACGGCTGGAGATTGTCTGGCTATCGAAACCAATAACAAGACCGCCGTCGCCTCTTTTTCCCGCCTAACCAAAATCAACCAGTTCGGCGCGCTTTATCTTTATCAAGTCACCAGATGAAAAAAACCAAACGAGTCCCGCGGTCATTAGTCGGTGTCATAATTGGAGCAGCGATGGTCGTTTCCGTCGCTTTCAATTTGGTAGTTCCGATCGCCCGCAACTGGTCACGTTTTACCGAAAAGTTCGACCCGAAACTCTACGAAAAAAAATACAATCAGTCTCAGTATGTTATCCCTCAGTCAAAAACGCCGATTTCCGACGAAGAACTGCTCAGCTATGCCGGTTATCAATATGTACACGGAATTAATCCGGTACTGATCAACTCCGATCACCCACCGCTGGGTAAATATTTGATTGGATGGTTTACCGTAATTTTTCACAATAATCGAGTGGTGTCGCTGTTTTTCGCCGTAGCCAACGCCGCCATAATTGCCCTCCTGATTTACTATCTGACCAGATCCTGGGTCAGCGCCGCCATCGGATTATTGTTTCTTTCCTGGGACACGATGTTCATAGACCAGATCATCTACTCGCCCATTCTGGACATTATTCAGGTTTTTTTCCTGTTGAGTTACTGTTTGGTTCTTCTGATCTGGCACGAAACCCGACAACGCCGCTGGCTGCTGCTGGCGGGCGTGATGCTTGGCTGCGTCGCTTCGGTCAAATTGTACTTTCCCGCCCTGATCCTCATCGGCGTTACCGGCTTGTTTCTGCTGATTAAAAAGTCCGGGTTAAAGGCCGGCATCCAATCCGTCGCCGCGATCGGATTGATTACCGGTGTCGTCTACACCCTGACCTACTGGTCGTTTTTCAGCCACGGTAATAACCTACGTAACTTTTTTGGGACCCAAAAATGGATTTTTTTGTTTTGGCAGAATAACGCGATTGACCGCAGTCGAATCTTTGCCAATGCCATTCCCCTAATTCTGTTTAACCGCTGGCGGGTCTGGTGGGGCGACCAAACCTACGTCACTTTTGTGCGTTGGTCAGTCGTCTGGCCGTTGACCTTTGTCGCCGGTTTTGCCGGCATCTATGGACTGCTGGTCGCCAAGAAAAACCCGCTACCGAAACGGCTGGGCAACGGAGCGTTATTTTTATCCCTTTGGAGTGTATTTTATCTGACTTATTCGTGTTTTATCCCGTTTTCCCCGCGCTATCTTCTATTGCTTTTCCTGCCATTGTATATAATTATCACATTGTTCATTAAGTCTTGTTTCCCCAAATATGTTTGACGTATTCCAACTGTTTCATCAGATAAAAAAACGCTTTGCCCGCCGTGACGTTCTTTTGGGGTTTGTTCTTGTTTGTGTCTACCTAACAACACGGTTGATTAACCTAGACAAATTCCCGATCTTCGCCGACGAAGGCATCTATATCCGTTGGGCAACTACTGCCTGGCACGACGCCTCTTGGCGGTTCATTTCCCTTACCGACGGCCGCCAACCGCTCCAAACCTGGGGAACGATTCCTTTTCTAAAACTGTTTCCCAATCAGGCTTTGTTGGCCGGACGATTGTTTGCTACAACGACAGGGCTGGTCGGACTGGTCGGCATGTTTACCTTATGTTACTATTTGTTCGGCAAAAAGGCTGCTTATTGGGGCAGTCTTTTTTATATCTTTACCCCGTATTTCCTTTTTTACGACCGGATGGCGCTGATGGACTCCGGCGTCAACGCGGCGTTTATCTGGATTTTGTTTTTCTCTATCGTGTTGGTAAGGACGGTTCGTTTTGATGTCGCCTTAATCTTTGGGATGGTGGCCGGATTGGCGCTGCTGGCGAAATCATCGGTGGAACTGTTCATCGGGCTCAGTATTTTTGCCCCCTTGCTTGTCGTTAACGGCAAAGGCAAACCCGCACTAAAAAAAATCACGAACTTCTTGATTCTGTTTTTTCTCGTCGTCGCTCTCGCCACTGTCATCTACAATGTCCAACGCCTCTCACCCTACATGCATTTTATTACGCTAAAAAATGCCACTTTTGTTAAATCGCTTGCCGTGTTCGTTAAAAACCCCCTCGACGGAGTCGTCTACCACCTTCAAGCCATTCCCGAATACATATTGATCGAGTCGGGATACCTTCTTCCGTTTATCGGCCTAGCCGGCCTAATCCTTTTGATTGAGAAACAACGACGCCTGGGTCTCTATTTATTAATTTGGCTCATCCTGTCTTATCTGATAATCGCGCTTTTTTCGATTGTGCTTTATCCGCGCTACGTCAACTTTATCGCCGCACTGTTAACGATATCCGCCGGTTACCTGATGACAAAAGTCAACCGGAAGATCGCCGCGGTTCTGATAGCGGCTTATGTTTTTGCGGTCGCCTATTTCGACTACACTATCGTGGTTGATTTTTCTCATATTCCCTTCCCGGCCATTGACCGGGGCCAGTATATCAGCGGCGGCAGCGCCGGCTGGGGCGCCCGGGCCGCAGTCGATTACGCCCGCCAACAGGCCCAAACAAAACCGGTGCTAATACTGGCCCAGGGAGATTTTGGCATGGCGGCCGATGTGTTACGCGCCTTTGTCCGCCCCGGTGATAATGTCGAAATCAAAGGCTTCTGGCCGCTTGACAAAGCCATCCTCACTAACTACCAAAAAGAACTGAGTGAAAAGAAGATCTTTGTAGTCTACGTCTATCAAAACTCATATCCTCCCGATCTTCCGCTTACCCTGATTAAGCGTTATCCCAAACCCGGCGGGGCCGTATCGCTTGATTTGTTTGCCTTAACCCCATGAAAAAGCATCGCCTAAACCGGACGATCGTCGTTTTGGCGTTGATTATGGCGGTGGGAATTTTCTTGCGCTGCTACCGTCTAAACGCTCTTCCTCCGGGACCGGAATGGGATGAGGCCAGCGTCGGGTATAATGCTTTCTCGATTGCCCAGACCGGACGGGACGAATGGGGACATTTTCTTCCTCTTATCTTCCCCGCGTTTGGGGATTATAAAAACCCGCTCTACATTTACTGCACCGCCGTTTTCGTCAAACTCTTCGGCCTGGGTTTGTTTAGCTTAAGATTGACCAACGTTATTGCCGGAGTCCTGGTGATTCCGGTCGTCTACCTGATTGGGAAGCTCATCGCCGGGAAAAAGGTAGGAGTGATCGGAGCCTTATTTGTCGCGGTGTCTCCGTTCGGAATATTTTTCTCCCGCATTGCCGGAGACGGAATCATGCTTTCAAGCTTGTTTATCAGCGCGGGCGTGTTGATGGAGCTGTATTTTATCAAAACCCAAAAAACCCGTTTTCTCACCATGGCGACGATAACTTTTATCCTGGCGATGTTCTCCTATAACCTGGGACGGGTGATTGCCCCGCTTCTTCTCTTGACCATTTTCGCCGTTAATTACCTCGGGGCAAAAATTCGCCCCCGCGCCACCCACCTGATCGCGATCGTTTTCGCCGGCGCCGCGCTTTTACTGGTCGGGCAACAGCTACGGTTTAGTCTTTCCTCACGCCTCCAGTATGTGGGGATTTTCGGAGAAAAAAAAGGCCTAACTCTGGAAATCGACGAATATCGCGGCCAGGACAAAAACGACCTGCGCGCTAAAATACTGCATAATAAAATCAGCTTCACCATCCTAACCATGGCGAGCAACTATTTGTCTCATTTTTCCACCGATTTTTTGCTCAATTATCAAAACCACCGCAACGTATCGGAAAGCCACGCCCCACCCCTTTATCTGGTACAGATCTTGTTTTATTACTTCGGTCTGGTTCTTTTATTCCATGAGGCTACGGTGCGAAAAACAGGAAAAAGGCGGTGGTTACTGGTAGTGGTTATTGCCGCCGTCGCCGTGGCGCCGCTGCCTTCAACCATCACCGAAGGAGCGCCCAGCGGCAAGCGGTCGTTGGCCCTGCACGGATTGATGGAATTGGTAACCGCATACGGTTTGGTCGTTTTCTTCACTCGCTTGTCATGGAAAAAAATCTCGACGCGGCTGATCGCTGCAACTGTCGCCGTCGCCTACCTGGTAAATGTTGCCGGCTTTCTCTGGTTTTTCTTCTTCACCTATCCTAACCTATACGGAAACATCTATGCGATGCGGGAAAGAGAGATCTGTGACATATTAAAAAAAGACGATGCGCGTTTTGCTCGGGTAGTGATTTCCCGTCAGATCGACGGTGTCCCATACATTTTCCCGCTTTTTTGTCTGCAAGTTCCTCTGCAAACCTTATGGCAAACCCGGCGATTTCGTTTTATCGATGGCTGGTATTACGTGGACCGGTTTTCCCATTTTCAGTTTGTCGACGCGGTCGAACCGGAAATCGTTGATCAGTTGCCCAAGGGAAAAACCAGCGCGGTTTTCGTGACCGACACGGAAAAACAAACACTCCTTCCCCGCCTGATTAATGACCATTTATTAACTCCGGCCCAGATGAAACAACAATCATTGCCCTTGGTTAACGATCCGCAGGCGCTGTTATATCTCTACATTGTCAAACCATGAAAGCCAACCTGAAACTGACTATCGGCCTGGCCGGCGTGTTAATCTTCAACGCCTTACTGCGTCTGGTGATTTTTCATTCCACCCCCAACAGCGTCTCGCCCGAAGAAATCGCCTTTCTCAAGACCTTAACCATTACCCCGGCGCTTAATGACCTGTCGTTCCGTTTTCTGGCGCTGCCGGTCAACTCCCTGATGTTGGTCCTCATTACCCTGCTGGTCTACCGCACGAGCAAAAACCTGTCTTTATCGCTGATTACCGCCCTACTGATGACGATTGTCCCCTGGTCTTTTATCTTACAGCAACACCTCAATCCCTTTATTCTGCTTCCTTTGGGCGTGGTAACCGTGCTTATGGTGTCAGCCCGACCGGTTCTTCGCCTGGCCGGCATCGGTCTGGTCGTTTTTTTGTTGCGGCACTGGCTTGACCTCCATCTCCCGTCGGTTAGTCAATCAATCAGCGATTTTCCCATCCTATTCCGTTTGGTTGATTGGAAAACGCTTTTCTTTGCCGGCGACTCGGTTTCCCAGTACCTGAAAATCCCCAAAGCCGGATTTTTCTTTTACGGCGACAGCGTCTTTTTATTCCTCGGTGCCTACCGGCTGCTGGATTCTAGATTTAAACAGCTGACGCAAACGGTACTTTTTTTATTCATTGTCGGGATGCTTTTCCTTTTTACCACTTCGGCCAACGCCTTACTCACCTACCGCGGCATCCTGCTTTTCTTGCCTTTTACGCTAATAGGGGCGGTTGGTTATCATTATGCGCTTACCGCTCTGCCCCGTTACCTGAAACTCGGCGCCGTTGCCTTCATGGTTATCAATCTAATCTTTGTCGCCGAACTGTTTGCTTCGCACTTTGACAAAAAAAATTCATTTGAGTGGGGCTATGCGGAAACCAGCGCCATCAACCAACTTAATCGAATGGGCGTCCGCTGCGTCTACATTACCCAGGAATCGGGGAAGTTCCAGCTTTATGCTGATTTTTATCATAAAAACCGGAGCTTCTCCGTAGAAAAAATTTCCGACTCTCACCTTAAACAAACCTGTTTGGTCAATAATCAATGCCGTTGCTTGCTCAAGGAACAAGAATTGAGGCTGGTGGATCAGCAAAAAGACGATGTGCAAACCGTGTTTTCCCTCTACCGGGGACTGCCGATCTATTTTCTTATTTCCAAAGACAATGAGTCAAAATAAGCGACTTATCGTTCTGTTAACCATCGCGGCGATAATATTACGTCTGATCATCAGTGAAACAAATTATTATGGTGGCGATGTCGATCTCTATTTCGTTTCTTGGGCAAAAAATCTACTGCAATATGGGCCGGCTGGTTTTTACGATCGCAATCTCCTCGCCAATTATCCTCCGTTGGCCGCCGTCAGTTTTTCCGGAAGTTTAATGCTTTACCGTCTGCTTTTCCCACCGGTCAATCGATTGTTTTGGTTCCTCAACGGCAACTTTCCCCTTTTTCCTTCCCGGCTGTTGTTGATTTGGCAGGATCGCAATACCGCCGCCACCTTCATGAAACTGGGTGGGATTGCGGCGGATATTCTTTTGGCTCTTGGACTATATCAGATGGCAAAACTATTCGTTAAAAATAACAAAAGCCGTATCCCGGCCATCATTCTCTACAGCGCTTTATTCAATCCGGCCATCATATACAACAGTTCTCTATGGGGGCAAATCGATACCATCCCCCTCGCTTTTGCTGTTTGGTCGTTCTACCTTCTTTACAAAAACCGGATGATTCTTTCGTTCGTTCTTCTCTGTTTGGGTCTTCTGTCAAAACAAACCATCGGCATCCTCGTACCGATTTATGGCCTTTTATTTATTAAAAGGGGCGACTGGAAACTTAAAATAAAATCGTTTCTGAGCGGAGCAGTGGTATTTTTTGCCGTTTTTCTCCCCTTTTATAAACGGGGCAACGTGATATTGTTTCCGCTGATCACTTATCTAAGAATCGCCACCCAGTTTGCCGCAGGTTGGTTAACGGCGCACGCCTTTAATTTCTGGTATCTCGTCCATTATCCTGGCAACACTTCCGACCTCGTCCTTTATTTTGCCAACCTAACGCCGCGGTTTTTGGGAACGGGCTTTGTCTTGATTGGTCTGGTCGGCGTGCTTTACTTCGTTGGAAAAAAGACGCAAAGGGGATCATCGTTTATAATGGCCGCGGCGTTGTTGCCAATGCTGGTGTTTTTGTTTTCCACGCGCATGCACGAACGCCATTTATTGCCGGCCATCCCGTTCCTTTTGCTGGCAACGGTTATTGAGGCGCGCTTCTATTGGCTATATTTATACACGACCCTATTCCATTTCCTGAATTTATACGCCGCCTGGAAACAGCCGCCGGTTCGTTTACTGATGGATCTGGCAGATAACCGGATTTTCGTGAACGCGCTGATCGTAGTTCAGATTTTGCTGTGTTTCTTCATATATTATTATTTCCTGGCTTTTTCCGGAAAAAAAACCGCTTTTCTTCGAGGAAAATCACGAAAACGCCAATTGCCGCCATCGCGGTCAAGGCATCTGCAATCAAACGGAGGGGCGTATCGCCAAAAATAACTGTTAGGCGGCTTTTGCCTCTGGGTAGGGTAACGGTAATCAAGCGATATTGGTTCTGGTGGTTGATTTTTGTTTCCCGTCCGTTTACCTCGGCTTTCCAACCGGGAAAATCATAGGTGTTAAGACGCAGCGCCACCGGGGTAACGGCGTCGATCAGAAACGTTTTGTTCTGGAAACGATTGTCTTCGACCGTGATCTTTCCCGACCCTGAAACGATCTGGGCGGGCTGCACAGACAGATCTGACGGAGCGATGCGGTAGACTGTGGTGCCGAGCGGCGATTTGGTCAGCGGCACGCCGCGCGGCACGAACTCAAACGAAGTGTGGCTGATCCGCCAGGCGATCTCCGTAAAGCTAGTTCGCTCGGCATCACTGGTTTGCAGTAATCGCTGTGGCTGAAAATATACCCGGTACTTAACCGCCGTTCCCACGACCAATATTATCAGTAAGATATTTAACACTAATCGCCATGTCCGTGACCGGCCCAACGGGCTGATGAAACCGATCGCGTAGGCGCCGACTACGCTGATAAAAAACGCCGTAAAGGTAAGAAAACGCCAGGGAAACTGGATATACGCCAAGTAGCTGATCCTGTCCCAGACAAAACCGGACCAACCCGTGGCCATAAACAGACTGAATAAAAGCAAGCTGAGATAAAATCCGTACTCCACTAAACGATTTCGGGATCCCTGGGATTTTTTCTTGAATATCCAATTCACCAGAGCGGCTAAAAGGGAAAAAATCACCAAGATGATCGGAATTTTCCCCAGTTGAAACGTCATGCCGTCGCCGCGGCCGGCTACCGAACCGCCAAACCCCCACGGCGAGTACCAGAACTGGTCCGGATAGACAAAATGGAGATGAAAATCAGCCAGTTCTTTGGTGAGAATCTGACTGACAATGGTTGCCTGACGCTCAAACAGCGCTGGAATCCAAAAAAACGCCGACAGGGCCAGACCATCAATCAAGGCAAAAATCAACCAACCCAGGTAGCGTGTCTTATGCCGGTGTTTTAACCAACTATATAATCCGTAGGCCCCGATAAAAAACCCGGCCGGCAAGGCAATAAGCGGATGGGTAAGGATCAAGGCGGCCCAGGCCAGGGCGACTCCGATTCCCCGCCTGACGGTCGGCTTGGCATCCAGACGCTGCAAAGCGGCTATCAACCAGGCAAAAACGGCAAAACTGAAAAACTCGGCCAGCGCCCCCCGCACATAAACCGTTACCGCATGGTAGAAAAAGAAGGTAAAAAGCGTGGCCGCCAGTATCCCGGCGCGCCGGCCGAGGCCGGTTTTGACAAACACGTATATCCCGGCGGCCGCACCGATAAAACCGGTAATGATCATCAGTTTGATTGACCAGATTAATGAAAAACCCAGTAAATGGAACGCCTCGGCTACGTAGTAAATCAGGGGGGGATAGAAGTTGAACAAAGGATAACCAAAACCGAATCCGAGCCAGTCCACCCAACGCGGGTAAAGATATCCCTGCTTAAGACCCTGATCGAGCAGAAACAACCGGGCGATATGCTGATCGTCGTGCATCGAAGGGTAATATTGATTAAGGAGGATAAACCAGGCCGGGAGTGTTATAATTACAAGCAAAAGCCCGATAAAAACCGGCCGTTTAAACCATTTCATAACCATATTTTATCAGGTTAAATTGCGTCTCACCATGCAGGATATCAAGAAAAAAACCGTCGTCAGCATGCTCAGCCTGTTCCTTCAGAGCGGCTACTCGGCCGGGTTGGGCCTGGTGGCCAACCTGATTATCACCATTCTTCTGACTCCAAAAATCTTCGGGATCTACATCACCGTTTTGTCGATGATTTCGCTGCTCAACTACTTTTCCGACATCGGCCTGGCGGCGTCTTTGGTGCAGAAAAAGGAAATCGATGCCGAAGACGTCAGAACGGTGTTTTCGGTCCAACAACTGTTGATCATTACCGCGGTGCTGATCGGGTTTCTCGCCAGCGACGCCGTGCAACGGTTCTATCAACTGCCGGCGACCGGCGTCTATCTCTACTGGGCGCTGCTTTTTTCCTTTTTTCTCTCCTCGTTAAAAACGATTCCCTCGATCTTCCTGGAGCGGAAAATCCATTTTCAGAAAATCGTCATTGTCCAGGTGATAGAAAATACCGTGTTTTATCTGACGGTAATCGTTCTGGCGATTGCCAAATTCGACCTCACCAGTTTCACGGTGGCCGTATTGGTTCGGGCGGTGGCCGGCCTGGCGGCGATCTATGTTATTTCGCCCTGGAAACCGCAGATCGGGATCTCGTTTGCCCGTCTGAAGGGACTGCTGAAGTTCGGACTGCCGTTCCAGGCCAACTCATTTATGGCGTTGTTGAAAGACGACCTGATGACTTTATATTTAAGTAAAGCGGTCGGTTTTACCGGCATGGGATACATCGGCTGGGCTAAAAAGTGGGCCGAGGCGCCGATCCGCATCATTATGGACAACATCAGCCGGGTGCTTTTCCCGGTGATCGCCCGCATCCAGCACGAAACCGACAAGGTCGGCCGCCTGGTGGATAAAATCCTGGTTTACCAGACCATTCTTCTGGCACCGGTGATCTCCGGAGCGATTGTTCTGATGAGCGTGTTTGTGGAGATTGTCCCCCGTTATAACAAATGGGCGGTGGCCCTGCCGCTGTTTTATCTGTTTATCATCGCCTCGTTTTTTTCCTCGTACTCTTCTCCCTTCACCAATCTGTTTAACGCCCTGGGCCGGATTAAGATTTCCTTTTACTTCATGGTGTTCTGGACCGCCGGCACCTGGATCTTAACCCCCCTGCTCACCCGCTTCCTCGGCTATTACGGTTTTCCCCTGACGCAATTGGTGTTGTCGTTTGCCTTTGTCGTCGTGGTCAAACAGGCGAAACAACTGGTCAAATTCCATTTCTGGCGGTCGGTCTATCGACCCACCTTGGCGGCGGTCATCATGGGGCTGGCGCTTGCCTTTATCAACCTGTTCCTGCTTAACTCACTCGTCGATCTCTTGATCATGGTGATGCTGGGCGCGCTGATCTACGTGTTGGTCCTCAACTGGATTTTCCGGGTGAATCTGGTTAAACTGATAAAAGAACTGGGGAATTACTCATGAACAAAATCAGCGCCATCATTGTCGTCAAAGACCGCCCGCCCCATCTGCAGGAAACCATCAACTCGGTGCAGGCGTTGGCCGACGAAATCATCATCGGCAGCATTAACCTGAGCCCGGAGCAGGTCCAGACGCTGCAAAAACATCCTAAGATAAAGGTCGTCGCCGTGCCCGCGGACACCCCCTTTGCCGATCTGGTGAAGGAAGAGTTGAAACAGCAGGCGCGCCACGATTGGGTGCTGTATCTTGATCCGGACGAGGTCTTTCCTAAAAACACCGGCGGTCTCATTCGGGCCGAACTGGCGCATTACGATTGTTTTCTGTTTCCCAGAAAGAACTTAATCTTCGGCAAATGGATCGAGCATTCACGCTGGTGGCCAGACTATCAAGTTCGCCTTTATCGTAAATCTTCCGTAATTTGGCCGGCCGCCATTCACCCGCAGCCTAAGATTAACGGCCGGCAGTTCCGGTTTCCCGCTCACGAGGAGAACGCCATCCTCCATTATAATTACGACAACCTCGACCAATATCTAACAAAGGCGATGCGCTATGCTAAAACCGAGGCGCAAATGTTGACCGGTCAAAATCAACCATTGACTTTGGCTGCTACGATCAATAAGAGTTTGTCTGAGTTTGTTAGTCGTTTTTTCGCCGGCGAAGGCTACAGAGACGGAATGCACGGCCTCGCTCTTGCCTTTCTGCAGATGTTCTATTATCTTCTAGTGTATTTTTACTACTGGGAGATGCACCAGTATCGCAGCGAAACCAAAGACAATCTCAGCGCCGTCCCGCAACAATTCTTTAAGTCCGGTCTCAAGCAAAGCCACTACTGGATCAATAAAAAAAATCTCGTTGCGCCCCAAAAAAGAATCATCCTAAAAATTATTAACCGGATCATCGCGATCCTGCCATGAATAGAACACGGACATTGATTATCCTCCTGTTGTTGGGATTATTGATGAGGATTGCTTTAAGCGTAGTTACCCATAACGGCGACGTCAACACACATATTGCCTGGGGAAGCGACATTGTTTCCCACGGCCTGACCGGCCTTTACCAGCGTAATCTGATGGAAAATTATGGCGTCAGCGCCGTCAATTACCCGCCGATCACGATCTGTTTTTTTGCTTTGAGTTATTATCTTTATAGTTTGATTGGTCCGCTTCTCTGGAAACTGAATCTGCTTATTCCTCTTTTTCCGTCACAGGTCATCTTTTTCTGGAGAGACCAACAGTTTGTCCTACCGGCACTGATGAAGCTCTGGGCGATCCTGGCCGATATCGGTCTGGCTTATGTGGTTTACCGTTTTGTCAGGGGCTGGGATAAAACCAAGTCGGGCAGACTGCCGCTGGTGGCCGCCGGATTGATTTTGTTTAACCCGGCGTTTTTCTACAACAGCGCCTACTGGGGACAGATTGATGTTATTCCCCTTTTTTTTATTACCCTGGCTTTTTATCTGTTACTGGAGAGCAAACGGACATATTGGCCGGTCGTCTGCGCTGCACTCGCTTTGTTGACTAAACAAACGGCCATTGTGTTTTTCCCTATTTTAGCCTTGCTGTATTACCGGCGTTTCCGGTGGTTCGGATCGGTAAAGGCCCTGTTATTATTTTTGCTGATGACCTGGGCGTTCCTCTTTCCCTTTTGCCGACCGGGAAGTGGCCTCTTTTGTCCCTGGATCACTTACTGGCAAAGAATACTCAATCAGTACGGGTCAGATTACTTGACCGCCCATGCTTTTAATTTTTGGGGTCTGATAACCGGATTAGGACACGTTCCTGACTCGATTTCGATTGTCTTCGGCCTAAGCGCCAGGAGCGTCGGAGAAATATTGGTGATACTGAACACCGGCGTGATTTTATATCTTTTGCATAAGAGCCGTTACCGCACTATCGCCATATTCCAGTCGCTGTTTCTTATTCCCTTTGCCGTGTTTCTTTTTGCTACGCGCATGCACGAACGCCATTTGTTATTGGTACTGCCGTTTTTGCTGTTGTTTTTGCTATCCAAAAGGCAGCCGCTGGCGGTCTTTATTTATCTGTCGCTCTTTCATTTCTACAATCTCTACAGCGGCTGGTGGTCTCCTCACCCCCCGGACATGATCATTAGGATATTTTCCTATCAACCGGTAGTACGGGTGTTCATTGTCGTAACGATCGCCGCTTACTTTAAGCTTCTCGCCCGACTCGGTTCAGGAACAAAGCCGTTCAGAAAATCAATCGTATTATGAAAAACTCGGTACGAATACTATTGATTGTCAGCGCCATATTTTTATTAATCAGACTGCCGTTGCTGGATCAGTTGTTTCTTCTTCACGACGAGCGCGACATTGCTTTTTCCGGCTACTCGATTGCCCAAACCGGACGTGACCTGTTCGGGCATCGGTTTCCCCTTAACTTTACCGGCATCAGCCCCAATAACCCGATGGTGGCAATCTATTACTCCGCCCTGGCGGCCCTGGCTTTACCCGGACACTCGGTGTTTTTCGCCAGACTACCATATGTGTTAATATCCACTTTATTGATTTGGCTGGTATTTGAGTTGGTGGCGACTATCACGAAAAACCGCCGTAAAGCCGTCTTAACCTCGGTCATTTTCTGTTTCAGTCCCTGGGTGTTTCACATTACCCGGCTCGCGCTCGATATCCCGCTGGCAATTGTTCTGCTGGTGGCGGCTGCTCTAGCTTTCATAAAACAAAAACGTTTCTTGGCTTATCTGCTATTTTTTCTCACCTTTTACTGCTATCAGGGTTTCCGCCTGCTGATTCCGTTTTTGTTGCTTTATCTGGAGTTTTTTCCCTGGTCCCAACCAGCAGCCAATCCGAAGAGTCTCCGATCAAAATCCAACTCAAGATGGCTGTTGTGGTTACTTGACGGCGTATTTGTCCTGGCCTTACTAGCGTCACCGCTACTGATTGACCCGCAAACGACCAAAGGGCGGTTCGGCGAAATTGTCTTTTTCAACCCGGACACGGTCAAAGAGGTGATTTTCCGGCGCAACACTTCAACCGCTTCTTCATTAGTCAAAAAAATGCTTGATAATAAAATCACCGTCAGTCTGGACTATATGCTCACCAATCTGATTAAGGGTCAGGATCTGATCTATCTGTTCAAGGACGGTGATTACAGCGCCATTAACGGTAATACCGCCTCGGGACAGTTTCTCTTCGTAACGATTGTTCTATACTACCTGGGGATCGCTTCGTTCGGCCGCCGGATCGGTAAAGACGATCTGTATTTGCTCGGTTTCACCCTTATCGGCTTGATTCCGGCGCTGTTGAGCCGTCACGGCGCTTCTTTTTCTATCCGCGCCATGCCGTCGGGCATTGGTTTTGCCTATCTGATCGCTTCCGGTCTGATTTTAACCGTCCGGATGGTGACCAAAACTAAAAATAAAAAATGGGTAATCGGTCTGACTCTGCTAATCATCACCGTCAACCTCACCTATGTCGGCTACATCTATTTTTTCCGCCGACCCGTGACTGTCGGAGAGATCTTTAACGCCAATGAAAGAACCTTAAGCAACCGACTGCTCCAAGACAAAACCATGCCGTTGACCGTTTATCATCCCTTACCGCAGGACGGTTTCTTGAGTCTGGCTTTTTTGGATAAAAATATTAATCTGAACCGTCTCCAAAACGCCATGCGGTCAACCACCTACGTTGACGGTCAATACCGGTTCTTGCCGTGCAACAGCAAGTTGAAGTATCAGTTGCTCAAACAAGCCGTCGTCTCCGAACGCTGCCTGGATATTCCGACCTATAACGCTTTGGCCAATATCCACAACCCGATGGTTAAGGAGCGTATTCCCTATCAGGATTATTCTTTGAAAACCGCTTATTTTTTTACCCGATAGATCGTGGCGGTACGGTTACCCCATAAAAACTCCAGATGATTAGGACAGTCGAACAAACTGCGGGCAATCTTGAAATCGTTGTTGTAATAAACGTAATCGATCTGTTTTAGAATGTCGCAGTCATGACTTTGAACCATTGCCAACCTATGCCGGTAATCGATGCCGGTTATCTGTTCCATCCAAAGATCTGCCAGGTAAAGCGGTTGACCGGAAAAGGCGGAAACATAGGCGGTGTCACCCCAGGCATAAAGCGGTTTTGGATCGGTTAAGTTGGCTCCGATAGTTTTATCGTATGGTGGAGACAATACCACGCCGCGCGGCTGTCGCCCCAACTCCTGCAACGCCTCCAGTTCTCCGTCGGGCAGATAAACCAGAGCCGGAGACCGGAATGTGTCACGTGCCAAATCCAGCGTCGTCGGTAGCGCCAAAATTACGATCACACACAACAACGTTTTTGTCAGGCCGGATTTTTTCCGGTACAGGGAAAACGCCAACTCGATCAGTGGTATGGTGGAAAAAAACACTGCGTAGTAAAAAAACTGATAGATGTTCGTCCACTCGCCTGTTTGCACGAACAACGCCGTGGCAAGAACAGTAACCAGTAACACCGCGGCGACGCTGATTTCCAGTTGCGTCGCTTTTTTGGTCATAATCCGGTAGGCCAAATACATAAGACCGAAGAAACGCACCCCCAGGTAGAAAAACAGGAAAACCGTCAGGTTAAACAACTCGATCAGCAACCAGGGCAATACTAGTCCTTTAGCCGCCAAAACGTAGCGTAAACTGGTCAACCGCGCCAGGTAAAACAAGTGGGGATCTTCGGTAACCGGATTGATGCTGGTAAACGGAGAAAAAATAAAAGTGGAGCCGGCAGCTGCAGTTGAAGCCGGCCGGTAAAAAAACCAAACCGTGACTGCCGCCACCGCCGTGAACAATATCGAATAAAACAAGACGCGACGCCGGTCTTTGCACACCAATCCAACCGTCAGCGTCCCCAACACCAGCGCCACCACTCCGCCATAAAACTTAAGGGCAAAATTAACGCCGATAATCCCGGCAAAAATCAAAACAGTGATACGATTGATTTTTTTCTCCTGGATTTTGATCAGCATAAACAGCAAACCCAGCAGCGACCAACCGAACTGGGCATTGAGCGTTAACGGCTCAATCAGGTGAAAAAGCAGGTGCGACGCTCCCCAGATCGTCCGGTCGGTCACCAAAGTAAAGTAGTAGGAAAAACTGCCAGTGAAGTAAAAAAAGGCCAGGAACAGGACCAAAAAAACCCAGCGCCGACTAATGGAGTGCGCCAGTTTTATCAACAACCAGGTAAAAAGACCGAACCAAACCACCGGCAACAGCTTAAAATAGGCCAGCAACGGATTAATTCCCAACCTGGCCAGCCAGGCAAGCAGTAAATCATACAGATAGTTGTATCCACGCAGCGCGACTCCGGAAAAAGTGGGCATCAGTGGAGGAAAGTTGATAAAGGCCGTCCGGGCCACAGCCAAATGCCAAAGCGCATCGTGTCCGAGGGAGCGCCAGAAAAACAGTCCGCATTTTTCCTGGAAACAATAGTGGCTGCCGCTGGGAAGGTTAAAGGACAAAAAAACCACCATGGCACTAACGACGATCAAGGCGAGGACGGTTTTTTTTATCACTGACCGGTTCATGGGTGCGGGTGAACGACACGGTAAATGGTCGCTTGCCGATTGCCCCATAAAAACACCAGACGACTGGGACAATCAAACAGGCGGCGATCAATCTTGTGGTCGTTGTTGTAATAAACATAGTCGATCGCCTCAAGCATGCGGCAGTCGTGGCGCTCGATCTTGTCCAGCCGCGCCTGATAGTCAATCCCGGTCAGGCGGATCTGCACCAGATCGGCAAAGTAGCTCGGTTTACCGGAAAAGGCCGAGACATAGGCGGTGTCGCCGTTGGCAAACAGCGGCCGGGGAACGGCATATTGATTGACTAGTCCGTCGTCAAACAGCGGAGAAAAAACCACACCAACGGGCTGGCTTTTCAGAAACGCCAGCGCTTCTATTTCCTCTTTCGGAATATAGGTACCGCCGGGAAACAGCGACCAGGAGCTTTTGGCAATATCCACGGTCGCCGGTAATGCCAGACCAATTAGAATAATGATTCCCACCAACGCCAACTTAGTCTTAGTTTTATACCAGGAAAACGCCAATTCGGCCAGGTAAATGGAGGAAAGAAAAACGGCGTAGTAAAAAAACTGGATGGTGTTCCACCACTCGGCTTTTTGCACGAACAGTACTGTCATCGCAGTGGTAACGACCATGGTTCCCATGACGATCGCGTCAAATCGATCAAGTTTTTTCTTGATCAGCCGAATTCCGAAATATAGCAAACCAAAGAAACGTACGCCCAGATAGAAGAAAAGAAACAAGACGAGATTAATCGCTTCAATGACGATTAATTTCGGCCCAACCGGCCGGGTAAGCAAAAAGTAGCGGGCATTGGTTAAGTTCTGAAGATACAGCAGACCGGGGTCTTCGGTAATCGGATGCACCAAGGCAAACGGCGCGAGCGAGAAAATCGCCCCGCCGGCGCCAGCAGAAAACGGGGCGTAAAAAACCATTAACGCCCCACTGGCGGCGGCCAGCATTAAACCGCTCAAGATAAAAAATCGCGAACGATTCCTTGGTAATATTTCCAACAGACAATACAGCATTCCTAAAACCAAGGCCGCAAAACCGCCGTAAAACTTCAGGCCGAAGTTCAAAAAAATCACGACGGCAATCGCGAAGACGGTTTTTTTAGTGAGCCGGTTCTCTTTAAATTTAATCAACAGGTACAGCATTCCCAACAGCGAAAGGGCGTACTGCGGGTTAAACATGATGTGGTAAATTTGTTGGGACAATAAACCGGCCGAGCCGAAGACGGTTTGATCATGAATCAGGGTGAAAATGTAGGAAAAAGAACTGGAAAAATATAAAAAAAACAGGAAAAAGGCGGTAAAGACAACCCTGTCTTTTAACTTCCGCGATAATTGAATCGCCAACGCGGTGAATAAGATAAACCAGACAACCGGAATAATCTTAAAGAAATAGGTCAGGGCCGACAGGTGGGTAAAACGCACCAACAAATAGATCACCAGGTCAAAAAGATAATTGTAGCCGTTCAGGGCCGCGCCGGAAAACACCGGCGAGATAAACGGGAAACGGTTAAAGGCTGTCTCCACCAACGCCAGATGCCAGACGGCGTCATGACCGTGCACGCCCCAGAAATATATCCCGCATTTTCCCTGGTAACAATACTGGCTGCCGCTGGGCACGGTCACACTCATGTAAAGGATAAAGGCCGGGACGATCAGAAAGAGTAGCCCAGGGTGTTTTTTGATATAATCAAAAGCATGTCTCATGATCTGGCGATAATTACGGTCGTGTATCAAAATTACATTATACTCGATGATTTTTTCAAAAGTTTGGCCGCCCAGACCGACACTCGCTTCACCCTGTTTATCGTAGATGTTTCGACGGAAAAACAGCCAATCAAACCACCGCCAGAACTCAATGTTACGGTTATCCCTGCCCCCAACCGCGGCTATGCCCATAGTGTTAATCTTGGTCTAAAACAAGCCCGCAACCACTTTTCCCAGTTCTGCGTGATTAACCCCGACACCGTCTTAAGCCAAAACTTCGTCGCCAAGGTTAAAACCAGCCTTAGCGCTCATCCCGGGGCAATTATCGGCGGCAAAATTTACTATGCGATCGGTTACGAATATCACCGTGACCGCTATCGTCCGGCCGATCAAGGCAAAGTCATCTGGTATGCCGGCGGCACAATTGACTGGAACCACGCCCTGACGCCGCACCGGGGCGTGGATACGGTTGACCGGGGACAGTTTGACCGTTTTGAACCGACCGGGTTTGTTAATGGCTGCTTGATGTGTCTTGACCAAAGCGTCATTAATACGGTCGGATACTGGGACGAGAGCTATTTCCTGTATTTTGAAGACTCTGACTACTGTGAACGGGCCAAGCGTAAAGGAGTTAAGTTATACTATGACCCGGCGATCGTCATCTGGCATAAAAACTCCCAGTCCACCGGCGGCTCCGGGTCGACCATTCATCAAAAATACCAAGCAAGAAATCGGTTGATTTTCGCCCTGAAATACGCACCGCTGAAAACCAAACTGCATCTGATCAGAAACCTGATTTGGCACCGGTAACAAACTTAACCGCGATAACCGTAAACCGTGATCTGGCCGGGAACGGAGAAAATGGGAAAAATCTCGTCAAAACTCACCCGTTCTCCGTGCGGCAGAATGAGGGTACCGCGAAGAATGTCGCCGTCCTGAAACGCATCCTCCTTACACGCCTTGCCGTAACACAAAATAAAGGTTAAGCCGTAATCGCGGCTGACTAACCGGTGGTCCTGTTTAAGCAGATAGTCCAGTCCGGCCTGGTCAACCGAGACGGGAAACACTCTTAGCCGCACCGCGTTGGTCTTTAAAAACGCTTTGTGGTTCTGTCGCTTGTTATATTCCCAAATCTGTTTGTGTTGACTGATGGCGTCGGCGATCCCCTTTTGGTAAGTAAGCGCCGAAATGGGATAAGGTTGGGAAAAATAGTAAATCGGTCCGGTGAGACAAACCAGCAACACGATTAAAAAAGCCGTCGCGGTGCGGTTGGTATGGTTTTCTCCGGTAATAATTGATGGCTTTTTCCTGCCAAGAATAATTACCAACCACTGGATAACGATCACCGCCGCAACGATTAGCACGGTGACCGGGGAGAACTGACGCGTAACCGCTAATAACGGCGCCAGACCGGTCAAAAGCAACGCCAGCATCACCCGCGGATAAAAACCAAAAACGGGCAGAAACAACAGCGAGATAATACCGGCGACAAACAAAACCGGCACCAGATTTACACTCAGGGTCAGGTTACCCAACATTAACGTTCCGATTTCTTTTCCGGTCAAAGAAAAAGTATTATGGAGCAGGTAAAAATGGGTCAAAAAAGCAAAAATCGCCACTAACGAATATACGATCAGTCGTGACGCGAGCGACGACCGGCGCTTCCAAAAAAAACGGACAAATAAAACCGCGGCATTAACCACAAAAAAACCGTAGAGCAGTGAATTTTTTAAGACAAACTGTCTTGTTTCTTCCAGCACTCCGTACTTAATGAAAAGTCCGGAAGACAACAATAATCCGACAAAAAACAGATTAAACCAATTCAGGTCGCTGCCCAGAATCGGCAGCAGGACAAAAACGTTCAGAAAATACCACGGTTGAATTTCGCGCGTCAACGACAGATAAAGCATCAGGAACATAAAACCGGTGAAGATAAGCTGTTTAACGCGGCGACCGCCGGTGAAGAATAAAAAAGGCAGAGTGATGAATTTTATTCCCGCGGACAGCAGCAGCATCAGTCTCCCCCACCACTGTTTGCCGTCCAGCACCAAACTCATCCCAGCGATCGCCAACCCGACGCCGATCAGGTCGTTGTGGGCTCCGAGCAAACCTTCCACCAACACCAAAGGATGGACGGCAAAGATCATCGCCCAGCGGCGGTTACGCCGACTCAGACAATAGACGGCCAACCAATAAAAAATAACGGACAGGAGCTTGAACAGATAAAAATTAAGAACGAACTTTCCCATCGCCAGAAACGAAGGGATCAGCGTTATGCCTAAAAAAACCGGACCATAGGGGTAGGTCCGGTGGGTCCAGTGCATAAACCTTAACCACGGATCGGTCTTGAAATACTCGGGAACGTAAAAATAGGGATTTTGATGGTAATGGGTAATGATCTTGGCGTCAAAAATGTAGTTGAACAAATCATGAGATAAAGCGGGATAGGAAAACAACAATATCGCGCCAACCACCAAGCTCAAAAGGAAAGGGTTGATGGTCTTGATGCGTCTTAAAAACAAGTAGTAAAACATAAACAACCCGACGACGATGCCGATATAAAGATAGAGATTGATCTGCCGGTGATAATAACCCAACGGAATAATCCATTGGCGAAACGCCTCCCAGTAGCGATGGTTGAACAGGGTAAGGTTAACGTCGATCAGGGAGTATGACCAAACCGAGATCGCGATCAAAAAGATTGAGTAGAAAACAATCAGCATACGGTTACGGACGACTAACAATTGAGAAAGAGTTGTTTTTTTCCAGAACTTTATAGGGAATGCTGTTTACCTTTAGCCCGTCTATTGCCCAGTTGCGGGTAATGGCGACGAAGTTTTTTTCATCGGAACGGAACAACCTCAGCAAAGTGCGCTTCTCGTCGGGCATCTCGATCAACGGCTTGATGCTGGCACCGGAATAAAACACGGCGATCGGAAGAAAATCGTCGTCGAGGTAATGCGTCTGGGGATAGGCGGCGATTTTTTCGGAGATCGCCACGTCGTCGGGAACATATCTGGTCGTCGGGATGACCTCGGGATAGAAGATTTTAATCTGAAGCAGTGCTACCGCACCGAACAATAAAAGATAAAGGGATTGGAAAACGGTCTCACGGAAAAATCGACGCAATCCGGCCGGAACCAGTTTTTTGGCCAACCGAAAACACACTCCTCCCAAACGGTAGACACCGCCCGCCCCAATCAGAACCAACGGAAGATAAACCGGAATCAGATGCCAGATTTGACTTTTGTCGGTCGTTAGGAAAGGATAAAACACCAACAGATTCCACAGTAAGACGGTGGCGACCGGCTTTTGCAGAAACGCCAGCGACACCAGTAAAAAACCGCCGCCCAATAGCCAAAAATAATACCACTTTCTTATTCCCATGTGCAGATAGAACAACGGCAGCTGCGGATGCAACTGAAAATAGGTCAATAAACTGCTGCGTTGGCGCAAACCGACATTAAAAAAGTGTTGCTCAATAAACAACGGGTACTCGCTTGCCTGGAGATGATACCAGGGATAAACCACGGCCAAAAAACCCACCACTCCCAAAGCTAACCAGATGGCATTTTTCAGCTTAGCCAACTGACGCAGGTTGATAAAAACAATCAACGGTAAAGCCGACAGTCCCACCAGCGTTTTACTCATCATTAAACCACCAAAAGCGACTCCGACCGCCGGAAACAAAGCAAACCGGTCGGCCGACTTCAACGCCAGATATATGGTTAATATATAGAAAAAAACCAAAATGGCGTCCAGGTTACCCGACCTCACTCTTATCAGATACCAGACCGACGTTCCAAGCATCAGGGCGGCCACAAAGGCAATGGTTTTTTTTTTGAACAGCTGGAGTCCGGTCAGATAGGTTAATGCGATCGAACCGAGACTAAGCAGCGCCGAAGGCAACCGGGTGGCAAATTCGCTGAAGCCGAAAACTTTGTACGACAACGCCATCAACCAGAAACCCAACGGCGGATGATCGTAGAACGGTTGGCCGTTCCACATCATGTTCATGTAGTCGCCGGTTTTCACCATGGTGCGCGCGATCGCACCGTACCACGCCTCGTCCCAACTGGATAAGGTGGGATAGCCTAGCCGGTAAAAGAAAAAAAAGGCGAAGATTGCTATCAATACAAACAACGGTAAAGCCGTGAGGAAAATTTTCTGCTTGGTTTTCATCAGCGGAAAATTAACGTATGGATTAGATTCTCGTCTGATGGGGTATTGAGATCGGCACCGGACAGGCGGTATTTTTCGATCCTAAACCCAGTGGAATAGTGCCATACGGCCACCGGTAAGCCGGCGATCTTTACTTTTGCCGCTTTCCACCAGTCGTCGCTAATGGTTGGGTTATGGCTGGGAGAAATTAAAAGATAAGTCACTGGTTTTTTTTGGTAGGGAAAGGCTTGATTGTCGCCAAACTGCTGTTGGGTATAGTTCATGGCATAACGATTGGAGTACCCGAACTGGTCGTCGGTGAAGATGTAGTAACCGAACTCGGCCGGGGCATCACGAAAAATCCGCTGGGCAGCCGCCTGGTTAAATCGCCAGGATCCCCCGTCACCGCCGAAGTAACTCACCGGTTTAAAATAAACAAAAAAGTCGTGGCGCAGTCCGACAAAAACCACGATGGCAAAAACCAGCAGGAACAGCGGCTTATAGACGAACTCGTAGTTCATGGCGAAAATCAGCGCCACCAGACCCAAAAACGGCCAGTAATAATAACCCCACATCATCCCCCGGTAAAGCACGGTCGTTGCCCAGTAGCCGAAATAAAAATACAACAGCAGTAATACGAATATCCGACGTTTCCCGGGATCTTTGGCGCGCCACAACCGCCATAGCCCGGCGGCCAGACACACCGCAAAAATACCCAGCAACCATCGGTTGTCTTTGGTGACAAACCCGACCCCGTCGGTGTAAGTAGAACGGATTCTTGATTGAACGATGTCGCTGAATTTTTTGTCCACTTTACCGCTGTTTTCCTTACCGGTCAGGTAATTGATCACCGAGTGCGTCTGCAGAAATTGGTGTTTCAGATCGAAAAGAATAAAAGTTGAAAGGGGGATGAGAATGATTAAAACTGAAAAAAGATGGATGAACTTTCTATTTTTCAATATTGCCAGTATCAACACCGGTAATGATAAAATCAATACCGGGACCGCAAACGCCATCTGGAACTGGATCATCATCCCCAGCAAGAAAACCGCCAAAAGGAGGTGTTTGTTCTTCTGACCAACCAGGTACCGCCAAAGATAATAGACGTAAAGCGGAGCGAGAATCACCGCTCCAACCGGGTTGAAGAAACTGGAAACGGAGAAACAGAGGGCAACGCCGGTAAGGGCACCCGCCAAACAACCCACCTCTTCAGAAAAAACCCGTTTTCCCACGTAATACGCGACGGCGCAGGCAACCATAAACAGCACCACCCAAAACCAGCCGACCACGGCCGGATTGCCGCCGCCGATAATAAAGGCCGGAAGGTTAAGATAGGTCCAGGCCGGACCATGGAAAACGCCGGGGATTCCGCCGGAGCGCGGTCCGATCAGGGAGATCGGTTTATTCTTCACCACGTCCTCCATGAGCAAAAAATCGCGGGCGATATCGGTGTGGAAGATAATATCGCCATGAATGGCAAACCAGGCGGCGAAAAATAAACTGGCGCCAAATGCCGCCAGCGCCGCGACTTTGACACTCACTGCCAACCACCCGGGTGATCGTGGTTTTGCCTTTTTCTGACCGGGGTAAGGGGATGGTTTCATATACCTTCACTATGATAGAATATTTATATGGAAAAAGCAATTTCCGTCCTTACCTTTAGCCGCAATGAGGAAAAGAATATCACAAAATGCATTGAGTCGGCCAAATTGCTTTCTTCTACCGTTATTGTCGTTGACATGGAAAGTCAAGACCGCACCGTGGCCCTGGCCAAATCCCAAGGCGCTACGGTTTACCCCTTCCCTAACGCCGCCTACGTGGAGCCGGCGCGCAATTTTGGCGTGGCTCAGGCAAATACCGAGTGGATATTCATTCTGGACGCTGACGAAAGAATCACGCCGGAGTTGGCCGACGAAATCAAAAGGAAAATTACCACGTCGCAGTTTAGCTACTACTACGTTCCCCGGAAGAATATTTTTGCCGGGAAAAAATGGCTGAAGCATGGCGGCTGGTGGCCGGACCGTCAACCGAGACTAATCAAACGTAACTGCCTGGTTACTTGGCCAAAAGCCATCCATTCATCACCGATTATCAGAGGAGACGCCGGACAACTGAATCAACCGCTACTCCATTACTTTCACGGCCAACTCTTGAATATGGTCGAAAAGACCGCCACTTTCGAAGACATCGAGTCCAACCTGTTGCTCCGGGCGCGCAAGCAGGTCGGTGTTCTGACTTTTTTCCGGAAATTTTGGGGGGAACTACTGCGTCGTCTGATCATTAAGTTCGGATTTTTGGACGGGAGCATCGGCGTCTTGGAAAGCGTTTATCAGGCTTTTTCAAAAACCTTTACCTATCTGTTTCTCTATGAGAAAACCAACCGCCGCACTCTATAACCCGTTTCTTGACACGCTGGGGGGTGGAGAAAAACACATTCTCTCCGTCCTTAAAGTACTGGAGGAATTCGGGTATCAGATAACCATCTTCTGGAATGACAATCTGGAAAAACAGATCAAGGACAAGTTCTCTCTTAGTTTCCAGGCGCCTCTGCGGTTTGCGCCGAATCTGTTTCACCGCCCCAGCCAACTCAAAAGATTGATTACCTTAAGGCAGTTCGACATGCTGTTCTACGTTACCGACGGCAGCTATTTTTTTTCCACCGCCAAGCAAAACTATATTTTCTGCATGGTGCCGCAACAAAACCTGTACCAACGCACCATCATCAACCGACTGAAAATGGCCAATTTCAACTTCATCAGCAACTCGCGTTTCACCCAGAGTTGGCTGCAACACTGGCACATTCCCAGTCAAGTCATCTATCCATATTTAGCATCGGAGTTCATTGATCTTGATCTTGGCCGGGTTAAAAAAGACAATATTATTTTGTCGGTCGGTCGTTTTTTCAATCAACTTCACGCAAAACAGCACGCTAAAATTATTGATGCGTTCAATAAACTTAAACTAAGAGATACGTCGTACAAAAAATTTACTCTAATATTGGCTGGCGGATTTAAAAACGAAGATATTCAATACGTTAAAGAACTGAGCCAGTTGACCCAAGGGCGCAGTGATGTTCGTCTGGTCCTTAACCCCGATTTTCCCACCCTGTTTGACTGGTATAAACGCGCCCGGTATTATTGGCACTTTACCGGGTACGGAGTCGACGTAAACACCACTCCCCAGGCCGCCGAACATCTGGGGATTACTCCGTTGGAGGCGATGGCCGCCGGTTGCATTACGTTTTGCCATGACGCCGGTGGCCCACGAGAGATTGTTGAATCAGGAAAAAACGGTTTTTTGTTCAGTCAAGTCGATCAATTAATCGAGCAGATGCAAACAATAACCGATCCTCAACTTATACAACAACAGGCCAAGGCCCGGGTCACGTCCCGGTTCTGCTATCCGGTCTTTAAAAATCGGGTCAAAGAAGTACTTAGTTTATCCCAAAAATAAAGTAAAGTTATGATATCAGTCGTCATTCCCACTTACAAAAACCGTCAAGTTTTTTTGACTAATCTGCGTCAGAATTTGCGCTGGCTTGAACACGAAGAGATCGTCGTGGTTAACGACGACCCCGACGCCGATTTAACTAACGCGATGCAACCATACCCCAACCTTAGACTGCTGCAAAACCCGGTGAACCTCGGCTTTGGTCCCAGCGTTAATCGCGGCGTCAAACTGGCCACTCAACCTGTCTTATTTCTTCTTAACGACGACGTCATGTTAACTGGTACTGGTTTTCTTGACGCCGTGAAATATTTCCGACGCGATCGGCATCTGTTTGCGGTCGGCTTTGCCCAACAAGAAAAGGACGGTCGCCTGGTGGGGAAAAACCGGTTGTTTTGGCAACGGGGACTGTTCCACCACCGCGCCGCCACTGATCTGGAGTTCGGAGATACGGCCTGGGCCGAAGGCGGTTGCTGCCTGGTAGACAAAAGGAAATTTGTGCAACTGCACGGCTTTGACCCGATCTATGCGCCGTTCTACTGGGAGGATATCGATTTGTGTTACCGGGCCAAACTAAAACAATGGAAGGTTTTGTTTGACCCGCAGTACGTGACCGTTCATCATCACGAATCCACCATCGGCACTCATTACCGACGGCGTGACATCGAAACCGTGGCGTTTCGCAATCAGTTAATTTTCACCTGGAAAAATATCCGAACCGCCACCGGCTGGATCGAACATCTCGTCTACCTACCGTACAATCTGTTATATTACCCGATAAAGGGAAGCTGGCCTTTTGTTATCGGACTGATTCAGGCGATCGTTAAAATATTATTTGCCAATGAAAAATAAAACCCGTTATTTGCTGTTCGCCGCCATTTTGGTGAGTTTGTTTTTGAACCTTTTCCGTTTCGGGCAGGTACCGCCCTGTCTCAACGCCGACGAGGCCGCCTTCGCCTATAACGCCTACTCGATCGCCAAAACCGGCAAAGACGAATTCGGCCGATTTCTGCCTCTCCGTTTCGAGTCGTTTCAGGACTATAAACTACCGCTGTTTGTCTATGCGTCGGTACCGTTTGTGGAGCTGCTGGGTTTAAACGAACTGTCTACTCGCCTCCCCAACGTCGTCATCTCACTCTTTTTTGTACCGCTGGTCTATCTGATTACCAAGAAACTGTTCAGAAACCAGACCGTTGCCCTGCTGACCGCCTGGTTGGCGGCGTTGACTCCATGGACCTACATTCTTTCCCGCCACGCTCACGAAGGGGTAATCGGAGCGGTATTTATGCTCGTGGCCGTTTATTACCTGATCGACCTGCATCGCTCGATCAGCGTCAAATCCTTGATCATCAGCAACGCCTGCGTCGTACTGGCGGCCAATTCGTATCATTCTTACCGGATGTTCGTTTTTTTCTGGGTAGGTTGGGAAATTTTATTGCTTCTGACCAAAACCGCGAAGACCAATTTTAAACTCCGCTGGTTCTGGTTGGTGGTGGTGCTGACCTTGGCGATTCCGATCGCCATTGACGCCTCATCGAGCTTAAACCGGGTCAGTAACCTATTTTTCACGCAAAACCCGGGCATTCACCTGCGCCTGCAGGAGTACTTAACCGAACACAATCTACCGATTCTCCATAATATTTATACCCAGGGCATCCGCGACGTGACTGACCGCTACTTTGAACAGATCTCCCCGGGGTTCTTTTTGATCTGGGGTGATAAAAACTGGCGGTTCGGCTACCAATACCTGGGACTGATTACGCCGGTAGAATATCTTTTCATTTTTGTCGGTCTTTACTACTTATTTAAAGAGAAACACCCCCAACGGTATCTCCTGTTGCTCCTCCTAGCGGCGTCGCCCATCCCCAATGCCCTCACTTGGCAGGACGCCTCGCTGATCCGCGTTTATTTCATGATTTTTCCTTTACTAATCATTGTCGGCTTTGGTCTTTACCGGTTTCTTCTGACCGTTAAGCGGCCGCTGCGGCCGGTAGTCTTCGTCGCTCTTGCCTTAATCTACGGCTTCTATCTAATCAATAGCTGGGATGTTTACTTTTTTCATTATCCGAAACGCATCGAAGTCATCCGCGCCTGGCAGTGCGGATACAAAGAGTTGGGAGACTACGTAAAGCAAAACTATAACAAATACGACCGGTTCGTCATCACCGATCGTCTTGGTCAACCTTATATTTTCCTGTTGTATTATCTTCAGTACGATCCGGCCAAATACCAAAAACAGGCGACCATGACCATACCGGACGGTTATGGGTTTGGCCAGGTCGAGGGATTTGACAAGTTCAGTTTTAAGTTCAGGTTTGACCCGCAGGCGAGAAAAACCGTGTTTGTCGGCTACCCGGAGGAGTTCAAGGGCCTGAGGATCGACCCGGCAAAAATCAAAAAAATCCAGATCCGCTCCGAAGAGATATTTTGGATCTACGCGGTAAACTAAGTCCGACTAAACAAAAAAAACAAAACTCAGGTTATAGAGTGCGTGAATCAAAATGGCCGGAAGCAGGCTTTTGCGTTCCAGGTAGGTAAAGGAAACAAACAGGCTGAAAACGATATCGGTGGCCATGATAAATAAAATCGTCCCGCCGCTTATCCTGAGACTGGTAAATAAAATCGGCACGTGTAAAAAGAAAAACAGAACGCTGGCTAAAAAAGACGCGGAAAACACGTTTTTCGATTCCTGGTACAGTCTTTTTAAGACAAAACCCCGCGACAACACTTCTTCGGAAACGCTCGTGGCCGTCGCCAGCACCAACGAGGCCAATGCCGGGGCGAGGTGGAACGACGGTAACACGATCTGTCGTTGGTGTTTGAAATAATTGGCCAGGATTCCCACCAGAAAGAACAACCCGCCGGCGCCAAAACCGACCAGCGCATCTTTCTTGATCGAGGAAAAATTCAGGCCGATTCCGGCGAAGAACGGTCGTTTTTCCCAACGGGTAATGAAGAAATACACGGGCAAAATGAAAATGGCCGGCTTGACAATCAGTTCGTCAACCGCTTCGGGCAGATGAAAATTGGCACGATAAATGCTCCAAACGATTAAGATGATGGCCCAAAAATTGAGCGTTTTTTGCATCGGGGAAACGGGTTTCTTCATCATTAATAATCTAGCTTCTTGACGCTGATAAATCAAGTCCAGTTAGACGCCGGAGAACAGCATCTGCAGATTGATGTGGAGTTGACGGGTGATTTTGTGGAGAACCTTTACGGTCGGATTTGCCTGTCCCAACTCGATCTGTGACAAATAGGTACGGTCGATATTGCACATTAAGGAGAGTTCCTGCTGTGATAATTTTAACTTCTTTCTCTTTAAAACTATCTTGCTCCCCAACCGTTTATAGAAAAAGTTTCCCCGAGGCATTGTTTGGACAAAGCTTAAAACAGACGCCGTTTAAAATCGAGTTACTATAGACCACAAGATATTGAATTCGGACCGTCAAATCAATATTTTTTTTACGATATACCATCGGGGGGGTCACTCAAGGAAATCTTTCAGTTTTCTCGCTCGGGTCGGGTGTTTAAGCTTCCGGATCGCCTTGGCTTCGATCTGGCGAATCCGCTCGCGCGTCACCTTGAATTCTTTACCCACTTCTTCGAGGGTTTTCGGTTTGCCGTCCTCCAGCCCGAAACGCATAATCAACACGCGTTTCTCCCGCGGCGACAAGGTCTCCAGCACCTTACCCAACGCGTCCTTTAACAGTTCGCGCGACACCTTGTCGTAAAGCATGGGCTGGTTCTGGTCGGTGACAAATTGTTCCAGTGTGGCTTCTTTGTCGTCGCCGATCGGCGTGGATAACGACTTGGGTTGTTGCGATATCTTAAGTAGATTCTCCACCTCGTCAACGGTTAACTGCATCTCTTTAGCCATCTCTTTGATGGTCGGTTCTTTGCTCAGTTTCTGCGTCAGACGCCGTTGGGTTTTATAGAGACGGTTAATCTGGTCAACCATATGGACCGGGATCCGGATCGTCCGCGACTGGTCGGCAATCGCCCGGGTAATCGCCTGACGGATCCACCAGGTAGCATAGGTGGAAAATTTATAGCCGCGGCGCCAGTCATACTTCTCCACCCCGCGGATCAGCCCCTTATTTCCTTCCTGGATTAAGTCGAGAAAGGTTAAACGCCGCCCCAGGTATTTTTTGGCAATGGAAACCACCAGGCGCAGGTTGGCTTTAATCAGGGTTTCTTTGGCTTTTAGATCGTTTTTTTCGTAGAGTTTGGCCAGTTTTACTTCTTCCTCAAACGTAAGCAGCGGAGTGCGTCCGATCTCCTTCAGGTATTTTTTTATCGGATCAAGCGACTCGCCGTGCTTCAGGGCAATAATCTGTTCCAGTTCCTTTTCAATCTCTTCCGATGACTTCCTGGCCTCGTTTTCCTCCCGGGTGGAGATGGTTTCGAAGATATCGATCCCCCGTTTCAGCGCCTGATCAAAAAAGTCGTCGATTTCCCCGATGTGTTTTTCCGGCTCGGCATGGATCAACAGAATATCGTCCTGCACCAAGAAGCCGTCTTCCTCGCCCTGCTTCAACAGGTCCTTAAAGGTTTTGGGTAGCTTCTGTTTTGTCATAGGTCAATTTTACAACGCAGACAGGCTTTTTTCTACCTTTCTTAGTTGGCTGTTGAGATCAGCGATTAACCGGTCGTCGGCCGGATGGTCCGTCTCCCGTGAGGCGTGCACGATTTGTTCCTTAAGCGACAGACGCTTAATCTCATAGGCGTCCTTAAGTATTTCGTTGTCCTCGTCCCGGCTTTCACTCAAGGTGGCAAACAAAAACAATTCATTAATAACCGGTTCCAGCTCCGGCGGCAACTGACGACAAAATGCCGGTGCGTCAAATTTTTCCGGATGGCGGTGACGCCAGTCGATAAACGCCTGCACGATTTTCCGGTGGGCCGGCAAGGAAAAATCGTCGACCGTCACCGCTGCAAAAACCGTATCGACCAGCACATATGGGTTATCCGACTGAAAAACCAGACTCAACAGATATTTGTCGAGGCTTAACTTGCGGTCGTCACGCGTCTTGGCCTTGGCGGGAAAGACCTCAGACAGAGATAGACTGGCCGACCGCGACCGCTGACGCATCAATGCCTCAAGGCTGTCGGTCGACACCTCCAACGCCTCGGCCAACTTACGCACGTAATGGGACTGAATCACCGGGTTGCGGATGTGATTTAGGTAAGGAACAATGGCGTCGGAGATCTTTTTCTTGTGGTAGGCGGTGTTTTCCGGATACTGTTTTCTGGCCGTATCGATGAGAAAATCATAAAAAGACACCGGGTGGTTGAAGGCACGCCTGAACTTGTCTTTGTCTTTTCTTACTGCCTCGTCGGGGTCTTTGGCAAAATCCAACTGAACCACACCGATCTCCATTCCGGTCGGTTCGGCAATCTGGATTGCCCGTTTCATCGCCTCAATTCCCGCCTGATCTGTATCCAGCGCCAGATTAATTTTCTCGGCGTAGCGTTTAAGAAAAAGTAGCTGTTCCTGGGTAACCGCCGCACCCTTGATGGCCACCACGTTCTCAAAACCATATTGGTATGGCACGATCATGTCAAATTCCCCTTCCACGATCAATACGGCGTTATTTTTTTTGATGGCTTCCTTGGCCAGATCAATGCCGAACAACGTTTCCCGCTTGTGGTAAATCGGCGTTTCCGGGGTGTTGATATATTTCGGTCCGGTGCCTGTCCCCAACCACCGACCGGAAAAACCCACAATCTGACCGCGGCTGTCCTTTAGGGGAAACACCAGCCGGCCGCGGAACCGGTCATAATAGCGTTGGCGGTCGTTCTTTGCCACCAACCCGGCCGCATAAGCTTCTTCCCGGCTAAAGCCCTTCTTGGTGAGGAAGCGGGTCAACGATTCCCACGATTGCGGCGCATAACCCAGACCGAATTTTTTGATGATCCCGGGCGTCAACTGCCGTTCGTTCACCAGATAGTTGTGACAATGTTTGCCAAAGCGCGTTTCCCAAAGAATGTACTGGAAATAATGGGCGGCCCAACCGTTGAGCGTAAATAACCGTTCTCTGATTCTTTCCCGGTCTTCCTGGTATACGACCCGCTTAAGCTTCACTCCGACACGATCTGCCAGTTCCCGCAACGCTTCGCCGAAAGGAATGTTTTCCCACTTCATCATGAATTTTATGGCGTCGCCGCCCTCGCCGCATGAACCGAAACAGTGCCAAATCTGCCGTTCCGGAGAGACGATGAACGACGCGGTTTTTTCCTGATGAAAAGGACAGTTGGCTTTATAGTTTCTCCCGACTTTCTTTAAGGTGATGTATGACCCAATCAACTCCACGATGTCTGCCTTTTTTTTTACTTCCTCTATTTGGTTATCCATTAAAGCATATTTTACATAATTTTCCCTATCTTGTATTGCGTGACCAACTCGGTTATAATGAATTTTATGATGTTCCTCTTTATTGATAACCACGTGATCAAAGGCCTGGTTATCAAGAAAACCTTGCTGGGTCAATTCGAAACGAATTTTTTCCAGAAAACCTATCAGAGCGAATTGATCAATCAAGACGCCCTTTCCGTTGACATTCTCGCTTCGGCGATTAAGGAAATTGCTTCCCACAGCCAACTGAAAGGTCACCAGGAAAAAGAGGTCTACCTGATCCTTCCCCATCGGGAAATGGTGTTTTTCCGTACCACCGTAGCCACCGATCTGACGCCGTCCACCGTCGTCCCTTTTCTCAAAGACAAGGCGCTCACCCGGCTGAACATCGATCTGAACCAGTACGATTTCAACTACTCGATCAAAGAAAACGGACAAAATAAGGAACTGTTTTTCTACGGCATGGCCAAAACCACCCTGCTTAACTACATTAACGCCCTGTCTTTGGTGGGGTTAAAGTTCGCGGGGTTGATTCCCGAGGCATTCGCCGATTTTTATTTGTTCGAAAAAACCCTCAGAAAAGACAAGCAGGAAAACATTCTGTTTCTTTCGTTCTCCGAATCCGGTCTAAACGGCTATCTGTACGACTCGCTTGGTTTGGTGGACAACAAACGCATCGAACTCAAAGTCGATGAAACCGAAAACACCAGCGAGACGGTGTTAAAAAAACTCTCCGACGACTTTATTAAGGAAAACCGGAAAATCAACCGCTTAATCCTGTCCGGCGTCAACTCGGAAAAAATCAGGCAGGATACTTTTACCAAAGCGGTAGGAATGTGGACCAACCCGTTAAAAAAAATTATCGAAAATTTTTATCAGGATTACTTAAAAATGCTGGTCGGTCAAGACAACCAGCCGTTGCCGCTTTTGGCTTATGACGCCTGCTTCGGTGGCTTTATTTTTTACCGCGATAACAGAAACTGGATTAGCCATCAGAGCAAACCCGTCGGTAAAAAAAACTCCCACTATGATTTTGGACTCGGCTCGCCTAAAAAATTACCCGTTAAGGAGGCGTTTATTTTTATTGTTTCATTTGCCGTTTCCTTCGTTCTTTTTGTGTTGTTAACCAAGCCAAAAAACCAAAGCAGTCAACTGGCTTTCGCTTTCCCCCGTCTCAACCTGTTCCACCGCCAAGCTACGCCCACCCCGACGCCGTCGCCCATTACGCCTTCTCCCTCGCCCACCCCGGTAATTAACCGGGAAAGCCTTAAAATCAAAATCCTGAACGGATCGGGAACAAAAGGAAAAGCCGGAGAATTAAAAGAAATCCTCAAAGATAAGGGATACAGCGAAGTGGTCACCGACAACGCCGATAACTTTGACTACCAAAACAGCGAGATCCATTATAAAAAAGACGAGAAAAATGCCGCCCTGCTGATGAAAAACGACCTCAAAGACGTAATCAACATCACCAAACTCGTCCAGGCCAGCGACTCCCAGGAAACGGCCGATATTTCCATCGTTATCGGAGCCGACTTTAAATAACCCCGGCTATGGAAGACCAAAGAAAAGAGTTGGAGAAACGCATTAATAATCTGCAGGAAAAATTCGATCTCTCCGGCAAGAAATCCCAACTAAAAACGCTCGAACAGGCCACCTATCAACAGACGTTCTGGAACGACCAACAACAGGCTTCGCGCCAACTCAAGCAAATCGCCGAACTAAAAAAAGAGGTCGACGATTTTGAGATGATGCTGCTGCTTTTTGAAGACCGTCAGGATCGCGCCGCGGAGCCGTTGATCCACCGATTCGAGGTCGCAGTGTTTCTCTCCGGAGAGTACGATGCCGGCGACGCGATCTTGGCACTTCATGCCGGTCAGGGAGGCACCGAGGCAATGGACTGGACCGACATGTTAAGACGAATGTACACCCGCTACTGCGAAAAAAAGGGGTGGAGTTACGAAGAAATCGATCGGGTGGACGGCGATGAGGCGGGCGTCAAAAGCATCACCTTTAACGTCCGCGGCCGTTACGCCTACGGTTATCTGCAGGCCGAGGCCGGCGTCCACCGCCTGGTGCGCCAGTCGCCGTTCAACGCCAACAAACTACGCCAGACTTCATTTGCCCTGGTCGAAGTACTGCCCGATCTGGCCGAGCGGAAAATCGAGATCAAGGAAGAGGAGTTGGAGTGGCAGTTTTTTCGCAGCGGCGGCCACGGCGGCCAGAACGTCAACAAGGTCGCCACCGCGGTGCGCCTCACCCATAAACCCACCGGAATTATCGTGTCCTGCCAGACCGAGCGTTACCAGGGACAAAATCGGGAAAACGCGCTGCGCCTGCTGCGCGCCAAGCTTTGGCAACTTGAGGAAGAAAAAAAACAAAAAACCATTGCCGGATTCAAAACCAATAAAATCGCCTCGTGGGGAAGACAGATCCGCTCCTACGTTCTCCATCCGTATAAACTGGTGAAGGATCTGCGCACCGACTTTCAATCTAATCAGGTCGAGGCGGTCCTCGACGGCGACCTGGATGGTTTTATCGAGGCCTACCTGAAGCTTAAAGCATAAAAACTTGTTTTTTCCTTTTTTTGATGTTATTCTAATTCCATATGGAAAATCCAACCGTAATCCACCAGTTTGGTACTAACAACAACGCCGGCAAAAAGCCGCTACTGCTTTTAATTGCCGTTCTGGTACTGTCGGGCGTGGCCGGAACGCTGGTCGGGTATCTTTTCGGCCATGGGTCGGGCAACAAACCAACCAACGCCACCTCAACCACCGCCGTGAAAAACGCCGCGGGGATTGCCGATAAAAAAACCTTCAAGGACAAGGCCGAGGGCATCCTGCACACCGGCGGCATCGACGGTGAGGGCAATTTTCATTTGGAACGGCCGGGCGGAGTTTCCCAAAATGTCTACCTGACTTCTTCCACGGTCGACCTGCAACCGTACGTTAACAAAAAAATCCGCGTCTGGGGCGTCACTTTTCAGGCACAAAAAGCGGGCTGGTTGATGGATGTCGGTTACGTTGAGGTCTTATAACAATCATGATCCAGTTCGATAATGTCGCTAAACAGTTCCCTTTGGGTAACGCCGCTCTTGCCAATCTGACTTTTACCATTCCCGATAACGATTTCGTCTTTTTGGTCGGGCCGTCCGGCGCCGGCAAAACGACCATACTGAAATTGATTTTGCGGGAGCTTATTCCCAATTCGGGCACAATTAAAGTGGACGATTTTGTCTTGACCGACAAACGGTTCCGCCGGGTGGAAAAGTTAAGGGAGAAGATCGGAGTGGTTTTCCAAGACTTCAAAATCTTGCCCGACAAAAACATTTGGGAAAACGTTGCCTTAGGCATGCAGATTATCAACGCGCCGGCCAACGCCATAAAAATCGCGGTCAAAGAGGCGCTGCGTCTGGTGAATCTGACCGGCAAAGAGGCGTTTTTTCCGGTGCAACTGTCGGCCGGCGAACTGCAGCGGGCGGCGATCGCCCGGGCGATCTGCGGCAACCGCCATATTATTCTCGCCGATGAACCCACCGGCAACCTCGACCCCAACACCACCTGGGAAATCATGAAAATCTTCCGCAAGTTCGAAGGCAAAAAAACCATCATTATTGCCACCCACAACACCGATATTGTCAACAGTCTAAACAAACGCGTCTTGACTATAAAAAATGGTAAACTGGTGAAAGACACCCAAAAAGGCAAATATGAACTATGAAAAGCATTTTAACGTCAATCCGGCGCACTCCGTATCAATCGACCGCCGCGTTTTTAGTGCTGTTTCTTAATTTGTTTTTAACCATCAGCATCGTTTTTTCCTTAAGTTTTCTATACGGGCTGCTTGGTTATGTGGAAACCCGACCCCAGGTGACCGTTTATTTCCAAACCCAAGTATCGCCCACCGACATCGGCAAGATCCGCGACGACCTGATTAATTCGCAAAAAACCATTTCCGTCAAGTACATCTCCCAAGAAGACGCCTTTAAAACCTATCAACAACTGAACAAAGACAATCCGCTGCTGCTCGAGATGGTCTCGGCCAACATCTTCCCGGCTTCGTTGGAAATCAACGCCAAAAAGCCGGAGTTCCTCCCGGAGATCGCCGCCTTCCTGAAGAAGCAACCCGGCATCGACGAGGTGGTGTTCCAAAAAACCATCATCGACCGGCTCCTTACGCTCACCGGCGTTATCAAAAAAAGCGCCCTGGCGATGTGCCTTTTACTAATTATCACCACGGTCTTCATTCTTCTGACCATTACCCATTTCAAAATTGCCCTGCGCCGGGAAGAGATTGAGTTATGGCGTCTGCTGGGCGCCAGCGGCAACTACATCAAAATGCCGTTTATCAAAGAGGGGCTGTTCTTCGGCTTTACCGCAGCGACCACCGCCTTCCTGGTGTTTTTGGCCATCCTGCTTTATCTCAATCCGTTCATTTCCTCTTATCTGCGCGGGTCGGGCAACCTTGTTATCAGCATCAGTTCCTACCAACTGGCGGTCTGGCCGCTTAACGGAGCGTTCCTTGCGGCAATTTACGGGTTGACCGGAACATTCGGCATGCTGCTTTCCGTTATCGCTACCGTGATTGCGTCGCAAAAATATATTAAATAATTCCTGCGCGAGAACCATGGCAAGATTACTATGGCTGATTGCCTTAACGACTTGGTTCCTGATCAAGGCGCCGGTTTATGCTCAAAACAGCGCGAGCCGGACCGACCTGGAGAACAAAATCCAAGAGTACCAACAAAAACTGGGCGAAATCGGACAACAGAAAAACACCCTGTCCTCACAAATTCAATACATGGATACCCAAATTTACTTAACCGGGTTGAAGATTCAGGAAACCGAAGCGAAGATCGCCTCCACCCAAAAAGAGATTGATCTGCTGACCAGCAAGATCGAGGGGCTGGACCAGTCGCTTACCTACCTGTCAAAACTGCTGTTGCAGCGGATCGTGATCGGATACAAACAACGGCAGGTCTCGTTTCTCTCTCTCTTACTTGACAGCGGCAACGCCCAGGAACTGTTGACCAAACTCAAGTACTTCAAAACCACCCAGGAAGATAACCAAAAAACCCTGATCCGCGTCCAGGAAACCAAGCTGAACTTTGAGGAGCAGAAAAAACTGCGCGAGCAGAAGAAAGTTGAGCTGGACCAGTTGAGCCAAACCCTGGAGGAGCAAAAGATTACACTCGACTCGCAGAAAAAGCAAAAACAAAAACTGCTGGCCGATACCCAGAACGACGAGGCCACCTACCAACGCTTGCTGGCCAATGCCGAGGCCCAACTTCAGGCCTTCAAATCCTTTGTCCAAGGCTCAGGTGTAGGCGTTATTTCCGCCAACCAGCTGGGAACCGGATCGGACGGCAACTACTACTCACAACGCGACGAGCGGTGGGCCTATAAGACAATCGGGTACAGTAATGAAAACGTCCTTGACGTTGGTTGTTTGCTGACTTCGATCAGTATGGTGGCCAAAAAGAACGGGCAGAATGTTACGCCGCTGGATATCGCGGCAGACACATCGCGTTTCTGGGCGAATACCGCCTGGATGAACTATCCCTGGCCCGGTGTCGCCGGTAAATCAATGGTTCAGGTGAACGATATTGATTCAGAATTAAACAGCGGCAATTATGTGATTGCTGGAGTTATGATAAACAACTGTAATTATGGCGGCAATCACTATGTCGTATTGACGAAGAAAGACGGAGACGATTATATAATGCACGATCCAATCTATGGGCCGGATATTAAATTCCATCAATATTACTCAACCATCTGTTCCGCCGCCACCTTTAAGTAAATTGTGGTCTATAGTCCGTTGACACGACAAGCATAATGCGTCATGATCTGAATCATGATGACGCGGGTCAGGATTGGGTTGGCGATTACCCTTGCCTGTTTATTATTATTCCCGGTTGCGGTCTCGGCGAATCTCTGGATTAATGAGATCTATCCGGCGCCCAGTAGTGGCGACTGGGAATGGGTGGAGCTATATAACGACCAGATAGACGCACTTAGTCTCCAGTCGTACACCGTCACCGACCTGGCCGGCAACAAACTTAAATTTGACTCGGCGACGCCTTTACCCGGCGGCGGCTACACGCTGGCCAGCGCCTCAAGCGTTTTAAACAACAGCGGCGACACGGTTTTCCTGAAAGACCCCGCCGGCCAGACTGTGGATGTTGCCACCTATTCCGCCGGCCTGACTGCCGATCAAACCGTGGCCCGCTGCCCGGACGGCAACGGAATCTGGCAAACGGTTAGTTTACCAACCAAAAACTCGAGCAACGCCCCGGCCTGCCTGGCGCTCACTCCAACCGCCACGCCCATACCCAGTCCAACCAACCCACCACCGACAGTTACAGCGACGCCGGCCGATCCGACCGTGCCGCCGCCCAGTGCCACCGCGACACCCGTCGACAATATCTACCTTTCCGAAGTGATGGTTAACCCGGACGCCGGCGGACCCGAATGGGTGGAGCTTTATAACGCCAACCCGACCAGCGTCACCCTGAATAATTGGTATATTGACGACGCCGAGAACGGCGGCGCCTCACCCAAGTCTTTCACCTTAACGTTAAACCCGCAGGACTATGCCTCGTTTACCCTAACCAGCAGCATGTTCAATAACGACGGCGATGCCGTGCGTCTGCTGGACCAGAACAAAACCGTCAGAGACAGTTTCGAGTACCAGACGACGGAAAAAGGCCTGACCATTGGCCGAGCCGCTATCAACGACGACAACTTCTGCCTGATGACGCCCAGTCGCGATCAGAACAACGCAGCCTGTTTGCGTCCTACCGCCGCCGCTTCATCCCCGGCGGCGACCAGTCCCAAACCATCTATCTCCCAATTACCGACCGCCAAGCCAGCCAACCCGGCGCGCGCCTTTCCCGCCAGACCCAAAACCACGACAGCGCCGTTAGTCGCCGGCGCGACCGTCAAACCCACCACGCCGCCTTTGGTGTTGGGCGCCAGCGATGCGTCATCGCCGGACAACACCAGCCTCAGACTCAACCGGAGTTTGTCGCTTTGCTCCTTTACCTACGCCGTTTTGACTATCGTATCGATATTCATTAAAATAGGAGGATGAAGAAATGGACAAACACCTGGATGGGGCGCTGGGGACCGACCTTAATCTGGATGGGCCTGATTTTCATACTGTCCAGCCGCCAACGCATCACCGTCAGCCACACCTACGCGGTTAATTTCCTTGTTTTCAAAACCCTGCACGTGATCGAATACGCTATCTTATATACCTTAATGGCCCGCTCGATGGTTTTATCCAGAAAACGACCCGCTCACGATGCGCTTCTGATCGCCTTTATACTTACCCTCATTTACGCGGTCAGCGACGAATTCCACCAGACCCTTGTTCTCAGCCGCGAGGGCACGCCGCGCGACGTATTGATTGATACGGTCGGAATCACTATAATGTATGTGTTTATTAAAACCCAGGCGCGACGGTTGAAGAAAATCCTTGTATGAACCAGCTCAAAAAATGGCTCGCCCATTTTTTTCTCCCCGGCGAAACCAATAATTTCCAGGCGAAAACGCTGCATCTCGACTTTCTTTCGGTTTATCTGGCGATTGCCCTGATTCTGGTCAGCTTCGCCAAAACCAATCTACCCGCCTTTAATCAAGTGCTGGGGGTGGCCACCGACATCAGCATCACCAGGCTCACCGAACTGACCAATGCCGAACGGCAGCAACATCAACTGGCGCCCTTAACCTATAACGAGCGCCTGGCGGAAGCGGCGCGCGGCAAAGCGCAGGACATGTTCGCCAAGAACTACTGGTCCCATTATGCTCCGGACGGCACCACGCCCTGGGACTTCATCCTCGCCGCCCATTACCAGTACGAGTACGCCGGCGAGAACCTGGCAAAAAACTTCATGTTTTCCCAAGGGGTCATCGACGCCTGGATGAACTCCCCCACCCACCGGGAGAACATGCTCCGGCCCCAGTACACCGAAATGGGAATGGCGGTGATGAACGGGATGTTGAACGGTGAGGAAACTACGCTGGTTGTACAGATGTTCGGCCGGCCGACTACCGCTACCACCGTGGTCTCCAGCCAATCGCCCGAGCAGTCTCAACCGGTAGTGTTGGCTAAACATACCACCGCGGCGGCACCAGGTAATTTTCTCTCCTTTGATTTGATCATTGCCTTCATTGTGCTGCTGATGACCGTGCTGATAGCCGATTTTTACATTGCCGGTAAATTAAAGATTGTCCGACTGAACGGAAAAAACCTGGCGCATTTCCTTTTCCTGGGTTTTGTCCTGGCCGGCCTGTTATTATTTATCACCCAAGGTTCAATCTCCCACTATGCGGCATTTATTAAACCTAATTAAACGCGAACTCGGGTCGGCGCCGGGTCAGTATCTCTGGCTCATCATCATGGGGATGGTGTTCCTGACCCTGTTGAGTGTTTTTCAGGGACAACGGACCGTTACCATTCTGCTGGTGATCGGGTTTAGTTTTGTGTACATGACCTGGGGACTGATCCATCACGGTCGCAGCCGTACTCTCCACCTCAAAAATGTGCTAGAATATATCATTATCGGCTTTACTTTTTGTTTTATCATTTTGCTGCTACTGGGTAAATAGTATGAAAGGAGTCATTCTTGCCGGAGGATTGGGAACCAGATTGTATCCGCTTACCTATGCGACAAACAAACACCTTTTGCCGGTCTACAATAAGCCGATGGTTTACTATCCGATCCAGACGCTGGTCAACGCCGGCATTACCGAAATACTGGTGGTGGTGTCCGGACCCCATTCCGGTCATTTCATTAACGTTTTGAAAAACGGTCAGGACTTCGGACTTAAACATTTCGAGTACGCCTACCAGGAAAAGGCCAACGGCGGCATTGCCGATGCCCTGGCGCTGGCGGAGGATTTTGCCGACCGCGAACCGATCACCGTCATTCTCGGAGACAACACCACCGACGCGGACATCGGCCCGGCAGTGAGAAAATTCAAGAGCGGGGCAATGGTCTTCCTCAAAGAGGTCAAAGATCCCAAGCGCTTTGGCATTGCCGAGTTCGACCTCCAAGATCAAAGCAAAATCAGCCGCATTATCGAGAAACCAAAACAGCCGCCGTCAAATCTGGCCGTCACCGGACTGTACATTTATGACAACCAGGTGTTTGAGTTCATCAAACAGTGCGACCCGGACTACATCGGGCGCGGTGAACTGGAAATCACCCAGGTGAATAATTTTTACGTGGAGAAAGGACGGTTGAGTTGGGCAAAACTGGAGGGACACTGGCTTGACGCCGGCACGTTTGATACTCTGTTGGCCGCCAACCTTTATTGGGCGAAAAAAAACCGGTCCGAGTTGACTGAAGATAAAGAAAGCGCTTGATTGATGGTGCAATTTATTATTTAATATCATTATGGATGCGACTCAACTATTATTGTCCATCGTTTTGACCATCGCCGCGGTTTTTTTAGTGGTGATCGGAATCCAGTTAATCTTCATCCTGAAGGAGCTGCGCCGGGCATTGATCAACGTCAACAAGATCGTCCATGGATTTGAAGCGATCGGCAGCGGTTTGGACCACGGCCTGGCGGAAATCGTCGGATTTATCAACGGCTTTAAAAGCATCGCCAAGATTATCGACACCATTGCTCACCGCAAAAATGAAAAATCAGACTAATCACCAATCCAGCAACTTTTGGTTCGGTTTTGCCGTGGGTAGCCTGTGCGCCGCGGGCGCGGGTTATTTTTTCGGAACAAAATCAGGCCGGGCGACGACGCAAAAAATGCTGGATTTGTTTGACAACTGGGAGGATACACTCCAGCACCTGTTGGAACACCACCAATCCCAACCGCAAGACAAACCCAGCCCCAAACCGTCAACCATCAGCGTCATCGAGAAAATCAGGTCGGAAATTAACGCGAGAACCACTGGAAAAAACCACTAGGAAAAATCGTGTTGACTTTACCGATGGGACTTGATATATTTGGATAGCTTAAAATACTCCCTGTATATATTGTGGGGGGTATTATTGTTATCTTAATTTCTGCTTCTCAATAGCGATGTCAACAACCAAAAAACCAACCGCTCAACCCGCCAACGAAATTTATCTCGGCACCGAAGAAACGCTTATTAAACAGCTCGACCTGATCGAAAACCAAAAACAGTCGTGGAACCACTTCCTCAACACCCAACTCAAAGAAATTATCACTGACTTCTTTCCGATTGACGACTATACCGGAAAAAAATTCTCTTTGCAGTTTGAAGACCTGCGCTTCGGCGAACCCCACTTCCCCCTTAAACTCTGTCTGCAAAAAAAGCTTACCTACGAAACCCCGGTCTACGTCAGATTAAACCTGGAAAATAAAAAAACCGGCACGCAAAAACGCCAGGACGTCTACTTCTTCAATCTCCCCAAAATGACCGACAAGGGCACCTTTATTATCAACGGCATCGAACGCGCCATCATTAGCCAAATCGCCCGTTCACCGGGCGTTTATTTTACCGCCCAGATCGACAAAACCACCGGCCAGACCCTGTACAACGCCGAAATCCGCCCCTACATCGGTGCCTGGCTGGACTTCACCATTAACAAAAACGGTTTAATTGAGGTTAAGGTCAACAAAAAAAGAAAATTCCTCGCGTCGGTACTGCTGCGGATCTTTGAAGGGGAAAGCAATAACCAACTGCTCGAGCACTTCGGCGACCTCGACCCGACACTGGTAGAAAAATACCTGTTACCCACCATCAAAAAAGACCGGACCAAGAACCGGGACGAGGCGGTCCTTGAATTTTACCGGAAAGTGCGCCCCGGCGAGCCGTTGATTGTGGAGAACGCCTACGAAACGCTTAACAATATTCTCTTTAACCAAAGGAAATACTCGCTTGCCGACGTCGGCCGCTATAAAATCAATAAAAAACTGGGGCTCGACCTGCCGATTACCAAAGAAAATCACGTCCTTACCAAAACGGATATCGTTACGACCATCAAATATTTGATCAACCTGACTTTGAACAAGGGCGAATTTGACGACATCGATCATCTCGGCAACCGCCGCCTGCGCACGGTGGGTGAACTGATTGGCATGTACGGAATCCGCATGGGTATGGTACGCACCGAAAAAGAAATCAAGGAAAGGATGAGTCTGATCGCGGTCGACGTCAATCCGACGCCGGCCCAGATCGTCAACTCCAAACCGATCCTGATGGCGATCAACTCCTTTTACCGCACCAGCCAGCTCTCAACCATCGTCGACCAAACCAATCCCCTGTCCGAACTGGACAACTTGCGCCGCATCACCGTCGGCGGTCCGGGCGGAATCGAGAAAGAACGGGCATCGTTCTCCATCCGCGACATCTCTTCGTCCCAATACGGCAGAATCTGCCCGATCCGTTCACCCGAAGGACCGAATATCGGCGTCGTCACCTATATGTCGCTTTACAGCCGCGTTAACCAGTATGGCTTCCTGGAAACGCCGTACAAAAAAGTCGTCAACGTCGGCGACAAAAACCATCCGCGCATGCAGGTGACCGATGAGATCGTCTATCTCCAGGCCGACGACGAAGAACAATATTACATCACTTCCGGTAACGCCACCGTCGACAAAAACCACTGCATTATGGAGGAAACCCTGGTGGTACGTCATCTTGGCGAGATTACCGAAGTCAACGTCGGACAGATCAATCTGGTTGACGTCTCGCCGCGTCAGATTTTGGGAGCGTCGGCCGCCCTGATTCCTTTTTTGCAGAACGACGATGCCAGCCGCGCCCTGATGGGAACCCATATGCAGTGCCAGGCGGTTCCTTTGGTCAAACCGCGCGCGCCGGTGGTGGGAACCGGGATGGAAAAAAAAGTGGCCTCGGCGTTGGGACGCACCATCTATGCCCCGGAAGACGGGACGGTGGACTATGTCGACGCCCGCACCATCGTGTTCAAGGGCAAAAGCGGCAAAAAATACCAGTACCAACTGGAGAGATTCGTCAAAACCAACAAAGATCTGGCGTTTGACCAGCGCCCGGTGATCGCTCCGAAAGAAAAACTGAAACGGGGACAGATTTTGGTCGATGGACCGGCTACCGAAAACGGCAAAGTCGCCCTTGGACAGAATCTGGTGATCGCTTATACTTCGTTAAACGGATTAGGGTACGAAGACGGTTTTGTCATCTCCGAGCGCCTGATCAAAGACGACGCGCTTACTTCAATCAGTTGCGAGGAGTTCACCGCCGATCTGGTCGACACCAAACTCGGGCCGGAAGAACTCACCAGGGACATTCCCAACGTCCGCGAAGAAGTGCTGCAAAACCTCGATAAGGACGGGCTGGTGCTGGTCGGCACCGAGGTTAAGGGCGGAGACATCCTCGTCGGGAAGGTTGCTCCCAAAGGAGAAAAGGAACTCACGGCCGAAGAAAGATTGCTGCGGGCGATTTTCGGAGAAAAGGCCAAAGACGTAAAGGACACCTCTTTGCGCATGCCATACGGGAAACGCGGCGTAGTGGTGAATATTGAGACGATCGACTCGAAAAAAGACCCGAACGAGTTGGAACCGAGCATCATCAAACGTATCATCGTAAACACGGCCCAACTAAGAAAGATTTCCATCGGCGACAAACTGGCGGGGCGGCACGGCAACAAAGGCGTCATCTCGCGCGTCCTGCCCGAGTACGACATGCCGTATCTTGAAGACGGCACGCCGGTTGACGTCATTCTCTCGCCTCTTTCAGTGTTGTCCCGGATGAACCTGGGTCAGTTTTTTGAGGCGTTATCCGGTCTGATCGCCTCAAGAAAGCATCAAAATATTTCGGTACCGGTCTTCGAAAGAATTGCCGAGGAGTTTATTACCGAGGAACTGAAGAAACTGGATCTGCCGGTCGATGGCAAAATGGCGGTCTACGACGGACAAACCGGCAAACCGTTCGATAGAAAAATTCTCGTGGGCGTGGGCTACATTATGAAACTGATCCACATGGTGGAAGACAAGTTTCATGCCCGCTCCGTCGGTCCCTACTCGCTTGTTACCCAACAACCGCTCGGCGGCAAGTCGCAGATGGGCGGACAGCGCTTCGGGGAAATGGAGGTCTGGGCCTTGGAATCACACCGCGTTCCACACACTCTCCAGGAAATGCTTACCATTAAAAGCGATGACGTGCGCGGCCGGACCAAGGCTTTCGAGTCGATCATCAAAGGACTGGATATTCCGCAGTCAAATGTCCCGGAATCGTTCAACGTCCTGATTAAAGAACTGAATGCCCTGGGTTTATCAATTGATTACATCAAATAAAATGGAAGAACCCAATACGGTTGATTTCAGCGGTTTGCGGATTCGCCTCGCCTCGCCCGACGACATCATCAAGTGGTCCAGGGGCGAGGTTACCAAACCGGAAACGATCAACTACCGTACCTTCCGCGCCGAAAAAGACGGGTTGTTCGACGAAAGAATCTTCGGCCCCACCAAAGACTTCGAGTGTTACTGCGGCAAATACAAACGGATGCGCTATAAAGGCATCGTCTGTGACCGCTGCGGCGTCGAGGTCACCACCTCGGCTGTCCGCCGGGAACGGATGGGGCACATTAAACTAGCCTCCCCAATCGCCCATATTTGGTACTTTAAAGGCACGACTTCTCCTCTGTCAATTCTCCTTGACATTCCTCCGCAGGCTCTGGAAAGAATCATCTATTACGCGCTTTACCTCGTCAACCAGGTCGACAAAGACAAGCAAAAACGCGCCCACCAGCAGTTGGAGAAACTGGCCAAGCAGAAACTGGAACAGCTTGACGCGGAACTGGAAAAGGAAAAAGACAAACTCGCCGACGAATTTGCCAAACAAAAACAAGAGATCGAGAAAAACATCGGCGCCAAGGAACAACGGGAGCTCACCGTTCAGGAAATGCAGGTTAAGGAAAAAGAAAAATTCCGCCAACTCACCGATAAATTCGTGGAGAAAAAAGCCCAGTCAACCGCGTTTTTCGACCGTCTCCTGAAAATCGTCAAATCCATTAGGATCAACGACACGCTTGAGGAAGACGACTATCTTTATCTGCGCGAGCAAGAAGCCGCCGATTTCCTTGAGGTGGGCATGGGATCGGAAGTGATCTATAACATCCTCAACAGTTTCGATCTCAAAAACAGCTATCAAACCGCCATCGACGAACTGACCAAGGCCAAGGGTGACCGACGCAACAAATTATTAAAGAAAGCCCGTTTGATTGAGGCGTTGCTCAAAGGCACGATCTCGCCCAACTGGATGATCATGACCGTTCTTCCGGTCATCCCCCCGGATCTGCGGCCGGTGGTCCAGCTGCCGGGAGGCAAATTCGCCACCTCGGACCTCAACGATTTTTACCGGCGGGTAATCAACCGCAACAATCGTCTGAAGCAGTTGATCGACCTGGGCGCTCCGGAGATCATTTTGAGAAACGAAAAACGCATGCTCCAGGAGGCGGTTGATTCGTTGCTTGACCTGCAAAAATCGCGGGGAAAATCACGCACACAACACCTTAACGTCAAGGTACTCAAGTCGCTCTCGGACATTTTGCGGGGCAAACAAGGCCGTTTCCGTCAGAATCTGTTGGGCAAGCGGGTCGACTACTCCGGCCGCTCCACCATCATTGTCGGACCGGAACTGAAGATCAACCAGTGCGGCATTCCCAAGGAGATGGCGATCGAGTTGTTCAAACCACACCTGTTGCACGAAATCATCGTACGCGGTCTGGCTCCCAACATCAAAAGCGCCAAAAACTTTCTGGAGTTGAGAGAACCGGTGGTCTACGACATTCTTGAAGAGATTACCAAAAACCATCCGGTGCTGTTAAACCGCGCCCCGACCCTGCATAAACTATCGATCCTTGGTTTTTATCCGGTCTTGACCGACTCGCACGCCATCAAACTTCACCCAACGGTCTGCGCCGGCTACAACGCCGACTTTGACGGCGACGCGATGGGCGTCTTTCTGCCGCTATCCAAAGGCGCCATCGACGAGGTCGCCCAACGGATGATGCCGTACCACAACCTGCTTAAACCGGCGGACGGATCACCCATTATCCTCCCCAACAAAGAAATGGCCCTGGGGATCTACTACTTAACCACCGTCAACCACGCTTATGCCCAGTCCAAAGACGAAGAGTTGAAAACGTTTGCCAATGTCGACGAACCGATCAATGCCTACAACCTGGAAAAAATCGGCCTGCGTCAACCCATTATGGTGAAGGTCGGCGGTAAATTTGTCCGCACCACCACCGGCCGCATCATCTTTAATAACGCCCTGCCCAACGAACTGCGTTATATCAACATGGACATCAAAGCCAGCGATATTAAAAACATCGTCATCGAGGCCATCAAGGTCTATGAAAATAAAGAACAGGTGGGAGAATTGATCGACAAACTCAAGGAAATCGGGTTTTTCGGCGCCAGCATTTCGGGCGGACTATCGCTGTCAATCTTTGACTGCGAGATCATTCCGGAAAAAAAGGCGATCGTCAAAAAAACCGAAGACGAGATCAAAAAAGTCGAGAAAAAATATGACCAAGGATTGCTGACCCTGGAAGAAAAACGCCGATACAGCAACAAACTCTGGATCGAAACCACGGAAAGACTGGCGGACAAAACCTGGGAGGCCCTGGATGAAGAAAATCCCGTCAAAGTGATCATTAAGTCCGGAGGCGCCCGGGCGTCGCGGGAACAGCTGAAGCAGCTATCGGCCATGAAAGGCCTGGTGGTCGACCCGTTGGGTAAGATTATCGAGGTACCGACCAAGTCGAACTATCGGGAAGGATTATCGATCTTTGAGTACGTCATCTCGGCGCGCGGCGCGCGCAAAGGACTAACCGATTCGGCCCTCAAAACCGCCGACGCCGGTTATCTCACCCGTCGCCTGGTCGACGTCTCGCACGACATGATTGTCCGCGAGGCCGACTGCAATACCGACGAAGGCCTGCTTATTTCGATCGACGATGAACGGGGCAATAAGTTTTTTGAGCGCATCAAGAACCGCTTTACTCTCAAGGACATCGTAAACAGCAAGAAACAGGTACTGGTTAAGGCCAATGAACTGATCGACGAAAAAAACATCGCTCTTCTTAAAGCCAACAAGGTGGCAAAGGTCACGGTGCGCTCACCGTTTTACTGCCACTCAAAACACGGCGTCTGCCAGAAATGTTACGGCGTTGATCTTTCCAACAATCAGGTGGTAGACGTCGGCGTTCCGGTCGGAGTGATGGCCGCTCAGTCGATCGGAGAACCCGGCACCCAATTAACCATGCGTGTCCGTCACTTCGGCGGCATTGTCATTTCCGACGTCACCCAGGGTCTGCCCCGGGTTGAGGAATTATTCGAAACCCGCACCCCAAAAGTGGTTTCACCGATTGCCGAAATGAACGGTAAAGTAACAATCCAGGAAGATAATGACAAGGAAGTTTATATGGTCAAAATCGTCTCGGACGATAAAGACAACCCGCAGGAACAGAACTTTGTCATTCCGATGTCCCAACAACTTAAGGTTAAAGATGGCGAAACGATCGCCAAGGGCAAGGCTCTCTGCGAGGGCTACCTGGACATTGATGACATTTTGGCGATTAAAGGCTTGCGTGCCGCCCAGATGTATTTGCTAAACGAAATTCAGAAGGTCTATGAATCTCAGGGCATTACCATCCATGATAAGCATTTTGAGGTGATTATCCGAAAAATGAGTGATAAGGTAATCATTGAGGACGAAGGTGATACCTCGTTTATCAAAGACGAGGTGGTTTCCCGGATCCGCTTCGAGGAAGAAAACAAAAAAATCCTGGCTCAAGGTGGCAAACCGGCCGTTGGCAAGATCTCCATCCTGGGGATCACCCGGGCAGCCATCTATACTGACTCTTGGTTGTCGGCTGCTTCATTCGAACAAACCACCACGGTATTGAGTAACGCCGCCATTAAAGGTCAGGTGGATTACTTGTTGGGGCTGAAGGAAAATGTTATAATAGGCAGATTAATCCCAGTCACCAGAGACCTGATCGATAAGTATTACGGGAGTTTCACCGAACACTATGCCAACCATCAACCAACTGATTAAAAAAAGGCGGGCAAAAAATGTGCGTAAATCGCGCTCTGCAGCGCTAAAGTCTAGCTTTAACGCGCTAAAACGGCGTTACGTGGACACCAATAACTCGTTTAAGCGGGGCGTCTGTACCGTGGTGAGAACGATGACGCCGAAAAAACCCAACTCGGCGTTACGCAAGGTCGCCCGGGTTCGCCTTTCCAATAAAATGGAGGTTACCGCCTACATCCAGGGCATCGGCCACAATCTCGCCGAGCACTCGATCGTGCTGGTCAGAGGCGGCCGCGTCAAGGACCTGCCCGGCGTCAAATACCACATTGTCCGGGGAAAATTTGACACCACCGGCGTGGCCAACCGCTCCACCTCCCGCTCAAAATACGGCGCCAAGTTAGAAAAAAAACCCGCCCAGTAATCCCCTATGCCCAGACACCGATACCAAAAACACACCAATCAGTCCGACATGATCTATAAAAGCGCGGAAGTGACCAAATTGATCAACTATCTGATGATCGACGGCAAAAAAAGCGTCGCGGAAAAAATCGTCTACGACGTGCTCGAGGCATTGAAAAAAGAGAGTCAGGACGGGCTGACCGTCTTAAATCAGGCGATCAACAACGTCGCCCCTCTGCACGAAGTGAAACCGCGCCGGTTGGGCGGCGCTTCGTACATGGTTCCGATCGAGGTAAGAAAAGAGCGCCGGCTGTTTTTGTCGCTCAACTGGATCATCAATGCGGCCAAGGCACGCCCCAACAAGGAGTATCATCAATTCAGCGACAAACTGTTGGCCGAGATTAAAGAAGCCGCCCACAACCAGGGACAGGCGGTAGCCAAAAAACTGGCGACCGAAAAACTGGCCGAATCCAACCGCGCCTTCGCCCATTTGCGATGGTAATGTTCTATTAATCAAGTTCGTCCTATGGCCCAACCAAGCGCAATCACCAAGAATCGAGTGGTTCCGATTGACAAAATCCGCAACGTCGGCATCATCGCCCACATTGATTCGGGAAAAACCACGACAACCGAACGGCTCCTGTTCTATACCGGACGCACCTACAAGATCGGCGACATCGACGAAGGCAACACCCAGATGGACTGGATGCCGCAGGAACGGGAACGGGGCATCACGATTGTCTCGGCCGCCACCACCACCTTCTGGAAAGACATGCGCATCAACATCATCGACACTCCCGGGCACGTGGACTTTACCGCCGAGGTCGAACGGTCGCTGCGCGTTTTGGATGGAGGCGTAGTGGTTTTCGACGCCGAGGAAGGCGTCCAGAGCCAGTCAGAAACCGTCTGGCGCCAAGCGGACAAGTATAAAGTGCCACGCATCTGCTTTATCAACAAGATGGACAAACTGGGGGCGAATTTTGAGGCAACGGTTGAAGAAATCAAGACGCGCCTGGGAGCCAAACCGGCGGTGATGGTCTATCCGATCGGCAAAGAACAGGACTTTACCGGCGTGATTGACCTGTTAAGCCTGAAGGTGCTCGTCTGGGATCAGGACGATTCCCAAGGGGTCAAATTCAGCGTCACCGACAAGATTCCGGCCGATCTGGAAAACAAAGTCCAGGCGGCCCGCGCCCAACTGCTGGAAAGTATCGCCGAGACCGATGACGCCTTACTAAACAAGTATCTGTCCGGAGAGACCATCTCGGCGGCCGAAGCCAAACAAGCGCTAAGAAAGGCGACGATCGCCTATAAACTGATTCCCATTTTTTGCGGCACGTCGCTGCGCAATAAGGGCGTGCAGCCGATTCTCGACGCGATCGTCGACTACCTGCCCTCGCCGATGGACCTCAAACAAATCAAGGGCGTCAATCCCAAAACCAAAACCGAAGAAGTCCGCGAGTTGACCAACGACGAAAACTTTTCCGCCCTGGTCTTTAAGATCCAGCTTGATCCCCACGTGGGCAAGATCAACTACACCCGGATCTACTCCGGTACCCTGGAATCGGGTTCGTACGTCTACAACATCAATAAAGGCAAACAGGAACGCGTCAGCCGCCTGCTTCTTATGCACGCCAATCAACGCGAAGAGATCGATAAAGCCTACGCCGGGGAGATCGTCGCTCTGGTCGGACCGAAAGAATCGCGCACCGGCGACACTTTGGCCGACCAAAACAATCCGATTTTACTGGAACAGATCAGCTTTCCCGAACCGGTCATTTCCCTGGCGATCGAACCGAAGACCAAGGCCGACCAGGAAAAGCTGTCTTACACCCTGCAGCGCCTGGCCGAGGAAGACCCGACCTTTAAGGTAAAAATCAACCACGAAACCAACCAAACCATTATTGCCGGCATGGGCGAACTCCATCTGGAAATCCTGGTGGATCGGATGCGCCGGGAAATGGGCATGGACGTCAACGTCGGCAAACCCCAGGTCGCTTATAAAGAAACTATTACCAAAGCCGCCGACGGCGAAGGCAAATATATTAAACAGACCGGCGGTCACGGTCAATACGGTCACTGTCTGATCAAGATGGAACCGCTGGGCCGGGGAGAGGGCGTCAAGTTCCTCAATAAAATCAAAGGCGGGTCCATCCCTTCCGAGTTCGTCGGCTCGGTGGAAAAAGGCGTCAATGAGGCGCTGGAAAAGGGCGTGCTGCTTGGCTATCCGGTCACCGACATCCAGGTGACACTCTATGACGGTAGTTACCACGAGGTCGATTCATCGGACATCGCTTTTAAGATCGCTGGCTCAATGGCGGTGACGGCCACCGCCCGACGCGCCGGTTTGACCCTGCTGGAACCGATTATGAAGCTTGAGGTAACGGTTCCCGAAGAATTCATGGGGGTGGTGATCGGCGACATCTCCAGTAAACGCGGCAAGATTCTCGGATCGGAAAAACGCAGCCGTTCGGTGGTCATCAAAACCAATGCTCCGCTGGCCGAGCTGTCGGGATATGCCACGGCGCTACGCTCACTGACGCAGGGCCGCGGCTTCTTTTATCTTGAACCATCACATTACGAAGAAGTCCCGCAGAATATCCTGAAAAACATGGTGGAAAAGAAAGTGTGATAGAATGGACAGTATGAGTTGGTTGTTTTTTGCGATCCTGTCCGCTGTGTTTGCCGCCCTCACCGCCATTCTGGCTAAGATCGGCATCAAAGACGTCAACTCCAATCTGGCCACCGCCGTGCGCACCGTCGTTATTCTCGTCTTTGCCTGGGGCATTGTGATTGCCCAAGGTACGGTCAAGGAACTGGGCTCGGTTTCCCGCTTTTCATTGCTCTTTCTGGTGCTTTCCGGATTGGCGACCGGACTGTCGTGGTTATTTTATTTCCGGGCACTGCAACTGGGTCAAGCGTCACACGTGGCGCCGATCGACAAATTCAGTCTGGTGCTGACCATCGTGCTCGCCGCCCTGATTCTCAAGGAAAAACTCACCTTCCCCATTGCCATCGGCGCCGTGCTCATGACCATCGGCACGGTCATCGTCGCACTGGCAAAGTGAAAACTCATTGATGTTAAAGCAGCCGCTCCTGGCAGGTTTTACTCTTCAATTTCTTTAGGGCAGATTTTTCGATCTGACGGACTCTTTCGTCAGTCACGCGGTATTTTTTGCCGATCTTGGCTAGGCGCTGTTTTTTCAGTCGCCTCACCAACACGTCTTCTTCTTTGGGGCTCAAACGCCTGGAGGAAATCAGCTTAGTGATGAAGTACTGCACGGTCTGATTAGCCATACTGCTCATATTATATCAGATCGCAGCAATCTAAACTCCTACGGTTCCAAACTGGCCCAGAGTAGTCTGGCGGCATAGGTTTTATGCGGCGACCAGCGGTCAACGATCAGCTGCATTTGCTTTGCGGATCGGCCGGGCTTTAGCCGGTACAGTTTGAAAATTGCCTTTCTTAACCCCAAATCTCCGTAGGAAAACACGTCCGGCCGCCCCATGACAAACATCAAAAACATCTCGGCGGTCCACTGGCCAATCCCTTTTACCATAATCAAGTCGGCAACGATCGCCTGGTCATCCATCGCCTCGTATTGATTAATCTTCAACCGCCGCTGGACGATCGCCTCGGCCAAGTGACGCAGATAGTCGGCCTTGGCATGCGACATCCCCACTGCCCGTAACTGATCATGGGATAAGTTCATCACGTCGGACGGACGGATCAAGGACGCAGGAAACAGTTTAACAAAACGGCCAAAAATGGTGTCTCCGGCTTTGCCGGACAGCTGCTGGCAGATGATCTCCCGGCACAGGCGCGCAAAATACCGTTGCGGCCTTTCCCGTTGGATTGCCTCCAGTTTGCCGACGCGCAACGCCAGCCGGTGGAGTACCGGATCACGGGTTTTAAAATGATCGAGCGCCTGCTTATCCATGTCTTAGTCTATCATCGTTTGACCACCTGGCCGGTGGTGCTGTTGTAACACTCGGGAATCAGGCTGGTGGGATAGTCGGGATAACTGGTCAGGCTGGTACATTCGATCGTTCCGTTGCCGTCGGCAATGATCTTCCAGGTGCCCTGGTCGTTGACGGCAAAAAAATACCCGCCGCTTATTGCCCCGGTTTCCTTTACCCCGCCGCTGGCATAATGGCCGTCGTTGTGACTGACAGTGACTTCGATCTGAGTCGGATCCCAGTTGTGTTTTTGCACCAAAGCCGTCTTGATCGCCGCGCTGTCCGAGGCGCCGGCGCCTTCACACGGTTCTTCCCAGACACGCAGGCATTTGTTTTTCGCCGCGCACCAGGTATAGCCGGCCGAACCGATGCAGCCGTGCTCGTCGCGATCATTACCCACCAACTGGGCAGTGGGACTGGCCACCGGTGTTTCGCTGATGACCGTGGTTTCGGCCATTTTTTTCATCTCCTGGTTTCTCCCCACGGAAAACGCCGCCACCATTAACGCCCCGACCATCGCCGCCGCCAAAAATCCGAAAATAAAGTTTCTCATAAAAATTCCCGCCAATGAATAACAATTACATTATAACGCGAGTTTTCATTTAACTAAACGCAAAACTTTTGCATACGGCAAAAACAGCGGACTGGGCAGTTTGTCTTTGGGAAACCAGCGCCACTCGCTGCATTTGTCCGGCTCCCGGGCAATCGGATCGCCGGAAACATAGTCGCAGGCCATAAAGACGCTAACATAATGCTTGTGTTCCTGATGAAAGATGTCGTTGGTCGCGATAACCTGACGGATATTAGTTACCTTAATCCCCACCTCCTCGTCGATCTCCCGCCGGACGCAGTCGTTAAAGCTTTCGCCAAACTCCAGGTGTCCCCCGGCGGTTTGCCAGGTGCCGGATCGATGGCCGCTGATCCGTCTGCCCAACAGAATGTCCTTGCCGCGCAGAATCAGTATGCCGATTCCCACCCGCATTTGAGGTTTTGCCATGATGCTATTATAGCGTTTTTCGATTAGATAAGGAATTTTATCTAGGGGGTTCTTAATCCTTATCGGCTTCCAGTTGCTTGTCTATTCTCTCGGAAAGCTTGTCCATATTATCCATGAATGAAGCCTCAAGATCGATATTCAGCTTATGGGCCAAAACCAAAATCGACCAAAGACAGTCGGATATCTCGTGGGCGATCACGACCCGATCGCCTGAATTTTCGATTAAATTAATCAGTTCGTTAACGTCTCTTAGAAAACCCTTGGCCAATTCTTTAACGGACCACTCCTTGCCGTTTTGTTTTATTTCCAGAAGCCCATACTTCTCTCTGATCTCCAAAGCTCTTTTTTGATATTTTTGTATGTCCATAGGGTTAAAAAAATACAATTTTCCGGGCTACGGAGCACTCCGAGTCTGGAATTTTTTAGGCCTTATGGTTTCAACAATACTTAGTAAAACTCCAAAACAAAATTGGAAAATAACATTAAAGCTTAAAATCATTTATCTTCTACGAAAACATACTATTAATTAATTGGTCGGGTTTATTAACTATATTTTTTATTCCACCAGTAAATGGTATAACTTTGTCTTTACCAAAGATATCGTAATATCTATTCAGACTTTTTTCACCTAATGTACATACGATTACCTTTTTAAATGGTTTGTATCTATCTGCCTCTCTAAATAGCATTTTAGCATGATGGTCTGTATCAGGAAATGAAAATCCAGCAAAAATTAACACATCTATTTTTAATATTTGTTGCCAAGCATTGTTCCAAATTTTTTTAAACAAAATTGATTTTTTATCATTTTGAAGATCAAGAGTTATATTTTGTTTAAAAAGATCAGGTGGAATAATAGTAGGTTCTTGAATATAGTCAGGTTTTTCATTAATAAATTGACCTTGATTATATTTTTGCTCTACTATTTTTGAATCAATATTGCTAGGAATTTCAAAATTCCAACCAGATTGATTATTAAAAGTAGCCTTCCAATTTATTGAACCATGCATTTTAAATAGGGGAATTCCGTTTATATATCCTACGCTATGATTAGAATTAAAATAATATAATCTTTCTGTAAATTTTCCTTTGAACCATGCCTGTTCAACTGAATTATCATAGTTAAAAGTCGAGATTCCTTGTAAATCACTCGAGTTAAGTAATAAATTTAAAAAACTTGATAATATTTCTTTTTGTAGCTGAAGATTCCCATAGATTTGAAGAATAAGCTGTACAGCTTCCCATTGAGCTAATGGCCCAACACAACCTTCTTTTCCAACCCACGTAAGTTGGCAATTAATATTGTTTCGAAAATTATCATCTATTTCAGATTTTTTTTGAAATAATTTTTCTAGTTTTTGATATTCGTGTTCTAAGGAGATAATTCTCTGAGCACTAATTTGATTATTTGTTAATTTAGAAGCTAGATCAATATCTGACCATGTTGTCTCTAAAGAACTAAATTGCTTAATGTTTTGAAAAAAGTGTAATGCTGGAAATTTTGCTTGATTATATAGTTTTTTAACTATTGCTGTATTGAAAAAATTCTGATCCATTGGAGAATCAAAATATAAATCACGATAGTCTATTGAAAATCCATCAACGCTAGCTCCAGTTCCTAATACAAGAAAAGTTTTTTCTTTTTTCATTCGATAATATATTGATAATCAATATTATTTATCTTGGCGGAGCACTCGAGTCTGGAACTTTTTAATTATAAATTAAGCAAACTTTCCGTCCTTTTTCTAAATACATTCCGTGAGAATGAATCTTAAATCCCATTTTCTCATAGAATTTATAGACTGATTTGTCGGCAATGGTAAAGAAATGAAGCTTTGGGTATTTATCAAGGCATCTTCTCACCAGTGTTTGACCGATTCCCTTTATCTGGTAATCAGGAGAAACGATTAGGTTCCAAATAGTTGCAAACAAACTTTTATCTGTTAAAACTCTGACAAAAGCGATTAATTTATCATTATCATAAGCAGCGACAACGTATTGAGAATTACGAAAAGCTTTTTCGATTGCTCTTTTATAGATTTTTCTTTTGTGAGGGTGTTTTAAGAATTTAACCGAATAAAAAATATCAACCACCCTTTCATAATCTAAGTCTTTAGTCTCCTTATAGATTATTGGCATAAAGAAATTATAACAAGTGTCTTTTCATAAACGCCCTTCCGGAGCCAGTTTTGAGGTATTTCTCAAAGTTAAAAGCAGTGTATCGGTTGGAAAAAGCAAAATAGGAAATGAGTTTTACCGGTAGTCTATCTTTAGTTGCCGACACATATCCTTTTTCGTGGCGAGTCAATCTTTTTTTAAGATTATCGCAGCAACCCAAATATGTTTTTTTATCTTTACAAATTATTATATAAACATAATACATAAGCGGACTTCGTCTCGCCGAAGCTTTGCGAAGCTCGACTTCGCTCTTTCAGAGCTTCGTCGAAGCGAAGGCGGAGAGGGCGGGATTCGAACCCGCGATGACGTTGCCGCCATACCAGTTTTCGAGACTGGCCGATTCAACCACTCTCGCACCTCTCCTGGTTTACCTAGGTCTTTATCTTAGAGTATAGGACCGATAACTGTTGTTTTAAAAAGCGCTTACCGTCGCTCGTCTTTAAATACTTTTCCCGTCTGCGTGCGTCTTCTTCTATTTTATACGCTTCGTAATGGATTAATTCGACCGGTAAAAAGGCCTTTGTCGACCGAACCTTGCCCCGTTGATGATCGACAACCCTTTGCCTTAGATCAACGGTATATCCGGTATACCAATCGTTATTCTTTAATTTTAAAATGTAAACGTAAAAAAACATGGGCGTTTTCCCCGATCGGTAATTAAGTTTCTAGTGCCGCCATACCAGTTTTCTTCCCGAGATAAACTCGGGACGCCACGGGTTCATCCCGTGGCGAGACTGGCCGATTCAACCACTCTCGCACCTCTCCTGGTGCTTATTTTACTACAAAGCGATGACGGATTTTGGCAGATTGGCAAACTGAGACATGGTTTCCCCGGTCGTGGTCAGTACCGCCTGGTACTTTTTGACCAACTCGACCACCATGGCGCTGTTTTTCCGGTCCAGTTCGGAGAAGATGTCATCCAGCAGCAAGATGGGCATGTGGTGATAATTCTCTTCGTAATAATTAATCTCGTTGATCTTTAACCAAAACACCGCCAGGCGCTGTTCGCTGCGCGCGCCGAAGTGTTGGAGGTTTTTGTCCCGGGTATTTTTCAATAAGAAATAAAAATCGTCCTTTTGCGGCCCGATCAGGGTGCGCCGGTAGCGCCGCTCCGACTCAAACACTTCCTCGAGTTTGGCCAGCGTCATCTCGTTTTTGTGGTAGTAAATGCCGAACTCCTTGTGGTCAAGCCGGGAATGGCGGTTGAGAAAATCAACGTAAGCTTGGCGCTTTTGGGTAATGTCGGTGGCCTGTTCGACCAGATAGCGGTTCCAGAACGCCAGCTCGTCTTTGAGGCGCTGCTCGTCGCGCTGGGTCTCAAGGATTTTGTTGCGCTTGTGCAGCGCGTTTTCGTAGTTCACCAGGCGTTTTTTGTACGCCAGGTCATAAAGGCCGATCTGTTTGTTGAAATAGTCGCGCCGTTTGTCCGGCGGACCGGTAATGATCTCGATCTGCTCCGGAGCGAACAAAATCGCCTTGGTCTGCTCGCGCAGATACTGCTGGGGCTTTTTTTTGCTGTTGTTGATCAGATACTGTTTTTCTACTCCGGCCGCCTTTTTGGTCAGGCGCAGACGGAAAGACAAGTCGGCCTCTCCGCCCAACCGGCCGACGACGTCGGCCGTCTGATGGCCGATCGTGATCAGCTCCTCCTCGCGGCTTTCCCGGAAACCCACCCCGTTGACGAAAAAGTATATCCCTTCGAGCAGGTTGGTCTTGCCGCGGGCATTTTCGCCCTTCACCACGGTCAGGCCGGGGCTAAAATCAAACATCGACTGGTCGAAGTTGCGGAAATGGTTAAAACGCAGGCGGCGCAAAGTCATAGATGACGGTCATTAATATGATGAATTATTTCTTCCGCAACACAAACACCGACTCGAAAAAGCTCGGGAGCTTGAAAAATCCCTTGCGCTGCAACACCACGCCCGGATGCTCCATGAATAGTTTTTTCCAGTATGTCTGGGACAGTACCGAAAGATGGGAAAAATCCCGGCCGTGCAGCAGATTGATCCAGCTGTTCTCGGTGGTATAGATTTTATGGTAGATGAAACGTCTGGTCACCCGGAAGGTTTCGTTGAGCGCTTGACGGATCTTTGAGCGCTCCAAATGCTCCATCACGTCAAAGGTCAAAACCAAGTCAAACTGGTTGTCGTGGTACGGCAACCGGCTGATGTTCCCCTGCTTGAGATAGGGTTGGATGGTTTTGTTGGCTAGACTGATGGCAATGGCCGACAGTTCCACGCCGTAGGCCTCGATCCCCAAGCGACGCAGCGCCTTGACCAGACCGCCGGTGCCGCAACCCACGTCCAGACAGGTTTTGGGATTGAGAAACAGCTTGATAAGAAGCGCCCGATACAGATTCGCCAGTCCGTGAAACCAACGGCCGAACCGCGACTCCACCGTAGCTATCTTATGCTCGCCTTTCTTACCGGTATAGTAGTCGCGGTCATAAAAACTCGCGTCGATTCGGTAAGGCATGATGATTGTGCCGCGGAACTCCTCGCCGTTAAGAATTTTCTCGGTGTTCGCAAAATCAGAACCGTTGGTCACCACTACGGTTAGTCCGAGTTTTTTCGACCGTTGGGTAGCGATCGGGTCAAACGGAACATTGAGTCCGGGTGTCCACTTTTTCCCCACCAGGTGTTCGAACTCCTCCCAGGTGATTTTTTTGATGATTTTGGCGTCGCGGTACTTTTTCGGGTCACGGTCATAGACCCAGTTGATGTTGGAAAGGTTGATGATCAAGTTGGCTTTATAGTGCTGGGCGGCCATTACGGCGCAGTAATCGGTTGACCAGCCCGGTTTCCAGCCGGCGCCGATGATGATCGGTTCTTTCCAGGCATCAAACTTCCTGTTGTAGTACTGGATAATGCGCGGATGGGCGATGTCCTGGAAAATGGTGCGCAGCAGATGGGCGTTGACCCGGGTGAGATGGATCGCCAACCAATCCAGGTCGTCGTTGGTCACCCGGCCGATGATGTTTTTGCCGGCGTCACGATAAATGCGGGCAATGCTGCCGCCGCCGGCCACCAAGATGAAGCGCTTGCCCTGCGCCACATGCTTGCGGATAAACGTATTGAGCTGGCTCAGGAACTGGGTATCGACATCGCCGTTGGGCACAATCAGGCTGCCGCCAACCGAGATGACGATGGGTGCTTCTTTCATTTTTATGGACAAAAAAAATCCCGACCGCTGCCGGGATGATTTGCTAGCTTAGCCGTTAATGAGCAACTGATACATATTTGCGCGTCTTTATTATAGCCGATCCTCCCCAGATTTACAACCTAAATGATGCCGTTTCCCAGGCCGAAGATCAGCGCCACCAGCTTGACCAACAGATAGGAAACCAGCAGCAAGACAAAACCGATGATCCCGGCAGTGATTTTGGCCTGGGCCGACTTGATTTTATCCGCCGCCCCCTGGGAGGTCAAAAAATCATAACCGCCCCACACAATGATCAGAAACAACACGCCGGCGGCCAGCGGATAGATAAAAGTCACCAGACGGTTAACCACGTCGCCAAGCGTATTCAAGCCGCTACCCAACGGACCGGTAATAATTTGACCGTTAATGTTCAGTTGCTGGACTAAGATTCTGGTCATCGTCTCGGTTTTGCCAAACTGGTAAAAATCAACCAAAGGGCGGCGTTAATCACCACCGATAACAGCAAATAACCGTTAATCTGGGCGGTTACCTGTTCGATTATCTGCCAACGTTCTCTGGTGACTAGACCGCCAAGGTCAATCCCCAATATGTAAATAATACCAAAAACCAGCAGGACAACGGGAACGATATAAATCAGGTCGATCAGGTCCTGCTTTGAAGAAAACATCGTCGACGATACCGTATAGATCACATAACCCATCATCAGGGTCATCCACCACTGCGGCAACGGGAACAAATGCAGCAGCGCCAGCCACCAGAAAAATCCCACACCGGCCAAGATCGGCGCCACTCCGACCAAAATACCTCGGACAAAGTCCTTTTTTTCGTACAACACCCGTCCTAGTCTGATATAGTTTTTTTCCCACTCCGGCAGAATCCTTACTTCCCGGACCCGCAGCATCAATACCGTAGCCATGAGAAAGTGGGCAAACTCGTGGAGAATGGTACCGGGCAAATAGAGCAACGAAACTACCACGAACACTTTTTTTTCTCCGGTCAGAACGCGCCGCAAAAAGATAAATAACGCGTTGGTCGTCCGGCGTGACACTAAGTAAAGACCGACAATCAGGCAGAAAAATCCGATCACCTGGTAACGGGACAGATCGATCATGGCGTCACCGAAGGGGCTAACGTGGGCGATGCCGAAGCCGGGGTCACCGTGGCCAAAGGCGGAACGATGGTGGTTACCAGTCCCGGCGCGGTGCTGGCTTCACCGGTCGCAGACGGACTGGTGATCGGCATCGGTATGGCGGTCGGCATTTCCGTCGGACTGACCGGCGCCGGCGTGACGATGGCCGGAACGGCGTTGGTGGTCGACTGGCGCAGTTTATTCTGAATCAGCAAAAACAGCATCACCGCCAGTACGGCCGCCGTAATCGTGGCAATCACCAGTAGGACAACGTTGTTCCCACCCTCTTTAACTGGTGCGGCGGCTGGGCGTTCCTGAAACCGGGTTAGGTCAAGCGGGGTAAAGTTGTTCATGGTATTAGTTGACAATTTTTTTCGCCTGGGCCGCCGGTGCCTCTGAATCTGAACCGGATGAGCTGGGTGAGGACGGTGGATTAATCTGATCTTCCGGTGTTTTTTTGGGTTCGACCACCGTTACGGCACGGGACACGCATTTCGGGCAGATGATGGTGGCATTGGGATAAACCTTGGTACTGAACACCGTCTGGCACTGACGGCATTGGTATTGTTTGGTCTCCACGGTTTGAGATGGGCTTTTGTCCACGATCACTAGCCGTTCGACGTTAAAGACAAAGCCGTCACCCTGGAAATCTACCGTTACCTGGTCGCCGGCCGCCATTTTTTTCTCAATGATCAGGCTGGAAATCGGGTTCTCGACCAGTTTCTGAATCGCCCGCCGCAACGGCCGGGCGCCGAACACCGGATCAAACCCGGCCCGGACAATTTCTTTGAGGGCGGCCTCGGAATAACTGAAGCCCATGTCCTGTTCTTCGAGCGCTTTTTGCACTGACTTCAGTTGCAGTTTGACGATCGCCTTCATCTGACTAAAGCGCAACGGCTCGAACAGGATTACTTCGTCAAACCGGTTGATCAATTCGGGCCGGAAGAACTTGTGCAGTTCGGCCATCACCTTGGTGCGCAACTGAACAAACTGTTTTTTCTGGACTTCGTCATCCACCCGCTGTTTTTCCTGGATCTGTTTTTCCAACGGGAAATCCTGGCCAAAGTACTGCTGGATCGGTTTCATTAACCACTGATTGGTCTTGGCCTCACGGTACCAGATGGTATCGGCCACCACGACGAACTCGATACCCGCCGGCGAAAAAGCGTGAATGTCCCAGTAGGCGGTGGGAAAGTTGCCGCCGGCCACGGCGCTGTCCTTAAAGTAGTCCTTTAACAAACCGGTCTGCCAGTTTTTCCCGTTCATCTCCCGCACCCAATACCGGTCCTTGTGGGTGACGATCTCCTTGTCGTCGGGACTAAAGGCGTGGGTTTTAAGCATGGCGGTGGGTAATTGTTCGTCAGGCGCGTCCGGAAGCGCATTGATTACCACGTTGTCTTTGAATAGATTAACCAACGTCGCGGTTTTCCAGGTTTTGCCGGTGGTGGAGTTGCGCATGTAAGCCGTTTTGCCCTTGGTGATCATCTCGACGCCGCTGGCGGAAATGGCGTGGGTGTCAAATCCGTGGATGGGAAAATCAATCTTTGTCCCAACCGCATCCGCCTCGATTTCCTGGCCGGAAAAGTAGTCAAGCAGCATCTTTTCGTTCCATTTGCCCGTCTGTCCGTCTTTTTCAAAAATCTTATTGCCGATCGTCAGCATCTCTCTTCCCCGCGGAGAAAAGGTATAGGTGGAAAGTACCGGCGGTTCCTCGATCTCGCTCTTTCCCGCTTTCATCAGCTCCTGTTGGATGATGGGTGATCCGATGTTCGAAGTACAGATCACCACGGTGTTCTTGAAGGAAATCGTATGCCCTTTATTGTCGGTTAAACGACCGTCGTCAAGAATCTGCAGCAAAATATTGAAAATGTCAGGGTGGGCCTTTTCGATTTCGTCAAACAACACCACCGAGTAGGGCTTGCGCCGCACCGCCTCGGTCAGCTTTCCCCCTTCTTCATAGCCGACATAGCCCGGCGGCGCGCCCAGCAGTTTGGCCACCTCGTGTTTTTCCATGTATTCGGTCATGTCAAACCTCACCATTGCCTCTTCCTGGCCAAACAAAATATCGGCTAAGGTTTTGGCCAGTTCGGTTTTTCCGGTACCGGTCGGTCCCAAAAATACGAAGCTGCCGATCGGACGCTGGGTCGATTTGAGGCCGGCCCGTCCGCGACGGATCGCCTGGGACACCGCCGCCACCGCCTCGTCCTGGCCGATCAGGCGTCGGTGCATGATTTCCTCGAGATGCGATAGCTTTTCCATTTCCGATCCGCTGATCTTGGCGATGGGAATGCCGGTCCAGCGGGAAACGATCTCCTTGATGATCTCGCCGCTCACGGCCGTGGTCGTCTGGGATTTTCTCAGGTTGTATTCCTCTTTTTTATCGTTCAGTTGGGTCTGGATGTCGGCGATCTTTGATCGTAAAATTCTCGCCCTGACCTGATCGGTGGACTTTTCGCTTTCCTTGAGCTCCTGATTTAATTCGGCTACCCGCGTTTCCAACGACCGGATCTCTTCAGGTAACGAAATCATCGGCAAGCGCACCGCCGAAGCCGCCTCGTCAATCAAATCCACCGCCTTGTCCGGCAAAAACCGGTCACCCACATAACGTTTGGAAAGACGCACGGCGGCGTCGATCGCCTCGTCGGGAATCTGCACCCGGTGAAACGCCTCGTATTTACCCTTAATCGCCTTGAGCATCTTGATGGCTTGTTCTTCGTTGGGCTCGGGAACGATCACCGGCTGAAAGCGCCGCTCCAGGGCCGGATCTTTTTCGATGTATTTTCGGTATTCGGTCAGGGTGGTGGCGCCGATCACCTGCATCTCGCCGCGGGACAGGGCCGGCTTGAGAAAGTTGGCCGCGTCGCTGGTGCCTTCGTTGCCTCCCGCTCCCATGATGTTGTGGATCTCGTCGATGAACAGTATGATTTGGCCTTTGCTCGCTTTTACCTCTTCAATCAGGTCTTTCATCCGCTCTTCAAAATCGCCGCGGTGCGAGGCGCCGGCCAACAGGCTCATCAGATCCAGCGACAAAATCCGTCGGTTGAGCAACGGCTCCGGCACCTGTTTGGCAACAATCTTCTCCGCCAACCCTTCAACAATGGCGGTTTTTCCCACCCCGGCCTCGCCGACCAAAGCGGGATTGTTCTTGGTGCGTCTTGACAAAATATGGATGACGCGCTCGATCGTGTCGTAACGCTCCACCACCGGATCAAGCAACCCCTGGGCGGCTTTGGCCGTCATGTCAATCGTATATTGCTCCAATGCGCTCTTCTTGGCCTGACGTCCTTGAGTGGCGTCCTGCTCTTCCAATCCTTCCTTTTTCCCCAGAATTTTCTTGTTCAGTTCCTCTTTTTTCAAACCCAGTTTGGCCAAAATCCGGGCGCCGGCTCCTTCACCTTCTTCGTAAAGCGCCAGCAAAATGTGCTCCGGGGAAATAAACTCAAAACCCAACTTACGCGCCACTACCAGTGAGTTATCGATGATCCGTTTGACGCGCGGCGCCATCTGGGGCAACTGAAGACGACTGCCTTTTTTATAGACTTTGGCCAGTTCCTCCTCGACCAGTTGCGGCTGCAGTTTAAGATCAACCAGCAGTTTATAGATCTCCCCATCGGAGAGCAACCCGTGCAACAGATGCTCGCTGTCGATCAACTCGCTCTGGAGCTCCTTTGCCTTGGTCTGGGCCGATAAAAACACCCGATTGGACCGCTGGGTCAAATGGGTCATCAGGTCAAGATCGCTGCGTTTTTTGTCATTGAGATTGGAGTTGAGACTGGCGCCGGTTGGTCTATCCGATGCGTTTGGCGGCCGGGTGGCCGGAGCAGACGCGGTAGGCGCTTTGGCCTCGGTGGGAACGGGGCGACCCGGCGGTGTACCAATTCCGCTGTAGGCCGATCCGCTGCTCGGATGACCAATGCCGCTATATGATTGAGAATGGTCGACCGGAACGGCAAAACCGCTGTCGGCTACGCCGCTGGCAGAAGGAGGAGCGGTCGCGGGCGGCGGAATCACCTGGGTTGTTTTTACTGTTGATTGATTGCTGGATTTTTTAATAAAATCAAAGAAACCGGCCATATTTTTATTATGGAGGAAATCTCCGGTATTGTCAATATATGATAAAGAAATTGATCGCGGTGGCGGCGGTGGTTTTATCTCTAATTCTCATTGTCCTAATTATTTTTCGGCTGCGACCGACCGGCGTTGCCCAGCCGGTAATCCAAGTTGGCAATAACTCGCCCACCCTGTTTCCGATCAGCATCAAACCGACGGCTGACGCCGCGGCGGCCAACAATGGTCTGTTAGACTACCGCCAGCTTACCTTGTTGAACAGCAACCAAACCGTCACGCTCAAACAGCTGCAACCAAACCTGCCTTATGTTTCGTCTGACTTCAGCGTCGAGTACTCGCCGTTGCTTAACCAGTACGTCATCACCAAACACACCAACCAGGCGGACGCACAGATCTCGCTTTGGGCCCAACAACACAACCTGTCAGGTCTGATCAGCGACCAGAATCTGTTTCCGGTGGAAACGACTCAAACTGTCGCCGACAAAGAAAATATCTACCAAAAAAACCGCGAGCTGACGCTATTGTCAACCCCGACGGCTGTCCCCACCACCGCCGCGCTTGACAACACCGACGAAGGCGCCAGTTTGCAGGAGCTGTTTGCCAGCTTGTTTAATATTGATGTGTCCGGTTTGACCGGGACGGAAACGGTTATTCCAACTCCAATCCCTTCACCTGCGCCTACCACGATCCCTACTCAATCTTCGGTTGCCGCCACCGCCCCGTTGCCGCTTCCGACCCTCACGCCGACCGCTGTTCCCAGTCTGATCCCCACCGCATCGGCTGGCGGCGCCAGTTCATTGACGGCACTGATGAACGAAGCGGCGCAAAAGGTCGGCGTGCCGGAAAAGATTTTGGAAGCGGTGATCTCGATCGAAAACCCGTCCGCCTTTAACCTTTCGCCGGAAGCGATTGCCCGCCAGTCAACTCCGGGCAGCGGACTTACCTGTCCGATTGCCAGCTGTTCCGAACAAGGCCCGATGCAGATGACCACCGGGCGCGACAGCAACGGCCGCACCGACTGCCCCCAGTGCTGCTGGAACGGCCAGTGCACCGGCTACTGCCCCAATGCCTGGAGCATCTACGGGCGCAGCGTCAATACCTACGGCGGCTATACGCACACGCCCAATCCCTGTGACCTGCGCGACAATATCTACGCCGCCGCCCTGAAGTTAAAGACCGACAGCACTGCCACCGGCGCCACCAGCTGGACCCAGGCCGAGGTCAACCGGGCCGGGCTGCGCTATCACGGCAACTGCACCTACCCGTATGCCAGACTGGGCAACCGCACCTACTGTGATTATTTGTGGTGGTACTACCAAACTCAATGAAAAAAATCGTCCTGGCCGCTTTGATTGTTTTAGCAGTCATCTTGGCTATTGTCGTGATCATCGGCCGGCTCCGGTCGATCCAACGCCCCGTCACTGATACAACCGTTGTGCCCACCGTTACTGCCATCCCGCTGCCCTCCACCCGTTTTCCTACCAGCAGCACGACCGCAGACACAACCGCCCAATACCGACAACTCCCGGTCATTACTCCGATAGTCACCGACAACTTTGACTACCAGCAATCCACCGTACCGGTCAGGCCGCCGCCCAATCTTGACGATCTGAAAAACGGCGCGGTTTACGATACCGACAATTTGAAGATTAGTTACTCGTCGACCTTGGACAAATATGTCTTGACCAGAAAAACCTATTTGGCCCAAAAAGAGATTGACGAATGGACCCGGGCCACTGACCTGATCGGCCAGATCAACAACCCGGCGCTCTTTGTTGATCAGCCAAGCACCATATCTGCAACCGTCGCGCCTTCATCATCACCCACCTCGTCCTCGAGTTCGACAACCGCCAGCACCGCCACTGATGCCACCGACCTGACCGAGCTGTTTCGTTCGCTCTTTTCCATTCCCATCGGCGGCAGTACCGCTGACAATCTGATTCCCACCCTGGCCAACCCGGCGCCGTTGTCCAGTACCGCGGCCGCCATCACCCCGGTCAAAACCATTGACAACCTGGTATATTTTGCCCAGTGCAACGGCCAGTATGACCAGTATCCCCTGCCGCAGGGTTGTACGCTGTGCCAGTCCGGCTGCGGCCCGACCACCGCCACCATGGTGATCGCTTCATACGCTCAACCCGGCTTTGTTCCTCCCACCACCGTTGATTATTATCGTCAGCAACAGTTTACTCTCGGCTGCGCCGGATCAAAGGTCAACGACTTGAAACAAACCCTAAACGATCACGGCGTCGCCACGACTCCATATTTGCTTTTTAACGGCGCCCGCGCCAACCAGATTGTTTCCACCCTGAAACAGTATCTGGCCGACGGCTGGACTCTGGTAACAGTCGGGGAATATGCCGACAACAGCCCCAGCTGCGGCAAATGCGGCCATTTTTTTTGGGTGATTGACGTGGACGCCAACGACAACGTTTGGGCGCTGGATCCGTTTTACGGCCGTTTCCAAAACCCGCAGCCGTTCAACGAAAACAGCCTTTACCCTTATCCGAAGTACGTGGCCGCCTTTGGGGTGAAGGCGAACCGTTGACAAGCGTTAAGCGATTGCCGTACAATGGATTATGCCTGTGTTTAATAATATCGCCTTACTCAAACCGTTTATTGCCCGTGGCTTCAGAATCGCTAAAAAGGCGATCATTGTCCTGATCGCCTATTTCGTGATCATTAATCTGTTCTTCTATTTCATCAATAAGGACAAGATACAGCTACATACCTATGACCCGGTACAGCGCAACCGGGAAAAGATCTACGCGACCATTAACGATCCCGAACTCAACTCGTCTGAAATGGGGAAAATCGACATTGCCCTGTACCGCTATACCAACTGCTGGTTAATCGGAGAGGCCTGCACCGACAACCCGGCCGACGGCAATGCCAACGTCAACCACAGCGTCACCGGCTTTCTTAGCAGCCTGCTGGTGCTACCGTTTACCCAGCCGCCGGCCTCGGGCATCCATTGGGCGATCAGCGGTCTGCAAAACGCCGGCTTTATCCCCAAAACCTATGCGGCCGAGGGGGTGGGGTTTGCCGCGCTGGGTGGCTTCAGGCCGATCTGGACTCTATTCCGTAACTTCGTGATGATGATCATGGTGCTGGTTGTGGTAACGATTGGGTTTATGATCATGTTCCGCTCCAAGATCAACGCACAGACGGTTATCTCGATCGAAAATTCCCTGCCCAAGATCGTCATTGCCTTGTTACTGATTACCTTCTCCTTTGCCATTGCCGGTTTCATGATCGACCTGATGTATATTTGTATGGGACTGGTCGTGACGCTGTTAAAGACCAACAACCAGTTCACCACCCTGGAACCGCAGGACTTTTTACGGGGCAATGTTAACCTCTGGCAGTACTTATCGCCGTTTGGCAACAATTTTGGCACCATTATTGATGTTGCAAACAGCCTATATGGAATTCTGCCTTCTGCGATTCAAACCGCCATTAATACCGTAATTTATTCTGTTTTGGGGAATCTGGTGATTGGGATGGCCGGCGGTTTGGCGTCGCGCAAACTACCGGCATTAAAGTCAGCAGCATCATACCTTAACCCGTTAAGCTTGGGTCAAAAAATCCTTAATTACGCCGTAACTAAAGCCAGCTCACTAAGCAAGCTTAGTTTTATTGCTAAAGTGGGGGCAGGAACCGGCACTGTCGTAGTCAGCTTAGCCTTAGGGGTTATTCTTATTGCCTTAACATATCTAGTTGATTCACTAATTCTCCCTCACGCTGGAAGATTAATCGTGGTGGTTTTGCTACTTCTCTCATTGTTATTTATTTATTTTCGGATTCTTTTCATGCTTCTTTCCACTTATTTAAGCACGATTCTGCTGGTGATTTTTTCGCCGCTGATCCTGGCTCTGGAGGCAGTTCCGGGCAAAAACTCGTTTTCCAGCTGGATTAAAAATCTGGCCCTGAATTTATTGACTTTCCCGGCTTTTGTGCTGTTATTGATGGTCGCGCAGATTATCATCAGTATGGACACTTCCCAAGCCGGCATGGCCTGGAAACCGCCGTTTTTGTTTAATTTTGATGCCGGCGCTTTTCAAACGATTGTCGGCGGGGTTTTGCTATTTGCCATCCCTGATTTAATTAAAGGACTAAAAGAGGCTACCGGAGTCAAACCGATGCCGCTGAACATTGGCGTTGGCACCATGTTTACTGGAATCACATCAACTCTAGGTGGAGGAATGGGTGTGCTTGGTCAGTTTAGCACCATTAATTTGGGCCTAAGCGCTTTAGGAGTTAAGGACGGCTTAGGGGGAATACTGGACAAGAATGTTTTTAAAAGAGTAAAAGGCTACGCGGCTGGATTAGGAGGACCCAAAAAACCTACCCAATCGACTAACGACTAACACATCTTAATCGGACTTAACCAAATCCCGGAATTCCAAGAATACTGACTCCGATCAGACGAAGAATAAAGACCGAGAAAATGATCAGAATCAATCCGGTAATACAGGCAGTTAGATTTTGTTGGGCTTTTTTGATCTTTTCCGCGTTGCCGGCTGATGTCTGGATGGAGATGGCAGAGTAAATGATACAGAGCAAAGAAATGATGCCGGCCAGACCAATGGCTTTGGGAAAAATGTCCTCGCTGATCAGCGCCTGCCAGCTTCGGAAATGGATACAACCGATCGCGCTCCAATAACCTTTTTCTTCTACCGCACACTTAACACAATTATTGTATTCGGTCGCTTGCCCCAAATAATCATTACAAAGAGCGGCGTTGCGATAGTCGTTAACGCAGTTGGCGTACTCAACCGGATCGGTATACTTGTTACATTTTGCGTTCTGTCTATCGTTTTCATCATAAACACACTTACATTGCTGGGAAGAACAAACGTTGTCCGGATTATCCGGCATGCTTCCCACAAGACAGGCATTCATAATCTGGTTATCCTTCTGGGCGGTTGCGGGATTAACTCTTTCACTAATGCTTTTTAGTACACCGGCAATTTTGTCCGCCAAGCTTGTCGAAGTATTATCGCCGGCAACACTGGCCGTATCCATTAAATCAGAGGCTGGACTAGAACTGTCGACACAACAACAATTTCTACTATTACCCACGCCTTCAGGATCGCCACAGGTCACACCGATTTCGTTGCGCGGTTGACATGCGGCGGAAATATTATCATTAACATCCCTGGTTTCGCTGCAGACCGTGTCGGAACTACATTCTTCTTTTAGTTGAAGAGTGTTGTTTCCAGCACAGGTATAAACTTTCCCGTTATTACAATAGCTTTCTCCCTGACGATAGTACAATCCCTTATCGATACAGGCGTTTTTTAATAGTCCTTGGCTCTGGAATTCGTTGCATGGCAAGCGTGCTTTCACGGCTTCCTCTTCGTTTAAACAGCATTTGATACTACCCACATAACCCCGAATGTCACTGATGGTATGACAAACATATCCATAACCATTAGGGCAGTTAGCTAACACATCAAGATCCAAAAAAGCGCTCTTGTCAACACAGCCTTCTTTATAAGTAGCGGTCGAGTAGTTACTACACTGCAGATTTAGTTTACGCGCATCATCTTCGGTGGCACAACACTGATTGCCACCTGGCAGACTGCATTCCCAATAATAGTCGGTCGGGCAACGCCCAAGATCGGCAACATTGGCCCCCCACAGTGTTTTTAATTTACAACCCGTCGCCGCCGAAACACGAGCAGGAAAAACAAACACCAACAAACCAATCACCACTAACAAAATAGGAATCAAACGCCAGAAACGCTGCATAATATTAATGATAGCAGATTCTACTTTTTCTTTCCAAATGCTTCTTTAAATGCCTTTTGGATCCAAAAGGCAAGCAAAATCACCAAGGCAATCGGGATATATCGATTGATCATATCAAAAATTACAGCCCGGGCGTCGCCACCGTACTCTTGTCTTAATTGTTCCGACCACCATTTGTAATCAGCCTTTCTTCTCCGAAACGGAAGAGGAATTTTAATCGCTTTTTTAAATAGCTGTTTTTCTTTACCGCCGATCTTAATTTTGTTAGGAATGGTTAAATGATCCGGCAAATTAAACTCAATTTCTTTTATTAACGGTAATTTTATTTTTACCGGCCATGGTTCATAGGTGGGCGTTTTTTGCAATTCGTAAGGATGCACCGGTAAAATATGCCAGCTTTCCAAGGCGGTGCAAAAAAGATCGATTGTCCGGCTGTCCCACTCCCAAACCGTCTGTCCCCGACCGGCAAACTCGGCGGCCAAAGAGTTGAGTTTGTTGGTGCCAAAAATTCCCCCATAGGGCTTGGAAAATGCATCCGCCTTAAAAAAGGCAACAGTCAAGGCCGCCATGTGGTGAGCTAAACGATGGGCCGCTTCCGGACCATGCATGCTTTCCACCATCTTTTTTGCGGTATCAATTAGTTTGACGATCTCCGAAAAATTCTGCTTTCCGTCGCGTGATGCTTCCACTAGGGTTGGTAACAATTTGGAGATTGATCCGGCCACGTTTTTCTCGGTTGCGGCAATCTCGCCGATTGCCCGGGCAATGGTTCTGTCACCGCTGGCTGCATGGGCCAACAGACTGCGCTCCAGTTCCTCAACCGCAATGGCAAACGGAAATGGCGTTTTTTTGGCGTCGTCTTGGTACGTTCTTGCAAATTCTTCAAGATAAGCCTTCTCCTTAATATACTTTTTATTTTCATCATAGACTTTAAGAGCTCTCCCGATGCGTTCTGTATCCCCACCGACAAGTTTCTTTAAATAATCGTTAAGTTTTTCTCTTGTTAATTCATACTGGTTTCCAAGATCGATATTTTCCATTTTCTTACCTTGCTTGGTGGCTTGCTGAATCGCCTTGGTTATCTCATCTCTCAACATGGTTTCGGCAATACAGATATCTTTAATGGCTGTATCATACTGAACCAGGCCCTGATCTCCGGTAAAACCGCCGTTTTTCCTGATAATTTCCCATAACCGTTCCCGGCCGGAAACGGTTTTGGTCGTTTCCATACGCAAAAACTTGGTGGGAATTCTTTGGTCAATTGCCCGTGCCAGCGTATCGAAAAAGAAAGTTTTGTAAGAACCAGCTAGGTCTTTATTTTTCTCCAACGCGGCGAATTTTTCTTTGATCGTATCGTTAGTTGCCTGGTGATCAAAATAACGTCTATAAATGTGGGTAAACAACTCTCTACGATTATTTTCTTGGACCTTGTCGTCCTTGTTATAAAAATTCGTCGTCGCAATAGTATCGGGACTGGTGATAAAATCTTTCATTACCTCAACCCCGATATTCTCAATGGCTTTCCACGATTTAACCACGTCAAGATTCCCTCCCGGTTTTACCAAATGATGCTCATACGAATTAAAGTCGCGCCAACCGGCCCGAGAGTAGATACTCCCCACTCTGGCCGGATTGATCCAGTCGATAAACCGCATGCGTCCATTTTTCCAGTCATCGGCCGACTTGCCGCTGTTAAACGAGTTAACGCCGTCTTTCATGTAATCACGGAGCTTGCTATGATCCCAGGCTGACAACTGACGCAGGTCCTTGCCTTCTACCGGCAAAAACAGCAGGTTGCCCACCAACAGGCTTTCCGAAGAAAAACGCAGATTCTCGTGCCCCATTTGGTTAAAAACCTTAAACATCTGGGCATCCCGCTTGGTATAGGAAGCAAAGTTCGGTGTGCCATCCGGGTTTTTCGGCGGGTCGGCAATCGCACCCAGTTCAAGTGCGCGCATCGACAAACTATAATTGTCGCCGCGCGCCATGGCTAGCGCCCGCCTGATTCTTTGCCTAGCCTCTTGAGGGTCTTCACGATACAGATCTTTGTATATCTTCTCAAGGGACTCCAATGTTTCGGTTTCCACCGGCGTCAGTTTAGTTTCCGAATCTAACGTCTCCATGGTCGGCTGGTGGATCCAGTTGTACTTGGCAAAGTTCGCCTCCATAAACTTATCCTCCAGGCGCGAGGCAGTCAGCATTTTATCGGCATCAACCAAATGCAATGCCTCGTCATGCGATTTTTGTCCCATCATTTGGTCGGCATATTGCTCCAGTCGCCCGTAAAAACCATGCTCGTCGGGCGGCTGGTGAGACAAGGCACCAGCGTTGTGCAAAAAACGATGCGCTTCAATGTTGGTGGCCACGCTGTTAACCACTCCCAAAAAATACTCGTTAAAATCAACCTGCTTTGGCTCGGTAAAACAAGTATAACGGCGTTTAACTACTTCAAACTTACCCTTACCGCTTTCTACATCTTTATATTTTGGTTCAGCCGAAACCAGGGTGTCATAGACAACCTGCTTTTCGTTGTGCCACTGGATTTTATTAACGACCGAGTCTTGGGAAAAGGTCGCGTGCATAATACCGGATAGTTTTCTCTCAAACGCCGTCCGCAAGTAGGTGATACCATAAACCCCTTGTTTTTGTTCAATCATTTCGACAAACTCGCCCGGCGCTGATTCATCAACATCCTGATAAAGTTTACCGACCAGCATGGTAATGCGGCGTTTCAGGTCGGTGGAAAACTCTGCGTTGACTTCCTTATCAGATAGGTGATGAGGTTCTTTTTGTTGTCGAGCAAATTCCTTATGTTCAGTCTCAACATACTCCTCAAAGGCTTTAGGTGAGGCAAGCGCACTAATCAGTTTTCGGTCTTTTTCCATCGGGTATTTTTCCCAGAACCACGACCTGTCCTGAAACTCACTCATCCCGGCAGTGGCTCCGGTTCTTTCCAGACCGAACTCACGATTAATGCGGGGGGCGTCCCAACCGTTTTCCACGGCGGTCATGACCATTGCCTGTTGCAGTTCTCCGTAGAGCGACGGCGACAGTTGCGACAACAACGCCAACTGATTAAACTCGGCCACCAAACCTTCTACGTTATTTATCTCGCCGTTAACCAGCCTATATATCAGATGGTGTAAATAAGGAGCATTCTGTTCGTTAATATTGCTTAGGGAGATGCTGGTGCTAAGTTTTTCCAGAGTTGACTGGGCCAGCTGTTTTAGCTCGGCCGGCGCCGGTTGGCCGTTGGGAAGCAGGTCTGGCAACGGCGCTTTCCCCTCCTGGACGGCCAATAGGGTCCTGATCACCGCGGTACGGGTTGTGTGCGCCTTGGCCTTATCGCTGTTTTTGTCGTTGACGTCGCCTGCGAACTGATCCGGAACTTTACCTTGACTGATGATGCTTAACTCGATTTTGGCCCGCGTTTCTCCGGCGGCCTGAACGGCATTGTTGAGCATTTCGGCCGCTTTTTGCGCCGTAAAATCAGCCGACCGCACTTCGGCCTTTAAGACGTCGATCTCGGTGGGCGTTCCGTTGCCGGGAATCGGCTCTGTCATATGATAAAATTCTACTCTGCAGCGATAAAAAAATCTAGTCGGGATTTGACTTTTTTCTTAGGGTTTGGTAAAGCTGAACGACGATGAAAAAACTCAACGACGAGTTGCGGATAAACTCGGTCACGTTGCTGCACTCCAGGCAACTGGAACGGTTGATCCAGTAATAGAAAAAATCGAAGACGATCAGTCCCGGCAGAAAGATCAACCAAACCAAATTAAGCTTCGGTCGGCTGATCGGCGGCCGTTTCTCCTGATGACTCATGTTCCTTTAAGTCTATCACAAGCCGGCGGTCGCGGCCTTCTCCCACCGAATAGGTAGTCATTTCCGGGTAACTGGCCGTGACGAATTCATGAATTACCCTTCTTTCGTACGAGGAAAATCCGCGCATGTAGCTTGGCTGGCGATTTTCCTTGACCCGCTCCGCCGCATCCGCCGCCATACTTTGCAGGCGCTCTTTTTGCTTTTCCCGGTAGTCGTTAACGTTCACCAGCAGATTCACCGCCTCACTGAATTGCTTGTATAAAATTACCTCAAGGATCTTCTGCAACGAGCGGATGGTTTCCCCGTGACGGCCGATAATGGTCGGGGCTTCGGCATCTGCCTTAATCACCACATGAAACAAACCGTCCTCCTCTTCCACCTTAACCTCGAACTGACTGATCATCTGGGCCAACAGCGCTTCGGTCGTGGTTTTAATCGTCGAAACTTTGTCCATAAGTAAAACGTAAAATTAATAATATTAATTAGCGGGTTTTTTGGCCGAACCGGCATTCATCTGGCGATACTGCAAAATGCCGAAAATGGAAAAGATATTCCAATAAAGCGACAGGCCGATCGGCAAGGTATAGGCAAAATAGGCGATCATCAGGGGAAAAACATAGCGCATCTGGGTGTTCATGGCTTTCTGAAAATCCCCGGTCTGATTGGCTTTTCCGTCTTTTTTGCTGGCGTCGGCGTTTTTTTCCGCTGGAGCCGCCGCCATCGCCGGCGTCATCGTCTTGGTCTGAAAATACTGCAACACCCCGGTGATCACGGGAATCAAATAATAGACCCAAAGTTTGGCCTTGGCCGGAGTCAGGGCGAGATTCAATCCGAAAAACCACGGATCAACCGCGTTGATTTTTAACCAGGGTAAATAGACCACACGATTGATGTCGGTAATCACCTTTTGTCCATTCACCAGCAGCAACGACAGGGTTTGGTAAAGCGCGATGAAGATGGGAAACTGGATGATCATGAAAAGACAGCTGCCGGCCGGATTGATTCCGGCTTGCTGGTATAACTTCAGTTGCTCTTCCTGGAGTTTCTTCGGGTTGTTTTTGTGTTTAAGGTTGAGTCGGTCAAGATGAGGCTTCAGGTCGGCCATTTTTTTTGACGACTCCAGCTGCTGCCGGAAAAAAGGATGGACCAACAAACGCACCGCCACTGTCAAAGCGATCAAGGAAAAACCAAACGCGCCCGGCAGGTGAAGGCTCAAAAACAACTTGTAAAACAGCATCAACACATTAAGAATCGGGAAAACGAACAAAGAGTTGAAAAAATTTGGTTGTAGCATGACTGATTAACTGAAAATTGGATTAAAGGCGCGTTGAGACCGCCGACTCAACTCTAAATTATAAGATCATACGGTAACTTTCCTTCTTCCTTTGGCTCGGCGCCTCTTGAGAACGTCACGACCGCCTTTTGTCCTCATCCGGTGCAAAAAGCCGTGTTTTTTTGCCCGTTTTGTCTTTTTGGGCTGATAGGTACGCTTCGGCATATGAAAATATTAAAACTGGGAATTCAAAATGCTGGCATGTTTTCCCTTAAACACCTGCCAGACGGCCTCGGTAACAAACGGCATGAACGGATGCAACATCTGTAAATTGGCCAGATATACTGCCGTTAATTTTTCCTGAACCTCAATGTTACCATGTTGCAGGGCGGCTTTCAACTGTTCGACGTAATAATCGGCCAACCGGTGCCAGATGAACTGGTAAACCTGACCCAAAGCCCGGGCAAACTGGTAGCTGTCCATCGCCCGCCCGTATTTCTGTTTTTCTTCGTTAAACTCCCGCTCCAGTTTTTTCATGATTTTGGTCGACGCCGCGCCAGTGGCCTTTGATTGATCATCTGCCGCAGTACGCTGCGTGTTCAAGTTGAGAAACCGACCGATGTTCCAGACCTTGTTGGCAAAGTTGCGCATGCCCCGGACGCGGTCTTCGGCCAGATTGACCTTGCTGCCGGCGCTGGTGCCAAAAATCAAGGCCGCCCGGAACGCATCGGCTCCGTAACGGTCAACCAGGGTGATCGGATTAATCACGTTACCCTTGCTTTTGCTCATCTTCTGTCCCTGGGCATCCGCGACCATTGACCAAAGGTAAACGTGTTTGAACGGCACCTGGTGGCGCAGATACAGGGAAAACATCATCATGCGCGACACCCAGAACGGCAGAATGTCGGACAGTGTCCCTAACATGTCGGTCGGGTAACGGGTTTGGTACTCGGTTTTTTTTAAGGTCACCAACGGCCACTGACCCGATGAAAACCAGGTGTCAAAGGTATCGGTCTCCTGGAGAAAACGCTCGCCCGGACAACTGACATTGACCACATACCGCGCGGCCTTGTCGGCCATCAGTTTTTGGAGACCGGCTTTAATCTCGGCCAAATCATGTTGTTGAAGCAGTCGTTTGATTGTTCCCTGTTGCTGTTTTTTCTCCCGATCCAAAAACACCACGTAAAGATCCGGATTCTGGTCGACGTTGTACCAGGCAGGAATTCTGATTCCCCAGACAATCTGGCGGCTGATCGGCCAGTCATGCATGGTTTTCAGCCACTGGTTCATCTGTTTGACATAACGTCTGGGATGAAACTCAACCGCCTTGGCTTTAACCGCGGCCAGCACCGGCTGTTTCAGTTTGTCGACCTTGATAAACCAGTTGGGCACGACCATCGGTTCCAGGTCGCGCCGGCATTTGTAGCATACCGTAACGCTGTGTTGGTAATGCTCGTCGACCTTCTCCAGCAGGCCGGCGCGTTTCAGATCGTCGGCCACGCGTCCACGCGCCTGCTTGACTTTTAGGCCCGCGTAAGGACCGGCCCGGTGGTTGAGCCGGCCGGAAAAGTCGATCACCGATTTGATCTCCAGGTGATGACGTTGTCCCACGGCAAAGTCGTTATGGTCATGGGCCGGGGTGATCTTGACCACTCCGGTACCGAACTCCGGATCAACGTAGGTGTCGGCAATCACCTTGATTCTAAACTTACCGAGCAAGCCGGCCGCCTCGATTTCCTTTCCCACCCATTTCTGGTAACGCTTGTCGCGCGGATGCACCGCCAAGGCGGTATCGCCGAACTTCGTCTCCGGCCGAACCGTGGCCAGAACAAACGGCCCGTATTTAATGTAGTAAAGCGGGTCGGTGCGCTCGACATGATCAACCTCCAACTCGGACAACGAGGTGCCGCAGTGGGTGCAGTAGTTGACAATATAGTCCGACCGGTACACGTACTTTTCCTGTTCCATTTTGACGAAAGTCGCGAACACCGCGTCCAGTACCGGCTGATCCAGGGTAAAGACGCTACGACTCCACTGGGCCAAAAATCCCAACCGCTTGAACTGCTGGTAAATTAAACCGGAGTTGTCTTTGACAAACTGGTAGATGTTGGCAAAAAGCGTCTGGCGGTCAAAATCAAGCCGCGATTTGCCCTGCTTGGCTAGGTTTTTTTCGTAGACATACTGGGTCTCAAAACCGGCGTGGTCCATGCCCGGCACCCACAGCGCTGCCCAACCGGTCATGAGTTTGTAACGGATCATCAGGTCGTCGATCACATACATGCCGTGCCCGGCATGGAGCGAAGCGTTGGCGTTGGGCGGCGGCATCAGGATGGTATACGGCCGTCCGCGGCGTTCATGAGCTAAGATCGTTTTTTCCCATCCATCGTAAAGCGGTTTTTCAAATAAAGACGGCTGAAATTTGCTGTCCATGGCCTTTATTCTATCATATATAATGTCTTGTTATGAGCTGGGTTGTCATTACCCTATCTTGGTATATTTGGTGGCTGGCGATCGGATTAATCTTCTTTCCGCTGACGCGCCGGCTTTTCCACCGGTTTGCCGATCAGGGTTATCCGTTTGCCAAAACCGGCGGAGTTGTCTTGATCAGCTATCTGATGTTTGTTTTGGGTATTGTCCGCCTCACTCCTTTTACCCAGGCCAGCCTATACCTACTGGTCAGTCTGGGCTTATTGGTGTCACTGTACTGCCAAAGACGCTGGGCGAGTCAAACCCAACCGCGTCCCAACTGGGTAATCATCGGGGTTGAAGAGGGTTTGTTTCTGGCCGCGCTGCTTTTTCTGGCCTTTGTCCGCGGCCAGGAACCCTCGATCCACGGCCTGGAAAAATATATGGATTTCGGCTTCATCAACTCGATTCTGCGTTCAAGCCATTTTCCGCCGCTGGACATGTGGCTGTCGGCCGACCGACAAAATCCCAACGGCTTTCCCATTAATTACTACTATTTCGGCCACCTGACCGGGGCGGTGCTGATCAAACTGACCGGGGTCAACCCCGCGACCGGATACAATCTTATTCTTGCCTCGATCTTCGCCCAAGCCATGACCTTAAGTTTTTCTTTGGCGCTTAACCTGGTGAGTTTTCTGCAGTCGTTGGTCAACCGGGTAGCGATCAAGGTAAGGTCGCTGATCGGATACGGCCTGCTGGGCAGTTTTATCGTCAACCTGGCCGGCAACCTGCACACCATTTATCTGTTTACCACCGGTTACCCGCCGGACCAGCCGCTGCCTTTTTGGCAGATTTTCTCCGGCTATCATCCGGAAAAATACTGGTATCCCAACGCTACCCGGTTTATTCCCTTTACCATCCACGAGTTTCCTGCCTATTCCTATGTGGTGGCCGATCTGCACGGTCACGTGTTTGATATCCCCTTTGTCCTGTTTACCTTGGCGTTTTTCCTGGCCTTGTTTATGGGGGCTTCCGACGCAACCCACCAACCCAAAACCGCCTCAACCTCTCAACGCGTAATTTTTAACTCCCTTTTGCTCGGTTTTCTCACCGCGGTGCACTACATGACCAATGCGTTTGACGGACCGATCTACTTCTTGCTGGGACTAATCGTGTTTTTCCTGCTTTACCGAGCCACCGACCTGTTTTTGCTCAGCGCCGCGTTGCTGGCCGCGGCGTTTTTGCTGTTTTCTTTTCCGTTTTCCTTTTTCTTTAAACCGTTTGTGTCGGGAATCGGGCTCAACTGCAGTCCCCAGTTTTTGGTGCGGCTGCGCCAACTCGGGCCGTTCCTGTTCGAACCGGGCAACTGTCAACCCGATCCGCTGTGGATGCTGTTTGTGTTGTGGGGCTTTTTTTGGATCAGTTTTGTCCTGTTGTTTATCGCAGCGCGCCGGCGACTCCGGTCCCGCCCGTTGCCTTTTCCTTTGGTTTATCTCCTGCTGCTTTTCTCTTTTGGTACCGTTCTGGTGATTATCCCCGAGTTTTTCTACATCAAGGACATTTATCCGGCCCATTTCCGGGCCAACACCATGTTCAAACTGGGTTATCAGGCTTTTATCATGATGGGGATGGCCACTACCGGGGTGTTCTTTCTCCTGCGCCAGTGGCGCGGCTGGCGAAGTTGGTTGGGCAAATTGCTCTTGCTGGCGGCCTTTGTTCTCGTGTTTCTCTATCCTTTTTTTGCTTTTCCGGGTTATTACGGCCACTTTAACCGGCCGCCCCAACTGGCCGGCGACGCCTGGATGCTCACCACCAGCCCGGACGACAAAGAGGTCATCGACTATCTGAATCGCCACATCAAGGGACAACCGGTCATCCTTGAAGCCCAGGGCGACTCTTATACCGATTATGACCGCATTTCCGCCTATACCGGTTTGCCGACGGTGGCCGGCTGGTGGGTGCACGAATGGCTCTGGCGCGGATCACCCAATATTGTCGGCAGCCGCATCGACGACATTGTCAACATTTATCAATCCCACGACCTTAGTCAAACCAAACGGCTACTGGCCAAATACCAGGTAGACTATGTGATCGTCACTCCGTTGGAAAGAAACAAATACCCACAACTTTACGAACACAAGTTTTCTCAAATCGGGAAACGGATTTTTCGCAGCCAAGACGGTAAGGCAACGATCTACCAGATTAATTAATTGGGGCTCTACAACAATCTTTATCAATCAATTCTTGACAAAACCGGCTTTTTTTGCTATGTTAATTAACGAGCATTACTACTCGTCGTCCCCTCTATACGAGCGATAGTGATGCTCTTATTTTTTATAGCTGATACAAAGTTACCGGAATATTCAGATTCTTCTTCACCAGTTGGCTAAACTGCCGTCTGACAAACTCGGTAAACTCCTTTTTTCCACCCGTTTCCAATCTTTTTCCGCTACGAGTAGGAAATAAGCGCGTATTGATCATATTTTTAACTATAAACAAGTTGCTGGCAATTGTCAAGTCCTATAGAAAAATAGCTCTATTTTATAGGATGTCCTATATTATAACATCTCAATCTTGGAGCCTATTACCGCTCTAATAAAATAGAATAATTCTATGTGGATAACTCAGATGTCTTGGCCGGTGTGAATTTTGTATAATATTCAAGTATGGAAATTGGCCTGCTCACCTATAACGTCCTGTTTAACCAGGCATTCACTCGGCTGGGTCCGGTGCTGAAACAGTATCATCCCGACCTCCTCTGTCTACAGGAAGTTGATACCCAGGACATTAATCTGAAGTTGATCGAGGACTACGGTTATCGCCTGGCAGACTACTCCAATTCTTTTCTCAAGTTCGGCCGGATTTACGGACAGGCCACCTTTTACCACCGCAACAGTCCGGTGAAATTTATCAACTCCAATGCTTTATATCTGAAAAAAAGCGTTTACGAACTGCTTTCTGCCCTGGTCAAGACATTTAAAGGAGACAACAGTTCCCGCACCATCCTGGAAACCCGGTTTGCCCTGCCCGGAGGCCGGGAAAAAATCATCGTCTATAACCTACATCTTTCCAACTTCGGGCTGAACGGAATTCGCCTCAAACAGCTTAACCAACTCCTGACCAAAACCCGCCGCCTGCGTGGTAACCCGGCCCTCATCGTTACCGGTGACTTTAATTATCCTTACGGGCGCAAAAAGCTGGAGCGCTTAATGCAGCGGTATCAGTTACGCGAAGCCACCCGCAACGTTAACTTTACCTTCAAGCGCATCAAAGGCACCAAGTATAATCCGTTCATTTGCTGGGGCGACAAGCTGATCAGCTTGTTGGGAAGAAAAAATCATAAGCTTGACTATATTTTCTACCGTGGCTTAAACCTGCGGCAAACCGAGAAAATCAACATCCAGCTTTCCGACCATTATCCGATTTTAAGCCGATTTATCACCCGTTGATATCGACCACGACCAGGTCTTTAATCGTCTTTTCCACCTGTTTAAGATAGCGGCGCAGCTGGATCAACCGGCTCAACTGATGGTTGGTTTTCTCCCGATACTGGCCGCCGCCCATCTCGTAACGGAAAAGGCGTTTGTCCATTTTCTTTTTCAACAGCACATGAGCCGCCGCGACCATGTATTTATAGAAAAGCACCAGCTGTCCTTCGTTTTTGAACCGGCGTAATGAGACGTTAATGCTGATGCGCGAGACAAACTGGGCTCTGACTCCCCAGGCGTTGGCCTGGGAAATGATGTTGTGGTCTTCGGAAAGAAACAGCCGGTCGTCAAACCCGCCGATTAAACGAAAAAACTGCTTTTCCCAGATCATGTTGCCGCCGGTAGAAAACGGCCGCGGCGTAAACTGGGACAACTCCACAATCAAATTGCTTAAGTTAATCAGCAAGTTAATATGGGGCAGGGCTTTGTCTTTGGATCTGATTTTGGGAATATAGAGCAACGCGGGACGACGCCGGATCACCTGTTTCAGGCGCAGCAGGAAGTTGGGTTTGATGCGGCTGTCGGCATCCAGAAACACCAGGTACCGCCCTCTGGCCTTGAACGCCCCGTAGTTTCTTTGGCTGGCGACCTGGCGCTTTTTCATCTGGAACAAGCGCAGTTGCAGTTTGACGTAGCCGCGGGCGCGTTCGACCGTCTGATCGGTGGAACGGGCGTCGACAATCACCGTCTCGAAGTCAGACTCGCTTTGTTTGCTTAGGTCGTTAAGCAACCGGGGAAGGTAACGCGCCTCGTTCAGCGTCGGCACGATGACGGAAAAAAAAGGACGCATATGGTGTTATTATAGCGCATCGCGTCACCGGCGCCTTACCCAAACAATCAGGCTTCACTCAATGATAGTTTAACGGCATAACCGTTCGTACGCTCCATTTGTCTATTTGTTTTTGCAAATTGTGCTATGACCGGTATACAATCTTAATATGACCGTCACTGTTGTCATCCCCTGTTACAACGAAGAACGCTATCTTGGCGGTTGTCTCACTGCCCTGTCCCGCCAAACCTTAAAACCGGACCAGATTATCGTGGTCGACAACCGCAGCCGCGACCGTTCACGCCACATCGCCGCCCGGTATGCCGTCCGGATCATTACCGAAACCCGCCAAGGCATGATCTTTGCCCGCAACACCGGTTTTAACGCCTGCCGCACTACGATTATTGCTCGTTGTGACGCCGACTCCCGACCACCGACCGACTGGGTAGCGAACATTTGCCGGTTTTTTGAAACAACTGCGTCTGACGCCGGCTCCGGACCAATCGGGTTTTACGACCTTCCCAACCGGTCGATTTTCCCTTCCGTTATCTACCAACGCCTGGCGACCCTTTATCAACGCTATCCGCCCCTGATCGGTCCGAACATGTTTTTACGCCGGTCCATCTGGGAAAAGGTCAAGGATACGGTCTGCACCCGGGAAGAGCATGTACACGAAGACATTGATCTAGCCATTCACATTCATCAGGCCGGCGGGAAGATCGGCTTTACCCGTGACGTGATCAACTATGCGTCGGCGCGCAGAATGAAACGCCGCCCCTTATCTTTTTTTGGCGAGTATCCCGTACGCCTCATTAAAACCTGGCGCCATCATTCTGTTTGAACCGAAGCGGCTTTAACCGCCATTTCTTTTAGCTCACCCACCGTGGTAATGTCCGTGGGTGATTTATCAGTGCGAAACCGCTCCAACCGGGGAAAACGCAACGCCAGTTCAGCCGTATGGACCGGCGAACGGGTGATTTCGTCGGCCCGGATCTCCACCACAATGGCCGGCTGCAACCACACGTCGCAGTCCATGGATTTATCCACCAGATAGTTGGCGGGGCAGTCTTGACGTTTGACATTCTGTGTCCGGCGCTTCAGCTGATGCCACTCATCGTCGGTCAGACCGGTTCCGATTTTGGCCACGGTCAGGTAACGGTCACGTTTCTCATCATACACGCCCACCAAAAACGCCCCGATGCCAAAACCGGTCCGTTTGCCTTTGCCCAGATCATAACCCATCACCAGACAGTCAATCGTGTCGTTTATCTTGGCGGAATAACTGCGTTTAAACTTAATCCAGTTCCAACCCCGCGCTCCCGGCTGGTAGACGCCGTCCAGTTTTTTGGCTAAAATTCCTTCCAGTCCGGCGCCGATCGCCCGTTCAAACCGGCCTTCAATCGCGGCCGGCTGCGTCTCAATGTGCTGATCCGTCAGGCAGATCACCTGATTTTTTGTCCGGCCCAAGACCGTCTCCAGTTGCTTACGGCGCAACGAAAACTCACGCTCGAGGTAACTGACACCGTTAACATACAGCAACTCGAAGACGAAGAAACGCAGCGGCACCTCTTTGGCTTTGGCGCTGACGTCATACTTGCGTTTGCGCTGTACCGTTTCCTGAAACGGCCGCATTGTCTGACGCACCGGATCAAACCCCACCGCCTCACCTTCAATAATCGCCTCGTCGGCTTTGATCTGCTGACGCGCCGCAGCCATGATGTCGGGAAACATATAGGAAACCTCCTCGAGATTGCGCGAGAAAATCTTTACCGTCGCACTGGAGCGGTGGTAATGTATCTGGAGACGAAAACCGTCGTACTTGGGCTCAATGGCGCAGCGGCCGATCTGCTCGATAATTTCCTTACCCGAAGACAGCCGTTCGGCACGCATCATGATGATCGGCGTGAACAAACGCGGCCCGATCTTACCCAGTATCGCCCTACCGTTTTCCTTGAGCTCCTTGCCCAACAAGCCTAGGTCCGGCCGGACGTGATATACCTTTTCGATCGGCGGGCGCAGGCTTTTGTCGCCGGTCAGCATCCAGGAAAAGGCGTCAAGCACGGTCATGTCGGAAAACCCCAGCCGCAGCACGCCCAGCGGGATGCGCACCAGATAGCGGCAGCTCAACGGATCGAGCTCCTGAACCAGTTGCGCCAACTGCGCTTGTTTATACTTTTGCGCTCCGTCGCCCTCGATCTGCGCCAACTGCTTGAGAGCGAGAAAAACCGCGCCAACGCTGCGGTCGTTAGCCTCTAAAGACATCGAGCGCTCCTTAAAATACTGGACCGCTTCTCCCAGGTCGCCCAAACGCCGGTACTGGTCATGGAAAAGCCGCGGCTCCAGCCGGAGGGTGGCGGCGATGGTTTTGACTACGCTCTTCTCCGCCATGCCAAAGTCTAGTTTTACGTATTGCGGCGCCACCCGACCCTGCAGCAAATAAACCACCTGCTCGATCTCCGCCGCCGACAGGCGGCCGAACAACTCGGCCAGGAGACGGGTGATTTCCAGCCGCGACCGGGTCGTCTCTATCTGTTTGATGTATAAAGCCAGTTGAGAAAATTTCATACTACGATTAAACCATCACGTAGCGCGCCGCCTTGGTGCTGCCGATTTTCCTAATCAGATTTTTTTTGACCAGATCCTGGATGTCGCGCAGCACCGTATCCTCGGATACCGCCGGAAATAGGGTTAAGAAAGACTGGTTTTGCATATAACCGACTTCCTGGATATACTCGACAATCTTCACCTGACGTTCGGTCAGGTAAATCTGGCGGCCGCCGAACCGCTCTTTCATCTTGACGTCACGGGACAGCTTTAGCACCTTTTCCTTGATCTTTTCGAACTCGATCGCGCCGCCGCCGGTAAAGTATTCCAACCAAGCACTTAGGTCGCCGGCCGAAGCTTTTTGCAGGTTTTCGTAATAACTGACCGCGTCCCGGTCGTAATATTCTTCCAGAGAAAAAAAACGCCGGATATCGTAGCCGCCCAGCATTAAGATCAAGGTGGCCACCGAGCGCGACACCCGGCCGTTGCCGTCGATAAACGGGTGAATCCGCACCATCTCATGGTGGGCAATCCCGGCCTTGAGCACCGGATGGATCTCGTCCTTCCCTACCCGATTGACCCAGTAGATAAATTCGCGCATCAAAAACGGCACCTCAATGGCCGGTGGCGGTCGGAACGTCACCGCGCCGGTCTGGGAGTTGCGGATGATCACCTGTTTATGGCGGTATTCCCCGGCCTGATCCTGAGTCAAAATCTTGGCGACGATAATGCGATGGAGTTTTTTAATCAACGGTTCGGTGATTTTGTCGATCTGGCGCTGCGCCTCTTCGTCAATCGCCTCAATCACCCGACGGTAGTTGATGATCTCTTGGATGTCGCGCGGCCGGCCGATCACCGTTTTACCCAACAACACGTCTTTGGCTTCGTCCTTGTGCAGACGATTGCCTTCGATATGGGTACCGTGATAAGCGGAACGAACAATCGCGTCTTCCTTGAATTGTTTCTCCCACAACGGCAGCAACGGAGCGTGGCGGATCACCTCTTCGGCCGCTTCAATCTGGGCAATGTTGCTAAGAATTTTATTGGTGATCTGGAATTTGGGCGCGAACATGTAATGTTATTATAACAAAGCATCAGGCACCAAAACGGCGTTGACGACCGAGGTAGTCGGCAATACATTGATCAAAATCGGCGGCGGTGAAGTCGGGAAATAACTTGTCGACAAACGCGTATTCGCTGTACTGTGACTGCCATAACATAAAGCCTGAAGTGCGCTGCTGGGCGCTGGTGCGGATAATCAGATCCGGTTCGGGTTGGGGCAGGTCTTTGGTGTCCAAGTAACGATCCAGACCGTTCTTCTCCAAATCACGCCCCCCTAGGTTGCCCTTTTCCAGTTTACTGATTGCCCTGATGACCTCGTCCCGGCCGCCGTAGTCCAGGGCGATTGCCAGGTAATGGCGCCGGAAGGCCCGGGTTTTTTCCTCGGCGTCGCTGATCTTTTTTTTCAGCGTCGGCGGCAGCCGGTCTTTTCTGCCCAGGTGGACAATCCGCACCTGGTCGACCAACGCCTCACGCAGGTGAAGACTGATGGCCCGCTCAAATAAACCCATGAGGTGGTTAACCTCGCCGGCGGCCCGCTTCCAGTTTTCGGTGGAAAAGGCCCAGTAGGTAAGTATCTTAATTCCCATCCGGCGGGCGTGCTTGGCAAGCTGGTTGGCCCGGTCATAGCCGCGCTGATGTCCGACCAGGGCCGGTAAATGATGCTTTTTGGCCCAGCGCCGGTTGCCGTCGGGAATCACGGCCACGTGAACCGGCAAACGCACGTCGCCCTTGGTTGATTTTTCCATTAAGGATGATTGAATTGCTGTATTTAAGTTGACATTATAGCTAATTTCTCATAAACTGGAAATATGCAAATTAACCCGACCACCTTTGCTCCGGCTCGGTTTGCCAACCTTGCCTCGATCGCCAACCTGATCATTCCCATCCTTATGGTCGGCGCGGCCATTATTTTTTTAGTAATGGTGATCCGCGCCGCTTTTTCTTATCTGATGGCCAGCGGCAATCCGGAAAACATCAAAAAAGCCCAAAAAGCCCTGAGCTTTGCCGTGGTCGGACTGGTACTGGTAATTTTGGCCTATACTATAATCAAGGTGATTGCTTTTGTATTTAATATTTCCCTGTTCTTTTAACGATGAAGTTGGCCGCAGACATCAAGGATATTTTTGGCACGGTTAACCCGCCGGCCGGCACGCCAGGCGGCGGCGATCCGATTGCCGGCATCGGCAAGGTGTTTTCGGTAGCGATCCAGTTTGTCCTCATCCTCGCCGCCGTCCTGGTATTGGTCCAGCTGGTGGTGGCGGCCATCGAATGGATCGTTTCCAGCGGCGAAAAGGAAAAGCTGCTCAAGGCCCAGAACAAAATCATGAACGCGGTGGTCGGACTGCTCTTTATTTTTGTTGCTTTTACCGTGTTTTCGGTAATCGTTAACGTTGTGCTGGGCGGAAAAATCATCCAGTGCACTCCGGACGGCTGCAGCTTTGACCTGCCGCAGTTAAAATAAGTGGTGATCCGTCAACCTGGTTCCTCCGGTTGGATAGTTAACTACATAGTTGATCAAACCGATTTGTTTTAGTTTGGTTTTGACGGCAATTTGCCCTGTCGGTTGACAGATGAGGTGGACGCTCGCCCCGGCGTCGATGGTAAAATACACCGGCAAACCCTCCTGGCGCCACCGCCACACCGCCTGAATGATCTCCACGGTTTTGGGAGACCAGTAAAACAACGGCGGGGCCGAGGTCATCATCACCGTGTGCAGTTCCAGCGCCTCGGTCTCTATCAACTCACCAAAACGAGGGAAATCGCGCGTTTTGATATACGATTTAAGCCGGGTGTTTTTATTGTCCATACCGGCCAGCCGGGTGCGAAAAAACGGACTGGTCCAAACCAAACGCTGGCCGGCGCTGGTGGGGATCTTCTTGGCACCGGCGCCTACCATTACCGCAATATCCAACAACCGCCAGTGATCGGCCGGAAAAAGCGTTTCGGCGTACGAGGTGGCGCTCGATCTGCCTTTTTTCCACTCGACAAATCCGGCCGGGATCGAACGGCAAGCCGAACCCGATCCGAGACGGGCCATGATCGATAGTTCTTTTTCCGATAACATCAGCCCGGCCGCGCTGGTGGCGGCCACGGTCAACGCGGCAAAACCCGAGGCCGAAGACGCCAGGCCGGCCGATTTGTCAAAGTTGTTCACCGACTCCACCCGGGCAAAGCTGGCCGATCCGGATCGATGACGAACCTGGTCAAGAAAACCCACCACCCGCTCGGCTTCTCGTCGTTCGTTGGTACCGTCGATCACCACCGTGTCTTGGCGATACTGTTGGGAAAACTCCACTGTCGTGGTAGTAAACAGGTGACTGAGGTTCATGGAAATGCTGCTATTAGTTGGCAAACGCAGCTTTTCGTCACGCTTCCCCCAGTATTTGATAAAGGCGATGTTCGATGGTGCAATCGCAGTGGTTTTCACGCAATGAGTTTAAGGATTTTTAGCGTGTTAATGCTACCCGGAGTGATTTTGTCGGCCATTTTTCCCAACTGGTCCGGAAGGAAAAAATCAACCGACTCTACCTCGGTTTTATCCAACCGGTACTCGCCCTGATATTGACAGGTGTAGATGGAGGTCATCTCGCCTTCCCGGTGATTACGAAAAATGGTTTTGGTGACAAACTTGAGCGGCAGCGTTACCCCGATTTCTTCCTTAGCTTCACGCAAGGCTGCCTGGCGGTAGGTTTCCCCCGGTTTGACATGACCGGCTACGGACAAACCATAATAGCCGGGATAGGTGTCCTTCAATCGGCTACGTTTCTGCAGCATTACCCGTTTTTGTTTGTCGAAGATTACGATATCCACCGCCCGGTGAATCAGGTCGGGCCGGTGATGACAGAGGTCACGGTCAAAGTATCCGATAAGTTTGTCGGCCTCGTCCACCACGACAAACGGTTCTTTTTTATTATCTTTGGGCATGGTTATGGTTCTAACTTGACTCCGGCAGCATGGTTGGCCACCGGGATCAGTTCACCGCCGGCAGCGCTGATCGCCTGTTCCACTGCTTGTCTAGTCGTCTTTGTTACCAGAGCAATCATGCAGTCGCCGCCGCCCGCCCCGGATAGCTTGGCACCCAATGCGCCCGCCTCAAGCGCCCGTGCAATCATCGTGTCAAGTTTGGGGATACTGACGCCCAACTGTGCCAACAAGCGCTGGTTTTCGGTCATCAGTCGACCAACCCGGCGGTAATCGGCTTTTTCCAGCGCCGACCGCGCCTGCTCTACCAATACGGCAATCTCGGAAAAAATCCGGCGCATCTGCACACGGCGGTGGCGAAACGCTTCGCTGACTTTACGGATATAAAACGGCGTGTCGGCCTTCACCCCCGAATAACCGACCACCAGATCCAAAGGCTGTCTCGTTGCTACCGGGATAATGACTTTGCCTCCGGTCACAAAGTAGAGCGTTTTTCCGTAAGTAGCTACAGCAATGTCAAAACCCGATCCCACTCCCTGGATACGCAGATTAACCCGGTAGCTTAGGTCAAAGATCTGACGGGCGTCCAAATCCTGACCAAATAACCGACCCAGCGCTTTGAAGGTGGCCACTGTCACGGCCGACGACGAACCCAAACCGACCCGGTGGGAAAAATCCCCGTTGGTTTTGATGCGCACGGCTTGATTGATCTTAAACCGCTTCTTGAAATAGGCTAACGATTCCAATACAAACCGGCTTTCTTTAACCTGGGGAGCGATAATTTCGTCCTCGCTGGCCGTGATTCTCTCCGCCTCGACATACAGGCGCTTGTCCACCGCCGTGACCAGACAGGGATATCCGTAAACCACCGCATGCTCTCCGAACAACATCAACTTCCCTGGCGCCGAAACCTTAATCGTCATAATTGCACCGATTCCTTTCTTAACCCTGTATCCGACTGACGCAACCGATAACAGGGCCAGCGTCTGGCTCGACAGGCCGCTTCTAGCGGCTTACCGTCCTTGGCCAAAAACAACAGAAAACCAGATCCGGACCGACGGCCGCCGCTGCCGCTGATCTTGCCTGTTCCCCAGGACCGCAGCGTATGCAGCATGGCTTTGGCCGACCGGGAAACCAGTCCTAAGCGCTCAAACATCGTTTCCTCTTCCTGCAGACAACGGGAAAATAAGGCGGGCTGGTCGGTTGCCAGCGCGACGATCGTTTTCTTGGTGAGTTTTTCCATCTGATTGAGCCGCTGTTCGGTCAGACGCGGCACTCTATTATACAATTTTCCCAGCTCGGTCGCCATCTGGACCGGCGTTTCTTGCGCCATACCGCTATCAACGAGATAGAGCCGGTCGGCGATCGAACGCGGCATTTTCAGATTGAGACGGGAAATGGTTTTAAGAAAACCGAATTCCTTACGACAGTAAAGCAGTCCTCCGAAACATAGCGTGCTTGAGTCGATTCCGGAGGCGCGGTTGTCGGTGCGTTTTTCGCATTGATAGGCCAACTGGTTTATCACTTCCGGAGGAAAGGGCTTGCGCCCGAAAAACTCCAGCAACGCGGCCACTGCCGTCACCCGCCGCGCTGTCGTCGACCCTAGCCGCCGGTCAACCGGAGCCATGGATTTGATCTGATAACTGAACCGCCGGTCGTCAAACTTGATCCGCTGCTGTTTTAGGTACTGTCGGACGCAATCGACCACCAACGCCACCGCTTGATTGCCAGCGGCTACGTCACTATCCCGAACCGTCAAACTCAACCGGAAATCAACCGCGGCCGCCAGCACCGGCTTGCCGTAGATCCAGCCAGGAGCACCGGAAAGCCAGACCCGGGTCGGAACCGAATAGGAAACGATCATAGTTAGGTATTTTACCTTATTTTGGCGATTTCCTCGATGTATCCTTTTTCCTGCAGGACGCGTTTCACCTCGGTCAGAAACACCGGCAGCGCATCCGCTTCTCTGACGGTTTTGATTACCCGCCCCTGTTTAATAATGGCCGCCTGGCGTTTTCCGCCGCACAGACCGATATCGGCAAAACGCGCTTCGCCCGGTCCGTTGACCACACAACCCATCACCGCCACCCGAATCGGCGCGTCGACCTTTGCGAGAGCCGCTTCTACCCGGCGAGCCAGCCCGATCAGGTTGATCTCGGTGCGACCGCAGGTGGGACAGGCAATCAGTTCTACGCCTTTTTGTCTGAGTTTGAGCGCCTTTAACATTTCCCAGGCTACCCGCACCTGTTCTTTAGGATCGGCGCTAATCGATACTCTGATGGTATCGCCTACGCCCATCGCCAAGATCGAGCCGATCCCGACGGCGCTCTTGACGATTCCCGACCAGGACGGACCGGCCTCGGTAATCCCGACATGCAGGGGGTAACGATAACGCTGCGCGAACAGTAAATATGCCTGCCGGGTTGTCTGGACATCCGACCCTTTAAGAGAAACAACTATGTCGGAAAAATTCAGTTCCTCGCAGATTTTAATCTGGCGGGCGGCCGACTCCAGCATGACGCGCGCGATCCCGAACCGGCCGTATTGTTGCAGCAGGTCCTTTTCCAGCGAACCCATGTTGATGCCGATGCGTACCGGCAGATGTTGCCTTTGACAGGCCTTGATCACGCTGACTACCTTATCCCGGTTGCCGATATTCCCCGGATTGATCCTGATTTTGTCGACCCCTTGTTTTATGGCTTCCAGCGCGATCTGGTATTGGAAATGGATATCGGCGACCAAAGGCAGGTTGATTTGTTTTTTAATCTCGCCCAGCGCGCGCGCCGACTCGATGTCGGGAACGGTGCAGCGGACGATTTCACAGCCGGCTTTTTCCAGTTGATGAACCTGCCTTACGGTCGCGGCCACGTCTTTGGTTTTGGTCTGGGTCATCGACTGGACCGTGACGGGGTGGCCGCCGCCGATTTTGATTCTCCCGACTCGAACCACCCGAGTATGTTCCCTTTTAATCAGATTGTGTGTGTCCATATGGCTTGCGAATATTTATCAGTTAACTGCCGATAGGCGCGCCAAGCGGCGGACCGCGTCAAAAAAAACCCGGCCAGCGCCAGCCCCGACCCCAACAACAAGGTTTGTCTCGCTCCGGCATCGATCAGGTTGTGAGTGACCTGACGGAGACTAGGAAAGGCGGTAAAGGCGGCGTCGGAAAAGTCGTTAAATAGATGGTCGATGGTTTTTGACTTGTTTTTGATCTTGACCGCCGCTTTGATTTCTTCCAACTCCTCAAGATGGCGACCGATCAAGTTAGGGTTGAGACGGCCGTACATCCAGGCGGTGGCCGGCTTTTCCGGTTCGGGAACAACGATAACCAACCACAACCTGGGCAGCCGGAAAGGTAAAGAAACAACCCGACCGCCGTCCCCTTCTATTTGACACAGGCCGCCCCGCAGACAGTAGTGAACGTCTTTTCCCAGTTGATCGGCCAGACGATCAAGGTCGATCCGACCCGGTCGATAACGCCATAGTTTGGTGAGCGCGGTCAGGGTAGCGGCCGCGTCACAGCTGCCGCCGGCCAAGCCGGCCTTAACCGGAATATTTTTTTTCAGGTTAATCTTGACGCCGAGATTTTCGTCACCCAACATATGCTTCAGCAATCGCGCCGCTTTAACTATTAAATTACCGTCGTGGTCGAGCCGGGGATCATCGCTGACCAGATCAATCGATTTATTTTGTCTGACAAAACGCAGTTCATCAAACAGGTTAATCTGGCAGTTGAGAAACCTGACCGGAAACAGGCCGCTGGACAACCGGCGGGGCAACACATGAAGATTGAGATTTAACTTGGCGTAAGCCTTAACTTTAAGCATCCTTTGCCAAATTGACAATTGACCAAGCCTGAACCCCATCGCCGCGGCCAAACGCCGTCAGATCCTCGCCTGAAGTAAAGGTAATCCCCACCTGACCAACCCGCACATGCACCAATCGGGCAATCTCCACTTTAATTTTTTTTATCTGTGCCATGGTCAGTCTCGGCAACTTCGCCTCGACGCTGACCGCCAGGTTGACGACCCGGTAGCCGGAGGCGGCGACTTTTTCGTAAATATAAGTCAGGAATTTGCGGCTGTCTTTAATCCCTTGTTTCAGACACATGGAGTCGGCCCAGGTCCCGAGCGAGTCACCGCCGACCGCGGAACTGATGGCGTTACACAGACTATGTAAAATCACATCGCCGTCAGAGTTGGCCTGCAGACCGCCGGACGATGCGAGCGTCACGCCACCCAATACCAGCGGTTTTTTTTCCCCGGCAAACCGGTGTGAGTCCTGACCGATCCCGACCTTATTCATAGTTTTTGGCTAAATGGTAATTGCGGAATAACTGACGGGCAAAAATCAGATCCTCATAATAAGTGATTTTAATGTTGTGGTTGGAACAAGGCACGGTTTTGGCATACACTCCGATTCTTTCCAACAACTGGGTATCGTCGGTTCCGGTAAAGTGACTGAGTCGGGCGTGTTTAAACGCCTTGGCCAGTAGATGATACTTGGCCACCTGCGGCGTTTGGGCGTGCCAGCAACTCTGGCGTGCCGGTGTGTGTTTGACTGTCTGCTGGGCGTTGATGATTTTGATCGTGTCTTTGGCCGGTTGGGCCAAGAGCGCGGCTCCGTGTTTTCCGGCGGCCGCATAAACCGCCATGATTTCTTTTATGGTCACAAACGGATTGACGGCGTTATGAATCCCGACTAGATCTTCGGGGGCGGCGGTTTTTTTCAACCAGTCGATCGCCTTGTGACTCGACAATTGCCGGTTAGCCTCGGATGGGAGAACGACGCGGATTTTCTTAAACTTGCCTTTTTTGATGATTTTGTCCAGCGCCGCCATGTCCTGTTTCCGTACCACCAAGATGATGGCGTCAATCAACGGGTGGTTTTCGAAAACGCGCATGGTCCAGCTGATAATCGGCTGGCGGGCAATACTCAGAAAAACTTTATTTACCGGCGTTTTCATCCGTTCGCCGTTGCCGCCGGCCACAATTACTATCCAGTTCATATCATTTTCCCATAATTTGTATTAATATCTGCCGCTGACGGGCCACATCCAACTCCACCATAAAGATACGCTGATACCGACCCAGCATCAACTGCCCATTAACAATGGGAACCGTTTCGGACGTCCCCATCAACAGATGAAGACAGTGGGAATGACCGTTCAGACAGTCGGAGGCGCCGACTGCGCAACTGAGATTTTCCGTTCTGATGCCCAGGTCGTTGTGGCGATAGTAAATTTCGCGGGGAATCAATCGGGCAACCAGGTCACGAAAATCCCCAAAAAGCCCGCTCTCCTGTTCATTGATGCGCACGGCCACCGTGGTATGGCGACTGTAGATTAACGCCTGACCGTCACTGATCTTTGTCCTTTTAACCATAAGTTCGACCATTTCGGTCAGGTCGATAAACTCAAGAAATTGTTGCGTTTTTATGGTGATTTGGCGGTTGATGATTTTCATGTTGTTTCGGGTCGGTTAACGAATAACGGTGCGGGCGTAACGTCTTGCCCATTGATCGGCGGCTAAGATCGCCGCAAACGACAGTTGTTTTTCCGCCTGATGTTTTTCCATCGTGCGGTAAATGATTTTGGGAATGTCGAGAAAGGCGATGCGTTTTTGCAAAAACAATTCCACCGCCACCTCATCGGCGGCATTCATCACGGTCGGCATGGTGCTACCGGTCTTAAGGGCGGCGTAGGCGTAGTTCAGACAGGGAAATCGGGCGTGGTCCGGCCGTTCGAAGGTCAACTGACCAATTTTAATCAGGGAAAAATGATTGGGCGGCGCCGCGATCCGGTCGGGGAAGGACAGGGCATACTGGATCGGGATCTTCATGTCGGGCTGGCCGAACTGGCCGATGACCGAGTGGTCAACAAACTCCACTGCCGAATGAAGAATGCTCTGCGGATGAACCACCACCTCAATCTGCCGCGCCGACAGATTAAACAACCACTTCGCCTCGATTACTTCCAAACCCTTATTCATTAAGGTAGCGCTATCGATCGTGATTCTCGCCCCCATTTTCCAGTTGGGATGATTAAGGGCCTGTTCCACCGTGACCCGGCGCAGTTCGCTTATGGTTTTGCCACGCAAGGCTCCCCCGCTGCAGGTGAGGATGATTTTTTCGACTTCCCGGGGCGACCCGGCCCTCAAACTCTGCCAGATGGCGCTGTGTTCGCTGTCGATCGGCAGCAGCCGGATCGGCGGTTTCCCCTGTCGCGCTCGCTCCTGATTTTTGCGTCTGATCTCTTGATTGATCAACTCGCCGGCCAGCACCATCACCTCTTTGGTGGCCAACGCGACGTCTTTTCCCGCTCGGATTGCTTCCAGAGTCGGCCGCAGACCCTTGGCGCCGCTGATCGCCACCACCATCAAGTCGTAGTCCGCTTCTTTGACTAGTCGGAGCATGCCGGCTTCACCGGAGAACAACCGCACACCCTTGACGCCGGACAGTTGGCGGTTTGGCTCTTGGTCAATCACCGCCGCATAGCGGGGCCTGAATTCTTTAATCTGTTGTTCGAGTCGTTCGATTTGGCTTCGACAAACCAACCCCACCAGCCTAAACCGGTCGGGATGACGTTTAATCACCACCAGAGTCTGGGTGCCGATCGATCCGGTTGAGCCCAAAATGACGATTTTTTTCATAAATGTGACTTAAGACAGACCGGCGGGCAAAGGAAACTGTACCGCCTCGGTTTTATAGACTATTTCTTTGATGATCGGCCGCCCGGCGGCCAGATAATCAACCACTCGTCGTACCTCGGTCTCCGGGGTCGAGGCCCCGGCGGCCACGCCGACCGAACGCACTCCTTTTAGCCAGACAGGGTTGATTTCGGACTCGTCGTTTACCAGATAGGCGGCCACGCCGTTGTTTCGCGCCACCTCCTTCAGTCGGTTGCAGTTGGAACTGTGCTGCGATCCAACCACCATGATCAGCTCCGCTTGTTTGGCCAGCTGGCGTACCGCGTCCTGACGGTTTTGCGTGGCATAACAGATGTCAAAAGTCGGCGGCAGAATAATCTGCGGATAGGTACGGCGTAAAAACGCGACGATGGTTGTGGTGTCGGAAAAACTCAGGGTGGTTTGGGTCAGCGCCACCAATTTTCCGATCCGGGATAATCTAAGCGCTTTGGCTTCGGACAGGTCAGCCACCAGCTTGATTGATTCTGGCGCCACCTCTCCCATCACCCCTACCCCCTCGGGATGACGGTGGTGACCGATGTAAACGATAAAGTAACCTTCCCGGGCGTATCGTTTCGCCTCAAGATGGACTTTGGTAACCAGCGGACAGACGGCGTCATAAACCGTCAGTTGTTTGTCTTTGGCTCTTTGATAAACGGCCGGCGGCGTGCCGTGCGCGCTAAAAACCACCACCGAACCGTCGGGAACCGTCTCGATGTCTTCGACAAACACCGCGCCTTTTTTCTCAAACTCGGCCACCACGCGGCGATTGTGGACAATGGCGTGACGCACATAGACCGGAGCGCCGTGTTTTTCCAAAACGCGCTCAAGCACGGTGATGGCCCGCCGCACGCCGGCGCAGAATCCTCGCGGCGCCGCCGCATAGATTTGTTCCACCGACTTTACCGATCCGGCCGGATTGGTCCGCATATTTAATTTATGAGTCGACTAGCCGGGGAAAATCATTTATCGAACCTTTAACCTGTCAGGTTTTGGTTTAAGCTCAAGAACCTGACAGGTTAATCTGACTTAAATCAACGGTACCCTAAATAGTTTCAGACGATAAAGCAAAAATGCATACGGAACCAACCAACACAAGTAAAGACCGATGAGGTAGGCGATCCGGTAAAAATTCAACCGGCCGGAAAAACGCAGCGCCAGAAACACGAGAATGATCTTCCAACCCAACAGGCTGATCGAAAAAACGATAAAGACGACGCTGAACGACTGCCCCAAAAGCGACAGGGTACGCGGAGGCGGCAGCAGGCAATAAAGAGTCGAGTTGACGATGAACCAAACCAGGGTCGGCACCAGAGTATATGAGTAGGGCAGGATCAGGTCGCGCCAGTCGCCGTGGCCGTGCAACTGTTTGATACCCCAGGAAAAAAACGCGACCGTCGCGCCTAAACCGAACAAAAATACCAGGAAGATCGGCCCGGCAGCGTACTCCGGCGGGCGCAGGCGGTTACTCCACCAAAGATAAAAATAAACCATGGCGATGATGATCGTCAGTTGCTGCCAGTCACGGCCCTGGCTGATCTTGCGCATCGTTTTATAGGGAAAGAAGATCAACCCGCCGGTTCGTCTGACCACCATGATTAGGCTGGCCAACCAACCGGACACCAGTTGCCTAAAATCCATATTGGAGCAGATCGGTTAATTTGACCAAGAATGGGCCGACAACGAGATAAGTAACCAATACCAACCCAAAGGTCAACGGCACGATAAAAACAAACGGATGCGTCTTGAAGCGGCGGGTCAGGTCCTGATATAACCCGTCCAGGCCGGGGTGCCCGAGACGATCGGGCGCCAACTGAAAAATCTCCCGATATTTCCTGCTAATCTGGTGGGGAACGCTGGGCATTGACCGTACGGCAAACTGTTAACCTTCAATCAAGGGCTCTAAACGTCCGGACAAAGGCGCGCCGGGCGCGAAAAATCAGGCTTTCGGCCGCCTTAAACTTCAGAGACAATCGCCGGGCGATGGCTTTGACTTTTTCTCCTTCGATATATTTGAGTCGTAACACCAAACGGTAATCATTCGGCAACCGTACCAACACCGCATTAATCTTGTCACGCAATGCATTTTTCTCCAACTCCTCGTCAATAAGAAAGGTCTTCAACCCTTCGACCAAAGACTGCGGCAGAGAAGAAAACAGTACCCTTTTGAGTTTTTTTTTGCGCATGAAGTCGATCAATTTATGCCGGGTAATGGCAAACAGATAGGTTCTTAATGAGCACTGGAAATGGAAGTCGCGCAGACCCTCAAAAAAATCCACCAGGCTGTCCTGCACCAGTTCCTCACAGACGTGGACGTCTTTGATCTGGCGCCGGACAAACAGGAACAGAGCGCGATGATTGGCCGCGTAAAACCGCCGCAGCATGGTTTCATCCCGGCGACGCAGGGCCGCCACCATCATCTTGTCATCGACGCATTTCATACTATAATATTGTACAGAAAATATGAGACAACGAAATCAGAAAAGAATCGCGGCCTTGATGACGACGCTGGTACTGCTGGCGGGATTTTTCCTGTTGAAGGACCGGGTGGCTCAACATTTCCAGCCGCCGGTCCCTTACCTTATTAGTCTAGATAAAAACGACATTAACCGCATCGAAATCACCGCCGCCGACCAGACAACCCGTCTGGAAAAATCAGGCAAGCAATGGTCGGTAACGGACAAGGGCAACGTCTATCCGGCCGACCCGCAGCGCGTCAAGGAAATCATTAACGCGTTACTGAACATAAGAAAAGACGGGTTAGTCTCGATCAACAAGAATCATCAGTCGGAATTCGGCTTTGGCAAGCAAGCGGTCCGGCTAAAAACCAAAACCGCCCAGGTTAGCCTGACGGTCGGCGACAACGCCGGAATGGACCAGAACTATATCCGACGCAACCAGGACAACCAGATCTATCTGGCCACCGGCCTGACCGGAGTATTTTCTCCCGGCGACTACCGCGACCTTAATCTTCACCTGTTTGCCGACGAAACCAAAGTTAAACAGATTCAGCTGATCCAGAATGGCCAGTCGCTCGAACTGAAAAAAAATCACGACCAGTGGTTCGTCAACGGAAAGGCTGCTCAACGGGAAAAGGTCGATTATTTTATCAACGACCTAAAAACCCTCAAGGCCAGCGACATGTTGACCCAGTCCGCCGCCCCTTCTCTTGGTGAACCGGCCGGCCTGACGATCATTGTCACCACCGACCAGGAGATACGGCTGCAGGCTTATTATCAAGATCAGGACCATTACTGGGTTACCACTAACCGCCAGAACTATGTTTATTCGGTGCCGGCCGCCTATATCGCCGGACTGCAAAAGAAAGAAGCCGACTTTACGCAATAACCCACCCCTGTCATTGCGTGCTCACCTGGTAAATTTTGTTGTCTTTTAGGCCGTAAATGTTGTTTTGGTAAACCACAAAATCGCTGATTTTCTTGAAGATTGAAGCATTGATCTGCTTTTCGTAAGTCCCGTTTTTTTCCATCACGTAGACCGCGCCGTTTTGCTTGTCCCAACCATAAACCCGATCCAGGTCTTTATTAGTGTAAATCTTGGTGATCGTGATGGTTTGACTGGGAAAGGCGGTGACAAATCCGTCCCGCAGTCCGGCGGTGTATTTGACGACATGGTCGGAAAAACCGACATAAACCGAGGAGTCGATGGCCAACGAGTTGGCGGCGGCAAAAGACACCGCCTGGTCAGGCTTGAGATATGAGGTTTTGGTGCCGAATCCGTCACTGGTGCCGGCGTATTTATAGATGTCGTTCTTAGCCTGATCCAACAGATAGACGTTGCTGTTATATACCCAGATTCCCTTGATCTTTCCCCAGTCCTTATCGGGAACAATCACCGTTTTAAGCTCGCCCTCGCCGTCAACCCGGTCAACTCCCTGTGTCGCTCCGTAACCAAAAACCGCGTCGTTGTATACCGCGACCAAGCCTGCTTGTTTCAGGGCGGAATAATTTTTTTTCGTCAGCGATTTTTTCTCGAGCGAAACGAGAAACAGATCGCCGGTGTTTTTGTCAATGGCGGCGAGTTGATCTTGATCCAAACTCATGATGTCGGCGCGCGCGTTCTTCTCCTCGAGCGCCAGATCAAAGAACTCGGTCGCCCCCTTCTCTTCTTTTTTCAGAAGCTGATTTTCTTTATCCTGAATCGCCGATCTTAAGGCGGGAATCTCCTGGCTGTCGTTGCTTTTCACCTCATGGGTCAGTTGATCGAGGATCTGATTGGCTTCGTTAATCCGGGTCAGTGCCTGGGGCAGATCGAGATAGGCCTCGTCATCGGCCTGCTGCAGTTTGGCGTTGATCGCCTGTTTGGCGTTGGTGATCTTTTCCTGCTGCAGGGCAAGCGCGCGACGCTTGACCCCCAACCCGACACTCCAGACAAAAATGAGAAAAATAACAAGCAATACCACGATGGTCAGTTTTCGGCTCTTGGTCTGCGGCAGGTAGGCCCGGAGCTGGGCGAGCCTTTCCTGGACATTTCCCCACCGGCGGCGGTTTGCGACCTTGGCCGCTGGCTCAGGAAAAACGTTTGACGTTTCCGGCGGCTCAGGCTGATTGGCGACGGCGGCGGTCTGAAACTGCACCAATAACGCCGCACCGCCGTCAGCGGCGCTCGGCAGCGTCTTACCGAGTTGGTCCACCATGGTCTGCAGCGACGCCGCTGTCAAACACAGTTTTTTTAGTGCGGTTTCACCGGCCAAGAGATCGGCCAACTGGACGGTGGAAAAAATTACCACATCGTCAGAATCGATGTAGCCGGAGGCGCTGTTGGTCCCTGAAATCAGACGGGCAAACTGATGGTTTTTTTTCAAGTAAACCACGCCTTCGCCGACTGTCTTGATGTAGATCAGGTTATCCTTTAAATAACCGCAGGCCAGGGAAAAGCCGATCGGCAGCCGGGAATCGCGCACGATGGCATCCACCGCTTGATTGAACTCGGCCAGATGGGAAAAGTTCGACTGCACCAAAGCGTCTTCGATCTTTTCCAGGACGGCCTGATTGGCTGCGGCCGCGTGCCGCTCGGTCAAAAGAAACACGAAGATCCCTCCTTCTTTGATAATCGAGGGAGCGTATTTCCCCTCTTGATTTCCCAGATAGGCGATTGCCTGGTAATCAATCATACTAAAGCTGCACTGCCCAGATTAATAATATTATACCAATCACGATCTGGATCAGCGATCCTAGATATATTAACCCGTTTTTGTCGCTCTGGACGGTTTTCGTCATAATCTGGGTCTGTTTGTAAATGACAATGGCAAACAAAAGATACATTAGGGAAAACACCAGGGTAAATGCTTTGACGAACCAAGCCAAGACGGCGTGATTGGTAAACCAGTCGGACAGGATAATCATGGTGAGTTTGGGGCGTTAATTAACTGATTAATCAATTTGGCAACTTCGGCCGGACGGGGAATGTTAATGTACTCGATATTCACCTCGGTACCGGCAGTCTGGATATAGACATCGCCGTAATTGAACAAAGAAGCGATAAACCCTCCCCCCTTGGAGGTTACATCCTCAATTTTATTGAGGTTGCTGTAGGTGACTTCCCGATAAATCAACGACGACAGGTCGACGTCCACTACTCTTTCGTTAGTGATGATACCGACATTGAAATACCAAGTTAGGAAATTTACCCATAAATAGCTGAAAATCACGGCAACCGCCAAACCATTGATAAAAACCACTTGGCTGGTGGTGAGAAAATTTACCATGAAGTAGTTGGCTCCGAACAGGGCCATCACAAACGCAAAAGCGTTGATGATCCAGTAAATTTGGGTTACCGGATGGGCCCGGATGACCAGGATTACCTGTTCGTTGTCGCTCTGGGCTTCGAATCTAACGTTCGGCCGGACACAGAAAGCGTGAAGTACGTGGTGAGAGCTCGCCTGAACGTCCATTAACCAATATTATATACTATATAAGGACATAAACTAAACTTCGCTTGCTATTTATCCGCTTCTTCCATATAATTAGCCTGTCCTGGTTACCGGAGCGACTTGGTCCCACCCTTTCCCATCCCGAACAAGGTCGTGAAACGAGTCAGCGCCAATGATACTATCACGCTTAGCGTGAGGGGAAAGTAGGTCGTAGCCAGGACATTTTTTATTGGATTTGCGACTCCTTGAAATTAACTCCCGCCGGTAGGGTAAAACGGCCGTCGTCCACCGGGGTTTTTTGGCAGTGGGAAAACAACTGAGTCAAGGCGGCGCTGGCCGAACCCGAGTTCTCCTCGGGCAACCACTCACCGATTGCCGTTTGTATCACCGACTGATCGAGTAGACCGGTTTGCAGCAGACTATCCGCCAAGTCAACATAAGTGGATAGACCGCAGATTTTTTCTCCGGTTTGATCAATCCACGAATAAAAACAGTCGCCCTGCAAAAGATAATGGTTGTCTTGATGTTCGGCGTAAACCCGATGGTTTTTTATCCAGAGGGCCAGGCCGGCACTGCGACACTGCCACGGCCCGGTCAGGTTAATTGATGCTGCCGGGCTGGCCGGTGTTATCTCATCGGTCAGCGGCGCCGTGGTCGGCAAAGACTGCGTCGACGCCTGGCGCGGCGACGGAAAGGCGGGGCCGAAAAAATAGTGCCGGTAGGCCAGCAACAGCGCCACGACCACCACCACACCCGGGACTACCACGACCCAACGGGAAAACGCGGAAAAAAACGGTGTCAGGTCTTTTTTGATCATAGGATTAAAATAGGGTCTCGGACGAGTCTGGTTTGGCGCCGGACGACAACTCCAGGCCGGATAACTCCGGCAGAGTTTTGCCGACAATGCCCTCGAGATCGCCGTGCATGCCGAGAATGTTGTTCAGGACGAGCTGAATATGTTTTTCCTGCCTGGCCCATTTTTTGGTAAACCAATCCTGTTCTTTTTTCAATTCGTCGCGCAGTTGCTGGTAGGCTTCGTAAATCGCCTCAACCCGCTGGCGAAATTCCACGCCGGTCAGGTAATTCCATAAGATCTCCTTTTTCTCCGTCTTTCCCACCAGCGCCTGCCTGACGCCGGCCACGCCGATCAATGAAGCGCGCACGGCCGTGGCCAGTCCCAACACCGAATCGTAATCACCCACCCAGATGTCGTGACGGAGGCCGAAGCGCTTGATCGGCGCCGGTAATGACTGGGAAATCAAAATCGCCACCTCGGCTTTCAGCGCCCGCTGGTCTTCTTTGAGTTTGGCGATCCAGCCTTCGCTCCAGGCTTTGGTCCGTTTCAACTCCCAGATGATTGAACCGCAGCGCCGGCCGGACGGGTTGATCACGGTCTGGACAATGTCGCCGCCGCGCGTTCCCTTGGCCACCGGCGTGATCTGGTCGTAGGGAAAGGCCTGTCTGAGCAGCTGTTCCAACTCGAGCTCCAACACCTCTCCCTGGGTCTGCTGTGACCCTTGCTCGAGTTTGCGTTTCAATTCGTCATTGGCTTTTAACGCCTCCTGCAGTTTTTTTTCATACTCGAGCTGTTTCAGACGATTGGCCTCATCCTGTCTTTTCCTTTCCTCTTCCCGGATCTTTTCCTGTTCGGCGACCAGTCTTTTTTCCATTTCCAGCGCTCTTTGCTCGTTGTCCTTCTTGAGCGCCCGGATTAACCGGTTAAGTTCGAGCAACTGTTCCTGAAGAGTATGGTTTTGCTTGCGTAGTTCTTCCAGTTCATTAGCCTTGTCTTTGAGTTGCAGTTCCATTTCCTTGGTGATTTTTTCCTTGAGGCTGACGGCCAACTCCTGCTCTTTTTTTTGCACCGCCGCCACATATTTCTGCCGGTATTCCCGCTGGTATTTTTCCTGCACCTGATGAGACAGCGCTTCGGTCAAGGGAATCGGTTTCTTGCAATGGGGACAGATGATCTGATCGTGCATATGCAGTAATTATACATCCTGATCCAACCGCCGTGTCGACTGACGCAGCTAGATTAATTGGCGAAGACAAAACTAGAATTTAAAGACTTTGAACCCTTCGCTTCCGTACAACGCTTCGTTGAATAATTTGATCAGCGTCGGTCTGATTCGGTAAACCTTGGAGTTAATGACTTTATGGATTATGTTCTTCAGATTGACCACATCGGCCAGGCCCGGATTGACCCGATTCCACATCGAAACAATCGTCTTTAGCTTTGAACGGTTACTTTCTTCATTGACTTTCCCCTGAATTTGCAGGCCGATTTTTTTAGCGGTGACCTTTTGACTGGAGTCGGCAATATTTACCGCAACTTGAGAATTACGACGGGTATTTTGAATATGCGTAGTGGTGGATTCGCTGACAAAGAATAAATTAAAATCGTCATCCACCACATAATATACCGAGCACGACCAGAGGCCGGTTGGCCCGGTGGTCGTCAGCGTCATTAAACGCTGTGATCTAAGATAGTCCAGTAAAGTCTGTTTGTCTTGCGTCATATTATGACGGTTTTTTCTTGTCCAGCTTGTCCAAACGTAACAACTTGACGCCGTAATAAACCACCAGAGCAATCACCAGAAAATCAATCAGGTTGCTGATAAAATTACCCACCATAAATTTGGCCGGTCCCAGTTTAACGGTAGCCGTGTCCAGTCCTTTGGCCAATCCCAGTACCAACCCCAGAATCGGGTTGATCAAATCAGTGACTAAAGCGCTGACTAGCTTGGCAACGGCGCCGCCCAGGATAAATCCAACCGCCAGACCGACCACGCCCTGTTCCCGGATAAAATGAATAAATCCTTTCATTAACTATAACTAACCACTTGTTAATCTAAAACAAACGGGAACTTCGGCATTAGCGCCCGCGTCTGCAGTTCGCGTTCGATCGTCATCAACCGGTTGTACTTGGCTACCCGTTCGCTGCGGCAGGGAGCTCCGGTTTTGATCTGTCCGGTCCCCATCGCCACCACCAAATCGGCGATAAAGCTGTCCTCGGTCTCGCCGCTGCGATGGGAAACGACGGCGGTCATATGGTGTTGACGCGCCAGCAAAATCGCCTTGATCGTTTCGGTCAAGGTGCCGATCTGGTTCACCTTGATCAAAATCGAGTTGGTGGTGGACTCGGCAATGCCCCGCTGCAGGCGCTTGATGTTCGTGACGTAAAGATCGTCGCCGACGACCTGAATTTTTCCCTTGGTCCGGTTGGTCGTCTCGGCAAAGCCCGTCCAGTCATCCTGATCGAAAATATCCTCCAGGGAAATAATCGGATACCGCTTGAGCAGATCCTGATAAAACTCAACCAGCCCGAAACTATCAACCACCCGGTGGTCCTTTTTCAGTTGATACTGGCCGTCACGGAAAAACTCCGAGGCGGCCGCGTCGATTCCCAGCTGTACGTCTTTGCCCGGTTGGTAACCGGCGGCTACCACTGCTTCGTTGATCAGGCCGAACGGCTCTTCGTTATTTGCCACGCGCGGGGCAAACCCGCCTTCGTCGCCGACGCTGATCGAATATCCTTTGCTCTTGAGGCGTTGTTTTAACTGCTGGTAGATTTCCGCTCCCATCTGGACTGCCTGACACACCGAAGTCGCTCCCACCGGAATCACCATAAACTCCTGAATGTCGGTGGCCCAGTCGGCGTGCTTTCCTCCGTTCATGATGTTGAACTGGGGAAACGGCATGGTATACCGACCGGAAAAATCCGGATTAAAACGGCTTAAATAGGCGTAAAGCGGTTGCTTCAAAGAGGCGGCGGCAGCACGCGCTACAGCCATGGAGACGGCCAAAATGGCGTTGGCTCCGAGACTGGCTTTGTTTGCCGTTCCGTCCAGTCCGATCATGGTTTCGTCAACCGCCCGCTGGTCTTGGACATCCAGTCCGATCAGGGCCGGAGCGATTTTTTGGTTGACGTTGGCGGCGGCCGTCAACACGCCCAAACCGCCGTAGCGTTTTTGGTCGCCGTCACGCAGTTCGACCGCTTCATACTTGCCGGTTGAGGCTCCGGAAGGCACGGCGGCCCAACCAACTGACTGGTCGTCCAACCCCACGGTGGCGGCCACGGTCGGATTACCGCGGCTGTCCAGAATTTCCTCGGCGTGAATCGCCCTGATTTTCATACGGTATAATCATAACAAATTATCGGCGGGGTTTGGTTCTAACCAACCTAACCAACCTGGCAGGTTGGTTAACGGGTTAATAGAAAACTCTCGAACAAGCGGGCTTTTTATATTTATTTGTTTTTATGGGAAGATAACTGCCGATCAGTTATATGGGTAGCCAAACAACCGGTTAAGCAATAAGCACCTATAGCCACACCAGGAACCTTAGTCATTCCGCCGACACAAATGGTTAATAAAGCAAATCGCAATGCTTCCAATAAAAAATATGGCGCCAGGTCTTTTGCTTCAAACACCTGACTAGGTAAATCGGCTTCACTAATATAGTTATCCACAGGACCAATCATCGACCCAAACGGCATCAAACCATAACCTAGGGTTTCCAAGGTCTTTCTTATTTTGTCGACTGATTTCATCCTTTGGGGTTGTTGCTCAACGCCACGATTTGCCATCCGTATATTATACTATAGGTTTGTAAAAAAGTCAGCCGTGCGCTGCATCACCAGCGGCCAACTGCCCTGGGAGAAGTTATGATCCTCACCCGGATAGGTAAAGTACTCCACCTTCACCTGCTTCTGCTGCAGGTTATGATATAGGTCATTTGACCAGGCAAGCGGGACCGATGGATCAGTCTCTCCTTGGTGCAGCTGGATCGGCGCCCTGATCCAGCCGAGGTAGTTGGTCAGCGAGTAGTTCTCCGCGTTGTAGTTCTTTTCAAAATCCGCCACCAGTTTGCGCAGGGCTTTGCCGTGATCGTCCACGTCGTCGGTATAATACAGAATCGAGTAAGGAAACGGCTTGGACACCGGCGCCCAGAGCACCGTCGGATAAGGTTTTCCCGATATCTCCAGTACCGACAACACGATCTGACCGCCGTTGCTGTGGCCCCACAGCCCAATCTTGCTCGCATCGACCCGGGCGGGAAGACCGGCGGCCTCCAACCCGGCGTTGAGATTTTGCACCGAGGCCAACAGCTGCAAAACGGTCGTGTAGGTAAGAAAACGCTCCTCCAACGCACCGACATTGGGAGCGTCTGACTCGCCATAACCTAAAAAGTCGGGCGCCAGGGTAATAAAACCGTTTTGGGCCAAATACTCCCCGCCGTGCTGGGTACCGACGCCGGTCTGGTAGATTTTCGGATCGACATAACCCCTTACCATCACGATTATCGGCCGGTCGCCGCTCTGATCAGGCAGGTTGATTAAACCGCTCACCTTTTTGCCGTCTACCCGAAAGTAAAACAGTCTCGAACGGTAACCGTCACCGTTGCGGATTACTTTATCTATCGTGATCGGGCTGCCGGAAAACCGCGTCTGCTTCAGATTGGCATAGGTATATTTTTCTAAAGGAAGCGCCTTCTGGACCGTTGGTTTGCCCAACGGACTGATACAACCACACGATCGCAGTAACAATACAATCACCGTTACCGCCAATCCCGCCGTAATAATGCCCAACCATTTCATATGTTAATTTTGGCCGGCAATGTATAAAAACCGGTCAGGGAAACAGGTCGCGTTGCACCGGGTTCTGGTCAGCATGATGCCGCTGGTTTTCTACCGAACTGACGGCCTGGCGATAAGCACAATAGTCGCAGTCCGGTCCCACAGCGGGAAGATCATCCTGATCCAGCGTTTTTTTCATCGCCACCAGGGCTTCCTCCACCCAACCGTCATCGCCGGTATAAGGAATCAGTTTGACCGCAAACTCCAGTTTGCCATCTAGCCCTGATCGGTCAGTCTGGCCGTTGCAATAAACAAAATAGCCGGTGGAGCTGACCCGGAAACGGTTGCGCCGCAGCAACCACTGGTATACTTCCATCTGGCGCTTGTAACCCAACTGCCAGTCGCTGTCGAGATTGACCTCGTGATTTTTGGCCGTCGCTTTGTAATCAACCACGATCAGTTGTCCGTCACGCTCAACCCACACGTCGTCAATCGCTCCGGTAATCAGAAGGTTGGTCGACGGATCAAGATACTCCACCCCGCCCTTGAGCGCGTCACGCCATTGATCGAGTTGGGGGTGGGCAAACGGCACGGCATTGATACGGTAATGTTCCATCAGCGGATGCGGTTGGTTTTTCCGGCGATACTGGTCAAACTCCTTTTTTAACAACTTGTCCACCGCCGCGTTCAGGGTAAAAGGAAAACCAGGAGGTTGGGACACGCCCAAACGCCGATCAAGATAAAAACACCGGGGACAGTTGAGAAACAAATCGATCTTGCTCCGGCTGATGCGGAAAGGCCAGCGTTCATCGGGCCGATACAGTCCCCGACTCCGGCGGGATCTATAGTACTGCGACATAGAAGATAGTATAGCACGCATGACAACCGGAGCAAAAAAAAAGGGAGCCGAAGCTCCCCTTTTTTTGTTAACTTGGTTAAGTTTCGGTCAGATCAAGCATCTTTGTTAAAGTCTTGACGATAACCGCCACCGCGATTGCCGCGTTCCTCACGTGGCCGGGCAACGTTGACGACGATTTTCCTGCCTCCAACTTCCTTTTCTGCCATCTCGGCGACTGCCTTTTCGGCGTCGGCCTCGTTGACAAAGGTGACGAAACCAAAGCCTTTCGAGCGACCCGAGTAACGGTCAGTAATCACCACCGCTTCGCTAATCTCTCCGTAGGCGGCGAACATCTCTTTGAGCGAGTCGTTGTTGACTGACCAAGGCAAATTACCTATATACAGTTTCTTTTTGTCCATTAATTATTTCACCCCCTTTGCTGTTGAACTGAGATTGTTAAGCATTAATATTACGAATAGAGCCTGGAAGAGCAAAACTTCGCCATCGCAGATTCTATAGGGAATATTATAGCATAATTTGTCAAATCCACAACAATGTCACCACTACCACCTGGGTCACGACAATAATCCAATACAGATAGCGCCGGCTTTGTTTGGGGAGCGAAAGCACCGGATTCGAATGAGTGGGGGTCGCGGCGGCACCGGTTTGGGCTCCCAGTACCTGAGCGCCGGTCGGCGCGGGCGATGTGGCGCGATTGCCGTCCCCACCCAACACCGTAACCGCCAGTTCGTTGGAAACCGGACCAAGCGCGCAACCGTTGACCGCACGCAGGGAAAAATAATAGCGCCCGCCTTGGCTTAATCCCATTACCATATAACTGGTGGCTTCCCGGCCGCCGGCATTGGGATTAGTGTCGGAATATTGACCCGGCAATGAACCATAATATAGAAAATATCCGGTCACCGGATCGGCCGCATTTTCCCAATTCAAAGTAACGCTGCCCTTGCCGGCCAGCGCCGACAGCAACGTCGGTGCCGTGGCCGGAGCCGTGTCCTGACAGGGAGCGGCGCTAACGGTGATTGGGTCGTTGTCATGTCTCACTGGTGGCCGCGGCGGGGCTGTGCCGGAAAAGATCAACTGGAGGGCAAACGCGCTTGAACGCCCCTGACACTCGTTACCGCTGGCCTGGTCAAAACTGATTAGATAACGGAAGTCGGCCACGCCGCCGGGAGGAAAGTCGGCCAGAATAATTGGGTTGGCGGCGTTAAAAAAATCAAACACGCTCCCGGCCCAGACGGTTTCCGGGACAGCGCCGGGACTGATTTTGGTAATCGAGATCAGCAGGTGTCGGTCAAGCCGGCAGGCGGTGTCGTCCTGTTCCAAACTCGCCGCTTTGGTGATTACCTGTAGATATTGTTTATCGTTGTTGTTCCTGACGGTAATCGTCTTGGCCTCCCAGTCTCCCGGCGACCAGTTGGTAGACCGCTGGAACAGTGCCCGATCGGGAATTTCCGAACAGTCTTTACCGTCGCAGCTGATTTCCAGGTCGGCTGCCCTGACCGGGCGAACGGTCATCACCAACCCTACCCAGATTACCAACAACACCAGGCTGATTTTTCTTATCGTCATGCCAGCAGCATTCCTCCGTCAACCACAATTTGACTTCCGGTTAGATAAGACGCCATTTCCGACGCCAAAAACAATACCACCTTGCCGATGTCGTCCGGTTCGCCCAACCGCTTCATCGGGATTTTGGCCAGCGACATCTCGATGATCTTGGCCGGATCAATGCCCGGCGGACTCATGGCCGTCTGCATCTTAGCCACGCCCGGAGTGGATATGCCGCCGGGCGCCACCGCGTTGACCCAGATCCGGTGGGGCGCCAGTTCCAGGGCAACGTTTTTGGTCAGGCCCCAGACTCCGTGTTTCGACGCATCATAGGCGGCCAGCCCGATCATCGACGGGTGCAAGGCGTCAATCGAGGTAACGTTGATAATCCGTCCCCCCTTTCCCGCAGCAATCATTTTTTCCGCCGCGTACTTGATGGTCAAAAACACACCTTTGAGATTAATTGTCAGCACACGTTCGAACTCGGACAGACTCATCTGGGTAACCGGAATGCTCGGATAGATCCCGGCATTGTTCACCAAAATGTCAATCGCACCATAGGTGCCGATTGTTTGCTCGATCAGTGTCTTGATTTCCTGTTCGTTGGTCACGTCGGTTTTGATCGCTTTCAGTTTCCAGCCGAACGCCGACAATTTGGTAACAATCGCCTCGGCTTCGGCCTGGTTGCGGTTGGCCACGACGACATTGGCGCCGGCCTCGGCCAAACGATAAACAATTCCGGCGCCGATCCCTATCGAACCGCCGGTCACGATGGCCGTTTTTCCGTTCAAATCCAAGAGTTTGTTCCCTGGCACAAGATTTTCCATAATCGTTAATAATTAATAAATAATAACTAATAATTAATTAATACTTTCGCATCAACGGCAAAGGTGTCATGACGCGTCACGATCACCGGATTGATCTCCATTTCCTTGATCTGCGGCTCCGCCATTATCAACTGGCCTAATCGGACAATCAACTCGTCAAGCCGCCCCAAGGCATAGGGCAATCCGCCGCGGTAGCCCTTGAGCAAGGCGTAGATTTTTGACCGCTCGACCAGCTTGGCCGCTTGACTCAATGTGATCGGCAACAACTGAAGATTACGGTCGACAATCAACTCGGCCAGGGTACCGCCCGCCCCAAACAGGAGCACCGGACCAAAGGTCGAGTCGCGCTTGGCGCCGACAATCACCTCCACTCCGTTAACCACATCTTCCTGAATCTGGATTGTCACCTGGGGCTGAAGCGATACTTCCAGCCGTTTGATATTTGCGTTTAAGCTGTCCCAAGCCTGCAGCAGCTCGCGGCTGTTTTTGATGTCGGTCATCACTCCGCCGACTTCGGTTTTATGCAACAGTCCGGGGGCGGAAAGTTTCAGCACCACCGGCCAGTCGTACTTTTGACAGAAGCGTGTTGCCTCGTCATAGCCGTCTACCGTGGCCGTCACTGGCGTCGTGATGCCGGCGGCCGCCAACAGCCGGCTGGTCGCCTCGGCGTCGAGCATGGCCGATTGGTTAAGCTTGGCATGCTGGATAACGCTTTCGACCGCCACTTGATTAATCAAAATGGCCGGTGGTTTGGCGGGGGCAGCCGCCGTGTCCTTCGACCGGCTGCGCCACTGCCACATCGCCGCCACCGCCCTGATCGCCTGTTCCGGAAAGCGAAACGACGGAATCCGTGCCTGATTGAGTTTTTTTTCGCCCTCGGCGATCAGACTGCCGCCGATAAACGAGCAAAAAATCGGCTGATGGTAGCGGGCAGACAAATCTCCGATTAACCCGGCCGTCTTTTCAATCTGCGTCATGATTTGCGGGGTAAGAATAACGATGAGGACGTCGGCTTGCTGTTTTGCCAAAATAATCTCGGCTGCCTTGGCTACCCGGTCGGCCAGGGCATCTCCGAGCACGTCAACCGGATTCAAGATGCTGGCCGAACGCGGCAACAGTTGCGCCAGCGCCTGTTTTGTCTCGTTGCTCAACTCGGCCATTGTCAAACCGGACCGGATCACCGCGTCGGCACTGATCACCGCCGGACCGCCAGCGTTGGAAACAATCGCTACCCGCGGACCGTCCGGGGCGTTTTCCCAGGCAAACGCCCGCGCTAGATCAAAGAACTCCTCCAAAGTCTGGCAACGGATCACGCCGCTCTGCGCCAGGGCCGCCTCCAGAACCGCGTCCTCGCCGGCAATGGCGCCGGTGTGCGAACGCATCGCCTGCCTGGCGGCCGACGAGCGACCGGGCTTGATGATAAAAACCGGATTGACCCGGCTAACGCTTTTGGCGATCCGGATAAACTCCCGGCCGGCGCTGATTGACTCGAGATAAAAACCGATGGGGTCGCAGTCTGCCAATCCAACTCGTTCCGCTTTGGTAAGCGTTACTTTAGCCCGATCATGCAGATAACGCAACACGTCGTTTTCCTGGACCACCGCCTTGTTACCCAACGTCACGCACTGGGCCAGTCCCAGCTCGGTTGCCTGACACCAGTCAAATAAACTGGAGGCGATCGCCCCGGACTGGGAAACAAAACGCAGATTGCCCGGCCGGCGCGAGACCGCCGCAAAGGTGGCGTTTAAGGAACACGACGCGTTGACAAATCCGAGACAGTTGGGGCCGAGGATATTTATGGAAAACCGGTCGGCCAGCTGTATCAACTGCTGCTCCAGCCGCGCCCCCGCCTCCCCGGCTTCCTTAAAACCGGCCGCATAGACCAAGGCGTTTTTTACTCCCTTGACTCCGGCCTGCTCGATCACGGTCAAGGCGACGGCGGCCGGAACCGCCACGATCACCAGGTCGGGCACCCGCTCCAGAGACGCGAGATCAGGATAACAGCGTCTATCGTCGATCTGATCGAGGTTTGGGTTAACGGGATATAGTTCGCCAGCATAACCACCGCGGCTTATATTCTTCCACACGATTGCCCCCACCTTGTCCGGATGACGCGATACGCCGACCACTGCAACCGTTTTCGGAGAAAACATCCGCTCCAGATCCTTAATCATTAACTTAGGGTAATTAATTTTTCCCGACTTGTCAAAGCGGGTTGATTTTACTATGATTATTAATCATGGAAGACAGAACCACACCGATTACCGTATCTTTGCCGATTTACCTGGACATTGCCCTGCCGGCCCTGGCATTTGCCATCCCTTTTTTTGTTTCCGGCCCCCAGTGGTTGACCGGAACCGCGGTTAATACCTTGCTTTACCTGGTGGCCTTGACCAACCGACCGCAGCGCGTCTGGATCGGCGTCAGTCTTCTCCCCAGTCTGGCCGCGTTTTCCCACGGACTGGTGTTTGGCCCGGCCACCTTTTTCCTGATCTATTTCTTACCTGTCATCTGGGTCGGAAACTATATTATGATGAAGACATTCAGCGGGTGCCCGGCCCGCTTTAATAATCCGGCGCGTTTGCTGTTGAGCGCCGCCGCCAAAGCCGGCCTCTTGTTTATTTCCGCTTTATTTTATTATCAGCTGAAACTGGTGCCGCCGGCCTTTTTGACCGCCATGGGGATTATTCAGTTGGCCACGGCCATTGCCGGAGGCATCCTTGCCTTTCAGGTCACCACCGCCACCAATCATCATGAATGAACTGAATCAGTTACGGGAACTATTAAGACAAAAAGCCAAACTGGTGGCCATGCTGGCGCCGTCTTTTCCGATAATGTTTAACTATCCCACTATTGTTTCCCGGTTAAAACAACTGGGGTTCGGTTACGTGGTGGAGGTGGCGGTGGGAGCGGAGCGAACCAACGCGGCCGTGGCCCAACTACTTAGGGACGATCCCCAGACGCGCTTCATTACCAGCCCCTGCCCCAGCTTTGTGCGCTACATCAGAACCAAACATCCCGAACTGATTCCTTACCTTGCCTTTAAGGCCGACTCGCCGATGGTGGCGACGGCGCGGATCGTCAACCAAACCTATTCCGGCTACCGGCCGGTATTTATCGGTCCGTGCATCGTGAAAAAACGCGAGGCAAGCGAAGATTATCCCCAGCTTAACATTTTAGTAATCACCTACAAAGAACTATTGTCATCATTCCCTCAACTCGCAGACGCCGCTCCCGCCACCGGGGCGGCCGGCGACGGCTTTGATATGACGGCCGGCATCACGCGCATCTACCCGATGGACGGCGGACTCACCTTTAGCGGCGGCATCAATGCCATTCTTAAGGAAGAAGAAATCCGGATCGTCTCGGGCTGGAAAAACATCGAGATCGTGCTTGAAGAATTTAAAAAAGACTGCTCTATCCGGTTTGTCGATGCCCTGTTTTGCGACGGCGGCTGCATCAACGGTCCGGGAATTACCAGCCCGTTAACCACCGAGGAACGCCAACAAAAAGTGCTACAGTTTCAGAAAACGAATCAGGTGGTAACCTCCCGAAGCCAGTAACACCGAGCCGAAGAAATTCGTCACCATGGTCGTCCATAAATAAAGTTTTATCTCCACCCGCTCCATCCCGGCCATGACGCTGATGATCTTGCCGCCATATCCGGGAATCAGTCGCCCCAAAATCAAGAACCAGGGAGAGTTGACCGGTAAACGGTGCAGACCAAACGGCAGAATGTTTTTCGTTAACCTCCTTTTGGTAATCCGGCTGATGTGGCTGCCGAAATAGTACTCGACCGTCGCCGCCGTCATATTCCCCACCCAGCTGATGATGATGCCGAACCAGGGTCCGAACATCACGCCGCTGATTATGGTCAGCGGATCGGTGGACACCGGGGTTAAGGCAAACAAACCGTAAAAAAATACCAGCACCAGCGGCGCGGCCAAACCGGCCCGTTGTACCACGTTATCCACGTCGTGAATATTTTTCACCAACAGATAGATCAGGGGGATAAACAGAATTAAGGTTAAAATAGCCGTGACTTTTTCGGTTTTTTTCATGACTAGGGCGGAATTAAAACTTCGGGTAGGCTTGGTAAGTGATCTTGTTCCAGTATAATCCCGCTTGCTGTGATCCGCTGACTGACAAGCGGTAACATAAATATATTTTGTTTTCCGTGACTAAACCGGCATCGGAAGCGATCGTTTGAAAATCGCTGGAGTCGAACAGACGATAGCCGTCGGCATAGGTAAATGCCGCATCGGTTCCCACCGAATTTGCCAACGTATAACCAAACCCGTTATTGGAGGCCGTTGACCAAGCGGCGGCCGTCGTGGTCGAACAGGACCCGTCACAGGTTCCGTCGCCGATCGACGGACTGCTGCCGTCTTTTTTTAACGAACCGTCCGACTTCACCTGCAATACGTAACCGCCGGTGGTGTTGGTGGTAATGGTATGAAGATGGGCGGCGTCAAAAAAAGTGTTGGAGGCGTAGACCGTTCCGAACGGTACGCTGGTCGCGGTCGTCGCCACCGAGGTGGTGGTGTTACACACCGAACTGCTTGCCGCCACACTGCTGATTGTCCAGGTGACCGAGATCGGAATGTAGGCGCTCACCATAATGCCGTCGTTGGCGGTGATGCCGGTGTCGGCCTTTTCGATGATGTTATTGCTCGAATCCTCGGTCTGGACCGTTACCACCAGTTTGTCACCGACGCCGCGGGTGTGCGAGGTGCCTGACGGAGCCGGGTTGATGAAGCGGTCGGCGACGGTCGAGGCGTGGCCCAAGGTAACGGTGTATACCCTTGAAGCGCTCCAGGAACCGCCGGCGGTCGCCGTGATCATGTGGTAGGTCTGTCCGGCAATGGTGGTGGTGGAGTAGGCGGGGGAGGTGAGGGTTTCGCTGCCGGCACAGCTGGCGCTACAGGACAAAGATACCACTCCGGCCGAGGCGATGTCCGTATCCAAAGTATTGGCGTCAAATTTGCCCGAGTCAGGTATGCCGTCACCGCTACTTGATGAGGCAGCCGGCACGTAGATTCGGATGTGGTCGAGGTTGGCCACGGTGGTGGGCTGAAAGGTGATGGCCATTCTCGCCGACTGGCTGGCCACCACCCGGTCACCGGGCTGCAGCCCGCCGGTGACGCCGCTGCTGACGGAAAAGTCGGTACTGTCCAGTACGTTGGACACCGTATAGGTAGTCTGGCTGTTGCAGCCGTTGCTGTTGGGGTTATTAAAACAGACTCCGTCGCCGTTGAACAGATTGCCGGTGTCGTTGTCCGGCTCGCCGCTGGACTTGACGACGACGTCGCTGCCGCCGGTCGCTACGGCCGTATTTACCGAGCCGTAGTAGGAAAAACGCGAGTTGGTCAAGGTCGTATAGGCTTGTTGCGGTACCCCAAGCGCCAATGCCTGACGTTGCCCTCCGGAAATAAATATAGCGGTCGCAAAAAATCCGGTCAACAATAATAAGCTTAGTCTTCTCACGCGGATATGCCTGTTGGGAATCTGTAATCGATAGCTATGGTATTATTATATAAACTGTATATCATTACGGCATTAATTGCAATTACCCGATGAGTGATGTATTTGCCGCCGCTTTAAAACTGCACCGCCGTTTCCAGGGAAAACTGGCGGTTACCGAAACGGTAGCGCTGAATAACCGCCGCGATCTTTCCCTTCTTTATACCCCCGGTGTCGCCGAACCTTGCCGTGTTATTGCCCGCCACCCGGACCAGGCCTATGATTTAACTTGGAAAGGTCGAACCGTCGCGGTGATCTCCGACGGGTCGGCGGTTTTGGGATTGGGGAACATCGGGCCGGCGGCCGCCTTACCGGTAATGGAGGGTAAGGCGCTGCTGTTAAAAAGATTCGCCGATGTCGATGCCGTCCCCCTGGTGATCAACACCCAGGAACCGGATGAAATCGTCCGTTTCGTCCGCCAGATCGCTCCATCTTTCGCCGGCATCAATCTTGAGGACATCTCGGCTCCCCGCTGTTTCCAGATTGAGGAAGAACTGCAAACGCTGGGCATTCCGGTTTTTCACGACGACCAACACGGCACCGCAATCGTGGTGGCGGCGGCGCTGCATAACGCCGCCAAAGTCGTAAACAAATCTTACCAAACGTTGCGCGTGGTAATTGTCGGCGCGGGGGCGGCCGGCCTGGCGGTGGCGCGCATGCTGCTGGGGCTAAACTGTTCGGCCAATGTCTGCCAGTATATTCCGGGTCTCCCCCGCGTCAAAGACGTGGTGGTGGTTGACCGCGAAGGCGCGCTGGTGCTTGGCCGGGTCAAGATGAACCTTTACAAACAGGCGGTCGCCGCCGTTTCCAATCACGACAAAAAAGCCGGGACGCTGGACAACGTAATCAAAAACGCCGACGTGGTGATCGGTGTTTCCGCTCCCGGCCTCGTCAAACCGACGATGATTAAGGCAATGGCGCCGGCGGCGATTGTTTTCAGCCTGGCCAACCCGATCCCCGAAATCATGCCGGACGCCGCCCGGGCGGCCGGAGCCGCCGTGGTCGCCAGCGGCCGCAGCGATTTCCCCAATCAGATCAATAACGTGCTCGCCTTTCCGGGAATTTTCCGGGCGGTAATCAAAGGCCGTCTGACGCAGATCAATCAGGCAATGAAGGTGGCGGCAGTCAGGGCGCTGGCCAACATGATCAAAACACCCGGGCCGGAAAACATCATTCCCGATGTTTTTACTCCCAAACTGGCGGAAAAAATTGCCCAGGCCGTCTTAACCCAGGCTTGATAAAATATAGCGTGGCAAAAAAAATCTTTCTCACCCTGATTCTGTTTACTGGGATAGCCACGGGCTATCTGATGGGCAACGCCGCCACGACTCATTCTTTGCCGGATCTGACATTAACCGAAATTCTCTCTCCGTTGGCCGGCGCCAAACGCCAGGTCATCGGCTTTTTACCTTACTGGCTGCTTGACCGCGCCCAAACCGATTACAGCCGGTTCATCAATCAGCTCGACTATTTCGGGTTAACAGCGGCGCCGGATGGCACCATTGTCAAGGAACTCAACCCGGGCGAAGCCGAACCGGGATGGTACAATCTGAACTCCGGCAAACTCGACCCTTTTTTCCAAAACGCCAAAGACCACCAAATCAAGTTGGGACTGGTGGTATTTTCCAGCGACGAAACCGCCATCGGCCAGCTTATCAGTCAACCGGCCAACCATGCCCATAAACTGGTGGAAGCGGTTGGCCCGTTAATGAAACAGTACGGTTTTTCCGAACTGAATCTGGATATTGAAAGCGTACTGACCGCCTCGGATGAGGCGCGGCAAAACTTTACCACGCTGGTTAAAACCATCAGACAGGACATGACCGAGCAAAATCTGGGCCGGCTAAGCATCGACGTCAGCCCGATTGTTTTGGTCAAACCTTATCTGGTCGACGTAGCGGCGGTCGCACCGACGGTAGACGCGGTTATTCTCATGACCTATGATTACCATTATGCCGGTTCGATCGTCACCGGACCGGTGGCGCCGGTCAACGGCGCCGGCACCGAGGCCGAGTTTGACACGGCCACCGCCATTGCCTTGGCGCGCAAGATCTTGCCACCGGAAAAGATCATTCTCGGATTGCCGCTTTACGGCTACCGCTGGGAAACCCTGACCGATAATCCGCGATCCGCCGTCTTGGTCGGTTCCGGTATCAGCATCAGCAACCAAAAAGCCGAAGAATTTATCGCTTCGTGCGCTTCCTGCAGCGCCCAAATCGACCATTACGGTCAGGAAAGCTATGTGATTTACCGCGACCAGGACACCGATACTTACTATCAGTTGTTTTATCCTGACCAGATGGCGACCGCGGCCAAGCTCAAACTGGCCGAAAGCGGTCGCCTCGGCGGTGTGGCGCTCTGGGCGTTGGGCTACGAAGGTAAAACCATTTTGACGCCATTGGAAAATTACCGCAGTACCTGGCGTTAAATTATTTCATTCAACTGCCCCCTCCCGCCGGTCGTTGTCAAAAACAAACCGTTCACCCGGTTGCAGCGAAATCACCTGGCTGTTGAGGTCGCGGTCGTTATATCCCACCCTTACCTCTCCTTTAATCACCGTTACCGCGATTATCCCAGTGTCCGGATCGATCGCCAGACGTGTCTCTCCGGTGCCGATCACCGTTACCAACCGCATAGTTTTAACCGACCAGGGCGCCTTGTCTTCGTTGCGATAATCAATGCCGCCGGCGCTTTGGTCAAACACAAACCGCGCCGGCAGAGTCTGGACAAACTCGACCTTGGCGTTGTCCGCCAGCGCCAGCTTTCCCTGGGTGGGAAACACCACGGTCGCTTGGCCGACCTTTCCGGTCATCAGAGTTTCTCCCTGCTGGATCACCCGTCCGGACCGGAGACGGGCCGGTTGGGTAGCGACACGCGACTGCCAAGCAACCTCACCGCTTAAGCTGGTTAACTTGGCTTTAACCGCGTCCAGCGGCGGCTGGGCAACGCTAAAACTGGTCTGGTCGACCCCACCGGTTAGGGCTACGGGACTGATAATTGACGATGACGGTCTAACGTTAAGTATTACTCCCGCCACTAAACCAACTAATAGTACTAATACCAATTGTATTAATAGTCGCATATAGCTAATTTATCTATCGGTTGAAGTAATCGGTGGCATCGCTTGGCGTCGCCCCCACATATATTCGTTTTGGTCGCCCTTTCTTGTTAAACTCGAATCTGACTTCCTGACCGATGCAACCGTTTCCCGGCCCTTTTACTGCCAGAAAGCGATTTCTACCCAGGTAGCTTAACCGGCAAAGACCAGCCATCGGTTTTAAACCCGGGTTAATTAACGCCAGTTGACGATTAACAACCACCGATTCGGTTGCTCCCCAGATATTTAAAAACGTGCCTTCAAACTGCTTCAGCGATTTTGTCGATGCTTTGGAATCGGTAAAACTACCATACTGGCGGAAAAGTTGGTCTAAGGTGTGAAAAAATGTCTGGGCAAAAATAACCGGATCAACATTAATGGCATTAGTGAGAATTACAATCCCAATCTGTTTAGTCGCATTAAGGGCAATGATCGTTTTAAATCCCTGGAAACCGCCGGAATGACTGTAAATCGTCTGATCGCCCATTTTCCATGACCGAAATCCCACCTCCTGCCGTACACCATCTTCGTCATCTAGCCACTGAATTCTCCGTAACTCCCGTTTACTCTCCTCAGTCAATAAAGTCTGATTGCCCGTAAACTGAGCGCTGATAAACTTGGCCAAATCAATGATGCATGACGTGTAACCGGTAGCTGCCGCCATCCCGGCAGTGGTGATAGTGGGGAAAATCGGTCGAGGACGGTCGGGAAAACGCAGGCCGTAACCGATCGCCAACGTTAAGTCGTCGATTTTTTCAACGTCAACACTGGTTTTGTCCATTGCCAGTTTGGAGAAGATATTGGCTTTTATGTAATCGGCATAGCCCTGTCCTGTTACTGTTGCAATCAACTCGCCCAGTATGGCATAACCGAGATTGGAGTATTTCCATCTTTGATTCGGATCGAAACAAAGAGTGGCAGATTTAATGTATGTTTTTATCTGGATAACAGTAGGAAAACACATTGTTACCCAATGCGTTGTATTACCATCACGCGATAATCCCGCCGTATGGGTCAATAGTTGACGGATGGTAATTCTTTCCAAACGTCTGTCTTTTTTTGAGCGAAACCAAGGCAAATGTTCAACCACATAGTCGTCTAACCTAATTAAACGACGTTCAACCAACTGCATTACCGCTGTAGCGGTGAAGGTTTTAGAGATCGACGCGATGCGAAAACCGGTGACGGCGGTAGGTTTAACTTTGGTCTTACGGTTGGCATAACCGTAATTCCCCGTAAAAATCAGTTTGTCTTGATGGACAACCCCGTAGGAAAAGGCGGGAATGTCTCTGATGCGCGCCTGGAAACGAAACGATCGGGAAACAATGTTGGTCGCTGTCGATAACACCGCCATCGTCTTATTCTCCATATAGTCAGATTACCTTACCAATCCCAACGGCATGTACCAGGTAAACGGTTTGGTGCAGACCGGGCATTTGGCCGGCGGGGTCTTGCCTTTGTGGATATAGCCGCAGTTGACGCATTTCCATTCCAGCTCGACATTGGAGTTATAGAGGGTGTCCTGATCGATTTTTTTGGCCAGGATAATGTACCGTTCTTCGTGCTTCTCTTCCACCTTTTTCAGCTGACCGAACAACCGGATGGCTTCGGGAATCTTTTCCTCGATCGCCACCTTTTCAAAGTCCGGATACATGCTCGTCCATTCGTAATGCTCGCCTTCGGCCGCTGCCTTGAGGTTGTCCAACGTCTTGGCAAAGGGCTTGATGCTTAAATCACCAGTAAAGGCAAGGGGCTGGCTGATCTGCTCGAATAACTCCTCGGCATGGGCCCGTTCGTTGTCGGCGGTTTCTTCAAAGACGCGCGCCACCCATTCAAGTCCGTCTTTACGCGCCGTTTTGGCATACATATGGTATTTATTCCGCGCCATACTTTCTCCGGCAAACGCCCGCAGCAAATTCTCCTGGGTTTGTGATGTGCTAGAATGTTTCATATATCAGTATTATAAAAAAATTCGCTTAATGAAACAAGTTCATCTTCTCCGTCATGCCCCAAAACATGCCACCGGTGCACTGACCGACGCGGGGAAAAAACTGGCGCAGGAGCGAAAAAAACAAATGGACCATTATGATTTGATTATTGCTTCCGATAAACCGCGAGCCGTGGAAACCGCAGTCTTATTAACCGGAAAAACGCCGTTGATTGATAAACGGGCTGGCACGCCGGCCTTTACCCCCGAACAGATGCGCCAACTCCACCTGGCTGGAGAAAAACATCCATTCGGCGTTGCCGGAGTCATCTTCGATCATCCCCAATACCGACCGATGATTATCACCCAGGCCAAACAATTGACGCGGCTGATCGAAGAACTAATGAATAAATTGCCTGCTGACGGAAAAGCCCTAATCATCTCCCATGACGGCGTCATGGTAGCAACGGAAAAACTATTGAAAAAACTCCCCCTTGATCGAGCCGACAAAACTTATCCGCCCCTCCATGGATTTTCAATAGACGCTGAAGGAAAAGTTATAAATCTTTAGCCCGCAACACCTACTTAATAAGCTTAAAAATACTGAAATTGCTCGAGCCTGTCGACTCCGATAATTTACAAAGACGTTTAGAAAAAAGAAAACTAGGGATTAGCCATATTCCTTTGGTACCAGGAAATTTCGATAATTTGTTACACTTTGCCCACTATCAAACACCTAACATTCCCGATCTACTTCATAAATTGAGTTTTTACCATGTAGCGTGGTTTGTACCAACTCAAGCTGACCATCCCTTTGTCCAGCTAAGCGGCAATATCGAAGCCGATGACCAAAATACATTGATACTTTACGACGACTTTCCTCAATTGCCAAACGGGTCTGTCAAGCCGAATTTGTTGGCTGTATGTTGTTTAAATATCAGCGTTTTAGATAAATCCGATTGATCCCAACAAAACCAACCAAAAAAGGGTTTCGTATTTGAAACGAGACAGTTCCAAACTACCAGATTCAGAGACGAAAGAGAGATGATGCATTGGATTTATCAAATATAATGAGAGTTGTTTCTTCACTTTTTGGAACAAACGGCGCTGGTTATGTCATCGGCTCACCGCATCCCATACGTCACTATTGAAGAGAGCGGTTATCTGGACAGAAAGCGGGCCAGACTGATAGCGGAGCGCGTATTAAAACGGCCACCGACTGACGCCGAAATCGATGCGGAAAAAATTGAGGTAAAAAGACAGCGAGCCTTATTTGCCCAGCGCCTTGGCTACTTCTGAATTAGTACAAATTTCAAGTCTTTGGGGTAGTAATAAACACTTGGCGTATGGAAAAAAACTGGAAAGTATAAAGACTGATCAAAATCTGCAGCGCGTCCTTGCCCCTTTGTTTATCGAATAACCAAGATAAAAAACGGTCTTAATTAGAGTAACAATCACAAAGCTTTACGGCCTTAAGACAACGGCCGCGGACACCACCAGGAAGATCCCGATCGAGTTGAGAATGAAGGAAAGCAACAAAAACTGATAGGGCTTGAGTCGGGAAATCCCCATCAGGCTGACTCCCAGTTCGTCGGGCAACGGTGAGGCGATGATCAAAGCACCCAGCACCGGTAAAGTCCAACTGAAGTACTTGGTGTGAAGCAAATGGGAGATTTTGTCGCCGCCGAAGTACTCGAAAAAATGCTTGATTTCGTCAACCAAACCCCGGTTGCGGATGTAGTGGAAAATGGTATAGTCGGAAAACACCGCTCCCAGCCCGGCAATCAAACCGATCTCCATCGGGTTGAGCGTCTCGGCCAGCAACAGCAAAATCACCGTCCCGATGGAAACGGTAAAGGTCGATACAAACAGCATGCCGCCGAAAAACGCACCCACATAACCCAAACCGCCCAACTTCTCCATAACTGTCCTGAACTGAGGTAAACTCAACAAAATTAACGCGATCAACAATCCGCATCCCAGATAGGTAAGGTTCTTGTAGCGATAACGATGCCATCTTTTTTTCATCAGGTCCATAGTCACACTATAACAGAACCGATCGACGATTTTGTATAATAAGACTGCGGCGGCAGATGTCCCCATTTTGCCTGTATCGCTTTGCCGTCACACATAAACTATTATTGATCATCCGATGGAAACACCCAAAATCAAAGCGCCAAAAAAAGAGTCGACCAAGATGCATACTCCGTTCGGGAAGTATTTTATGCTGCTTGACCAGGTTGACCGGACAATTAAGCATAGTGATGAATTCGGTTCGTTCCTGATTTTGAGCCTGGTGGAGGAGGTCGGCGAAATGGCCCGGGCCTACCTGGCTAAGCACGGCCGCAAGGAAACCAACTTGGCCGCCCAACGCGATGAAAAATACGAACAGGAACTGGGTGATATTCTGCTGGCGATTATCCGCTTCGCCCGAATTAAAAACATTAATCTGCATAAAAGAATTATGTACTCACTTAGGAAGATCAGGAACAGGAAAACCCATCCGAAAGAATAAAACGATTCCTAATGGTTATAGACCGGATAAGTATGTGGAGTTAGATGAAAATCGACATCAAGATGCGCCCTTTGAACGTTTCTTAAATGATGACGGTAGAGAATAACATGCTTGACTCCGTTTTTTATTAGTATGGCCCTTTGTTTGTGTTTAGGATCATCATCGCTGCCAAAATCTGCTTCGTCGCAGTCACTAATCGTAATTTCCACGTATATCCCAGACGAGTCGGGCTTACGAGTATTAATTATTAAAAAATCAGGAATAGTAACACGTGGTCTTCCTTCAATCTCGGCACGCATCCTTTCCGGCTCGTGATAAACCTCTAGATGTCCAACCGCTAATAATATTTGGGCAAACGCCCGTTCCGCTAAGTTATGAATACCCGGTAAATCGGCGGTTGTCAGTCTTTTTCGCTGGTCTTCCACTCTCGTTTTGATCTTACCGCGTCAGAATACCTTTTTCAACTTATCAAACTGATTCATAATAACACAAATGTGCAACTCCGATTGACAAACCGTCTTATCTATATTAAACTTACATATAGTTATGAGACGATCATGCGGTCAGGTGGTGGTGGAGAATTTTTTTGAGCCGTGCGTTTTGTACCTGCTCATGGAGCAACCGGGCTACGGATACGAATTGATGCGCCGGTTAAAAACCCACTGTTCCTGTACGGTCAACATCGGCAATCTCTACCGGGGACTGGGACGTCTGATAAAAAACAAAAGCATTACCAAAAAAACCGTCAAGAGCGCTTTGGGACCAAAAAAAATCGTTTACACCATTACCCCTAGAGGACGATTGCAGCTGCAGCAATGGATCGCCGGACTGGAAACGCAAAACAAAACCTTATCGAGGTTAATTACAAATTACAAAAAAAAATATGATTCAGGTAACGCAAAAAAACTTCAAAGACGAAGTGGTTAACTTTAAAGGTATTGTCGCCGCCGACTTCTTCGCCGACTGGTGTGGTCCGTGTCAAATGCTCTCTCCCCTGATGGAGGAGATGAGCCGGGAAAATAAAGACGAGGACGTAAAATTCGTTAAGGTTAATGTCGACGAGGAACAGGAACTGGCCGGTCTATTTGGCGTTATGAGCATCCCGACGGTAATCGTGTTTAACCGCGGCCGGGTAGTTAACCAACAGGTCGGCGTCGCGTCCAAAACCACTTATCAAAACCTCATTGACCAGGCAAATGTCAAACCCTCTGATCACATAAAAGACAACGACAACCAGGTGATCGTCTTTACCACCCCGACCTGTCCCTACTGCCATATGCTAAAGGACTATCTGCGCCAAAAACGGGTTGAGTTTAAGGAGATTAACGTTGCCCAGGATGGCGCCTGGGCCAAAAAAATGGTGGAAAAATCCGGACAGATGGGGGTACCGCAATTATGGATTAACGGTCAGGTCGTCGTCGGGTTCAACCGCCCCCGTCTCGAGACGCTGATTGAACCTTAAGATCGTCCGATTCTGCCGCCCCATTGCAACGACTACCGATGGCGGCGGCCATAAAGGCGACGAATAAAGGGTGCGGCTGCAACGGCCGCGATTTATACTCCGGATGGCCTTGGATCCCGACGTAAAACGGATGGTCTTTTTGCGCCAGTTCAATAATCTCCACCAGGCGCTCGAGTTTTGACCGGGCGGAAATCGTCAAACCATTTTTTTCAAACAACGGCGCGTAGGCGCTGTTGAACTCGTAACGGTGCCGGTGGCGTTCGCTGATCAGGTGTTTTTCTCGATCTAAGAATCTGCCGTTACGTTCATAGGCGCGCGCCACGATCGTTCCCGGTTTCAAATAAGCTTCCCAGGCGCCCAATCTCATAGTGCCGCCATATGCCCGTCTTTCCAGTAGTTTTTTTTGCCCGGCAATCAGATGGATGACCGGATGCTTAGTCTGCGGTGCAACCTCGGTGGTATTGGCGTCTTTTAACCCTAACACGTCGCGGGCAAACGCGACCACGGCCAACTGCATACCGTAACACAATCCCAGATAGGGCAGTTTTTTCCGGCGGGCATAACTGGCGGCCGCGATCATCCCCTCGGCTCCCCGCGGTCCCCAACCGATCGGCACCACCAGACCGTCAAGTCCATGAATATGTTTTTCAACTCCATCCCGCTCCACCTGTTCGGCATCGATCCAAACCGTTTTAACGCGATAACCGTGATACCAAGTCGCGTGCTGGAGGGCGTCAAAAAGTGCGGCGTAAGAATCGCGCAGTTGATACTCGCCGGTGGCAAAATACTTGCCGACGATGCCGATCGTTACCAATCTGTTTCCCTTTTTAATTTTGTCTACCTGATGGATAAAGGTTTTCCAGGTGGCCGAACCGTCCTGTTTTTTGGCCAAGCCAAACTTTTCCAGGATGCGTGCGTCCAACCGCTGTTTTTGCAACAGTAAAGGCACCGTATAGATATTGTCTACGTCGGGTGCCGAGATGATGTCTTCTGGCAACACGTTGCAAAAAAGGGCAAATCGTTCTTTTCTGCGTTTGTCCAATACCCGGTCCGACCGGGCAATGATAAAATCCGGCTGAATACCCATCGAGCTCAAGGTGCGCACCGACAGCTGGATTGGTTTGGTTTTCGGTTCTCCCAAGTGGGCCGGAGCCGGCATATAGCCGACATGGACGTGTAGTACTTTGCCCGGGTGTTTTAGCTCAAGAATGCGCGAGGCCTCATAGTAAAAAATATTCTGGTACTCGCCGGTGGTACCGCCCAGTTCGACGACGACGACCTCGGCGTTTTCCGCGGCTCCGACCGCTTCCCAGCGCCGCTGCATCTCGTCGGTGATATAGGGAATCGCCTCCACGTCCTCACCCTGATACTCAAACCGCCTTTCCCGGTCGATCACGGTTTTATAGATCTGGCCCATGGTGATAAAATTCGCCCGGCCCAAATTCTTATCGAGGAATTTTTCATAGGTGCCGATATCCATATCGGCTTCGGTACCGTCTTCACACAAAAACGGGTCGCCGTGCTCAATCGGATTAATCGTGCCGGCGTCGATATTCAGGTAGTTTTCGCATTTTACCGAAGTCACCCGATAACCGGCCCACTGAAGAAGAGAAGCGATGGAAGCTGATACGACTCCTTTGCCGACCCCGGAGATCACGCCGCCGGAAACAAATATGTACTTCAGCTTCACGGTCTCAATTATATGCATTAATTACCAAATGTCAATTAATATTTTCCCGGACGGTTTTAAGCCAATCGTCAGCATTCTCCGTTATGCTGTCATCAGGCTTTTTAAAAGAAAGGGGGTGGTAACAATATGAACAAAAAACCGTGGCTTTCCCTCATCGCCGTTGTCCTGGTGACGGGAACAATACTGTCGGTGTCGCAGCCGGCTTATGCGGCCAACGGTTGGCTGGGTAATAACAATGTCTTTTCCCGCCTGGTCGAGTTCATCTCCCAGAAATTCGGCCTGGACAAGACCCAGGTGCAAAACGCGGTCAACGACTTCAAGCAGCAGGAAAAGGCCAAGATTACCCCGCGGCCGACCATGACTCCCGAAGACCAACAGGCGCGCGAAAAAAAACGGCTGGATAATTCTGTCTCTCAAGGCAAAATTACCCAGGCGCAGGAGGACGCGATCATTGCCGAACTGAACGCCTTAAAAACCAAATACCCCTTCAGCTCCACCACGACGGCTGACCAGCGCAAAACCCAGATGCAAAACCTGCAGAACGAACTGCAGTCCTGGGCTCAGGCGAACGGGATCAATGCCAAACTGATCTGGCCGATCGGCGTCGGAGGCGGATTTGTCGGGGAAATGAGAGGAATGGGACGAGGTAGATTCGCACCTAAATCCAGCCCGACTCCGTAGACCTACGATACGCCAAAAAAACGCTCCGGCAACACGGGGCGTTTTTTTGGCGGGTTGTGTTATGCTTATAGTTACCTATGAACATCGGCGTGTTTGACTCCGGTCTGGGCGGCCTGACAATCTTCAAGGCGCTGCTGCAGCAACTGCCCCAATACAACTACGTCTATCTGGGCGACAACGCCCGGGTGCCTTACGGCAACCGCTCGGCAGAGACGATTTACCAGTTTACTAAGCAGGCGCTGGAGTTTTTGTTTAAACACGACTGCCTGTTGATCATTATCGCCTGCAACACCTCCACCGCCACGACACTGCGCCGCATCCAGACCGAGTTGTTACCCCAACACCATCCCGACAAACACGTACTAGGAATCATCAAGCCGGTGGTCGAAACGGTGGCGGCCTCAACCGCCCGGCGGGTGGGCGTCATCGCCACGCGGGCCACGGTTGAATCCGGCAGCTTCATCCGCGAACTGAAAAAAGAGAATCCGGCCGTTGCCGTATTCCAGAATGCCGGCCCCCTGCTCGTCCCGTTTATCGAAGAAGGGGAACTAAAAGGACCGGTGCTTCAGACCGTACTGAAACGCTATATTGACCCGCTCCTGCGCCACGGCATTGACCACCTTATTCTCGGTTGCACCCACTACGGTCTGATCAAACCTGCGGTGCAACAGGCAATCGGGAACAAGGTTAAGGTCATGACCGAGGAAGAGGTAGTGGCGCAAAAGCTGCGCTCATACTTAAAAAAACACCCCGAGGTGGAAACCAAACTGGGAAAAACCACCCAACGCCGCTTCTTCATCACCGACTACAGCCCCCGCTACCAAAATCTGGTACGGTTGTTCCTGGGCAACCACTTCCAAGACCACCACCGGCTGGAACTGGTCAAACTGACATAATCACCAAAACCCTCGTCTGTCACTATTTTTGCGCATATCGTATATACTGAAATTAATGAACCGGTTATCTAAACTGCTGCTGGCAATCGTGATCTGTGAGGGAGTCGGCCTGATCAGCGCACCTTTTACCAGCGCCGCCATTCCCACTTGGTATGCCGGGCTGGAGAAACCCGTTTTCTCTCCACCCAACTGGCTGTTTGCGCCGGTCTGGACGAGTTTGTATTTGCTGATGGCCTTGTCCGCCTACCGCGTCTGGATCAGGGGTACGCGGGCAAAAAAAGTCCGAGTGGCGCTGCTGTTTTTCCTGATTCAACTGCTGCTGAATTTTCTTTGGTCACCTCTGTTTTTCGGACTGCGCGCGCCGCTGCTCGCTTTGGTGGAGATCGGCCTCCTTTGGGTGGCGATCATTATTACGATCTTCAATTTCCACCGAGTGGATCACCGCGCCGCCTATTTGTTGCTTCCCTACCTGATCTGGGTCAGCTTTGCCATGCTGCTTAACTTCTCCATTGTGATGCTTAATCCGGCTTAGCCCACCACATCACGCCGTTTTTGCCTTATAATTACCACCATGATTAAAGCCAGCCATATCAGTTTTGCCTATACCGATTCCCCGCTTTTTCAAGACGGCGGTTTTACGGTTGGTCCGGGAATGAAGGCGGGTCTGGTCGGGCCAAACGGCGCCGGTAAGTCGACTTTACTCGCGTTGATCTGCGGCAAACAACGACCGGACCGCGGCCGCATCGAAACCACCGGAGCGGTGGCTCTGGTCCCGCAGGAAGTAAAATACGACGCGGCAATGGAAACCGCCCCGGCCATCCGCGCCTATATCGATCCCGACCATGCTCATGAAGATTTTCAACTGCGGCAGATGCTGGCCGGGCTGGAATTAGATTCCTTAAACCTTTTGTCTTCACCCCGCGGTCTCAGCGGTGGCCAAAAAACCAAACTCGCCCTGATCCGCGCTTTACTGCAGGAACCGGACGTTCTTCTTTTGGACGAACCAACCAACTTCGTGGACGTGAACGGAAAAAAATGGGTGGCGCATCGCTTAGGCCGTTATCCGAAAACCCTGTTGTTGATTTCCCATGATTTGGCGCTGATGAACAAATATATCGACAAGGTGATCGCGATCGACCCATTGACCAAGACAATTACCGAACACAACGGCAACTATACCACCTATCTTACCCTGAAAAAACAAAGAGAGGAATTGATGAGAAGGAAAATCATCAGCGAAAAAAAACACATCGTACGGATGAAAAAAGGCCTGAAAAAAATGGACCGCTACACTTCGGAAAAAGGCGTAAGACAACGCACCCGGCTCAAAAAAAGAATTGAGGCGCTCGAACTGGCGCTTCCGCCTTTACCGCAGGAAGTCAGGTCGATCAAATTCAAACTGCTAGCACCGGCCCGGATCGGGGAGGTTCCGATTGTCGCCCGCCATATCCGCAAAAGTTACGGAAACCGTCTCGTGCTAGACGATGTCTCGTTGATACTCCAACGCTATGAACGGATGATCCTGATTGGTAAGAACGGCGTTGGTAAAAGCACCTTAATCAAGATTCTCATGGGCATAATTCCCTATGACGCTGGCGAGATTGTTAAAGACGAAAAATTAAAGGTCGGTTATTATTCTCAGGAGTTCGAAACGTTTGCCATGGAGCGAACACTCATCGACACGGTGTACCGTTATACCGAAGCCAACGATACCTATGTCCGCCCGCTATTGGCTCGTCTCCTTTTCCGGGGCGACAAGATTTTCCAGACTGTGGACTCCCTTTCCGGCGGGGAAAAAACCCGTCTGGCCCTGGCGCTGTTATTGCTGCGCGACTTTAATCTTTTGATGCTCGACGAACCGACTACCTACCTTGATGTCATGTCGCAACGCGTCATTCTCGAGGCGTTGAGGGGGTACCAAGGGACGATATTGCTTGTCAGCCACAGCCGCGATTTTGTCAAAGAGTTAAAACCAACCAAAGCACTGCTTTTACCGGAAAACGGCCTGGTTGACTGGAACGACGACCTGCTGGGAAGAATCAGTGAGATATAACTCGCTATTTTCTTTCGATCCTAATGGCCTTACCTTTAATCAGCGCTTCGGCGATTTTTTTCATGGCGCCATCAAGAATGCGGGCAAAGGTCGGTTGCGATACGTTCATCTTTTTGGCGCAGGCGGTTTGATCCAGTCCGTCGAGTTCGTAGAGTTTCAGCGCCTCCAGTTCGTCGGGAAACAACACCATTTCCTCCAACGCCCGCAACGGAATCCCGCGCGGTTTAAAATAGTAGACGTCAGGCTGAAAACGCAGCCGCCGTTTTATCTTTGGTCTGGGCATAAAGGAAACTCTCCGGTGTTATTTTACCCTCCTTCGCGACAAGCTTCAATCGTCAAATCGGGGAACAGACAGAAAGGTGCTCCTAACGTAGTCAAGCTCAACTTGACGCAGTGGAGTACGCTTCGGAAGGGTTGCGATGAGCCTCACTCCGACTGGGCCACACCGAGCAACTCTTTTTCCACTTGTTTCAACTCCGCCGTCAACTCCTTGCGGTAGTCTTCCAGGTCCGCTTTTGTCCAGCGCCGGTTGCGTCCGAAAAAGCGCCTTAAACCCCTACCGCATGGTCCCATTCCCCGACCGGTAAACCGACCGGCGCCTTGTGGTCCAGTTTCATCAAAACCAGGCATAGTGTTTCACCCCGCAATCATAGCCACTAATAATGAATACATATTCATTTTAAAATCGCCTGTTCGTTTTGTCAAGCCGGTACATTTTTATCTTACAGAAGAGCTCTGAAACAGCGCCGCTTTTTTCGCTCGCGGCCAGCGCTTGACCTGCGCCTCGCGCCGCAGCGCCTCCGATTGGCCGGGATATTTTTCCCAATAAACCAGCCGGGCCGGCGTCCGCCCCCTTAAATATTTGGCTGACCGGTTCCGGTCAAAATTATGCTCGCGCACCCGCCGTTTCAGATCGTTGGTCTGGCCGCAGTAAAACGTACCGTCGACGCACCGGAGCATATAGAAGTAATGGGTCATAGACTATTTTACCTAACCACCAACGTCCCCCACATTCCCTTTTGCCGGTGGCCGGGAACGCTGCAGTAATAGACAAATGTGCCGGCCTTGTCCGCGACAAAACTGACGGTAATCGTGTCGGCGGTGGACACCGGTTCGGAAGTCACGTTGAATTCGTCGATCATGATGTTGTGCCGGCCGCCGGCGTTGGTCATGATTAAAGTCACCTTATCGCCCTTGTTAACCGTGATTTGGTTGGGGGCGAAATAAAAGTTGCCGCCGGTGATATTGAAAGTTTTCTCCGTGGTTGATTTGTCGGTGCCGGCCGCGATCTGCTGTTGCTGCTGGTCGCTTAAGGCCGGCGGCGTCACGGCCGCCATCGCCATCCCGGTGGTAGTCCGCGCCGGCGTCCCCGTCTCACCGTTTCCGCGGCTGCTGCCCGCCTTACCCGACCCCACGGCCTCCTGTGTCGCTTGAGTCATACGCATCAACTTACCCTGAAAATAGTAATACTCGCCGATCAAACCGAGCACCAATACGGCGATAATCAGCAGATAAGTTGAAGCCGATCCGGTACGTTTGTTCATATGATAATTTAATATATTTAATACTTAACTTATATCACGTAGGTAATAGTTTGTAAAGGGGTAATTGCACCGGAAAAAGAAGTTTTAGCAGCGACTTTTTATCCCTTTAGAATTTAAAATAGGCAAACACTTCTTCCATTGCCTTTTTTCCGCGGACAATATTTTGCCTCATCGTAGTAGAAGGATCAATGGTCGCGCGTTTAGTTCTCAAATGCATTTTGGAAATCAGGTAACGCAGTTTGAACAATTGAAATTTATCTTCGTTGTTTTCCAGCTGACCAATCTGCCGATAGCCTTCTTTAAACCAAGTCAGGCGCGGTTCGCCGAAAAACAGATTATAAGCCGCCACTTCCATTAACGGATCGCCGGAAAAACACTCGTCCCAGTCCATCATGCCGGTAATGTGTTCGCCCTCACATAGTTCGTTCCAGTCGGCAATGTCGTTATGAATCAGGGCTCCCGGCCGACAGCCCATCAACGCGTCGCTTCCGGCAAACAATCCCTCGATGGATCGACACTGCTTTTGAGCCAGTACGCCGGCATCGACCAGATAGCGAAGATCCAGCCCTAAGGCCGCCAGCAGATGTTGTTTAAACGCCCAATACTGGCCACGTAACCGCCCGGTCTTTTTGGCTAGTTGATTGTCAAAAAAACCAAACCCATCTGGCTTGACGGTATGGATTAACGCCGCATACTTTCCGGTTTCTCTGACCAGTTTTTTTTCCAGTTCCGTCGGTAAGGGGCTGCAGTCGGCCATCGGTTTGCCGGGAACCGCGGTCATGATCATGAACTCAAACGGCACGACTGATTGCGAATCGTCGATATGCACGGTTTCGTAGGTCGGCACTCCTAATTTTCTGGCGGCATCGGTAGCCGCTTTCTCCGCCCAGAAATAACCGTTTTTTACCTGTTTGGGATGAATACGTAAAATGACTTTCCGACCGCTTTGCAAGACAACCGGAATGACCGAGTTGACCGAACCCCGCCTGATGATCGGATTGATTGCGGCAATTTTTCGATCGTTTTTCCCAAATCCGGCTGATTTCATGCCATGATCAACCATCATGCACAACACTGCATCCTCCAGTTGCTCATGTCTTTCAATAAATACTCTTTTAGTTTCTGCCGCAGTCAAAGGACGATTGGTCTGCCAGTAAAACATGTTTTTCCGGCTGGAGAGATCGATTGGCATGCGATAAGTATAGCAAAGATAAATTCTGGTCTACGTAAAAAGCGGGTTGATTATGGCCAATTCTCCCTAAATCCGTTGAAAAACACCCTCTTTTGATCGCCGACCAGTTTGTAGCGGTCGCCTTTGACCAGAATGGCCTGGCGGTCATTGAGAGCGACGACCGGATATTTGGTCGTCGGCGCCGCCCGCTCAATTATTGGTCTATACGCCTCTGTGTAATGGGCGGTGATCAAAAACGGCACCAGTCCCAAACCGGTCAAGTCGGTCAACCCGACTTTGTTCCTGTCCTGGTGTTTCCAGTTTGACTGCTCAATGGTCGGACAAACAATGTAACTGCCGGCGCTGATCCCGATGTATAATTTTCCCGCTCTCAACAGCGGCTGAACCAATCGATCAAAACCGCTTTTCCTGACCCAATCAAGCAGGTAAAAACTGTTGCCGCCGTTGACAAAGATGATGTCTTTGGCATCTAAAATCCGGCTCAGTTCTTGGGCTGTTTTTCCCCTCAGATCCAGGTCTTCAACCTGGCTGATGCCATAATCCCTTAACTGATCCCGGTAGACCTGTAACCAGGGAGGATTAGCTTCTTCACCGTAAGCCGCCGTAGTAATAAAACTCACCTTGATGTCTTTGGCCGGTTTGACCAGCAGCGAGACAAATACATCTTTCAACGTATCAGGTAGTCCCTGGGAAGTTAACAACAAAGTTTCCATTCTTAGACTAGTATATCAGGACAAATTACTTAATCGTACCACTGCTCCCAAAGCAGTCAGTATTGCCCGGTCAACACTGGCTTCGGCTTCGCTGGTGGCGATTTTGGTATTGGGAGTATCAAAACTAAATTTACCAAACATAATTTCCTTTAACGGCTCCGGGTTCGAGTTAACCGCCAACACCGCTCCAGTCATTACTCCTCTTAAGGTCCCGATAATAAACAAAGGCGCACACTCCATTTCGGAGCTGATCAACGGATAATTCCAGTCTTTCATTCTTGGGTTTAAATATACCTTGCCCCAGCTTTTGATATTCTGCGCCTGCCCGTAAAAAGCGTCATGAGTGCGATTAATTCCGAGATAATAACGATAACCCGCCTGTTGAGCGCTGTTTTTTAACGCCTGAATGACCTGATAGTCAGCCACTGCCGGAAACTCCGGCGCGATATATTCCTTGGTAGTTCCCTCTTCACGGATGGCGGCGGTCGGGATAATCACCGCCCCGGCTTTGATTTGTTTTTTTAAGGCGCCGCCGCAGGTGCCGACCCGGATAAGAAGTTTGGCACCACAGTTGATCAACTCTTCAACAGCGATCGCGGTTGAAGGGCTACCGATACCGGTCGAGGTTACGGTAATTTTTACCTTTTTGTAAGTGCCGGTATAAGTAACAAACTCCCGGTTTTGAGCGACAAACACCGGATTACTCAGGTACTTTTCAGCAATATACTTGGCCCGGCCGGGATCACCCGGCAATAAACAAGCTTGGGCAACGGTTTTTTTGGTACACAGAATGTGTGACTGTCTCTGCATAGTTTTTACCTCCGATTCTCTAAAATTTGTCTGATAATATAGTTGGCTCCGGCGGCCAGCGGCAAAGACGACGCGGCAACCAAACCATTGGTTGTTCTGGCGGCGTCTTTGAGCTCATCCGAGGCATTATTTTTTCCGCAGGTGGTAATCTGACCACCTAACGCCGTCATTGAGTCGGCCGAACTATCGCCGATCATGTAATAAGATAAACCGGCGGGCAGTTGATCTATTACCTGCCGGACCGCATTGGGTTTATTAACTGTTGGGTCCTTGACCAAACAACTACCCAGTTGAGGGTATCTTTTGCAAACCAGTTGGCTGTTTGAACCAAGTTGACGATTTAACACCGCCTTGGTCTGCCGCGTTAACTGGTCATCGACCACCAACCTGCCCCGTTGATCGGCTCGCCTGGTATAGACCCCGTAACTGCATTCTCGGGTGGTATTGATTAAATAAACCAGCTCGCCCGGTATACCGGTTATCTGATTTGTTCGCACCATGGCGGTGGCATCACCGGCGACGACTCGGGAAGACGGACTGTTTGTTTTTAACGCTTCCGTTGCCTTGGAACGGAAAGCGCTAAAAAAAGGTCTTGCTTTGATAAAGTACTGTTTCAGGCCGACATCGGGCAGGTAAAAAACCGCGCCGTTCTCGCCGATGACCATTGGACTACACGCAAGCTCTCTGGCAAACGCCGCCAAACCGTCACTACCCGTGTCTGAAACCAGTACCACCCAGTAACCGGCGGTTTTCGCCTCGCTGATAACCGCCAGGTCGCGCTTGGGCGCGGCTGCAAAGTTGGCGCCTTCGTCGAACCACACGCCATCCAGATCGGAAAAAATAATTCCTCGTTTTGGCACACCTAATAATTCCGGAATATTAATGCTCTCTTCTTGATCAATCATGGTTGTCCTTTCTCCGGCACCATCTGCCTTAACTGTTGTACCATTTCCGTAAAGATCGGTTGATCGATTACAAAATCATTTATATATCTGTTTCTCACCGCCACTGATTTTTCGGACGTACCGATCAAAGTCGAAACACTGTTAACCGCCGGAATTCCGGCGGTTCCCTGATAAACCGTCGGGGCAATAATTGAACCATATCCGGCCAAACCGCTTGGACCGGCGGCTCGGCTGCGGTTTTGCAGCGGCGAAAGCATCAGTAAACTGCCTGAGAAATTGTTATCTGGTTTTACCGGAAACGCTGCCCGGATCGCGCTGGCCGTCGCACCGGTAGCAATCACGTCATCCAACACCAAAAAGGTGTTAAATTTTCCGTCGGCGATCAGCTTCCGGATTTTTGTCACGTCAGCCACCGTCACCCCCTTAACCGTTTTTGTCCGGGCGTCGACTTCCCGCCTGACCGGCAGATCAACCGCCATCAAACCAGATAACAATTTCTCAGGCAGCTGCTCTTTAACTGCTTGGGCGCCGTCGCCGGGAAAAATCGCCAGCGTTTTTTTGCGATCCAGCACGGTCATTAAACGCACCAGTTTTTCCACCAACTTTTGACCCTGTCTTCTTACGTCGTAAGAGACGATCTCACCCGAACAAGCGACAAACAGAAACTCCAGGGCTTCGGCAATCGATTGCCTGGCTTTCCAGGAAAGATCATCGACGGCGATCCGGGTGGACGGCGTTTCGATTAGGACTGACTCATCTTTGTACAGCTTGGGGAAATCGCGTTCAAGTTTGCCGTCCATTTCCTGTTTCAACGCAGCTAATCGGCAAGCTCTTTGCGTTTCTTGATAATTATTCATATGTATAAAAAAACCCGCCTGTCGGCGGGGTCGGTAATCGCTAACTGCACCAAAATTACCCCGCCGCGGCGAGGTAGTGATGCGCAAACACCTGATCGTTCATGACTAGGTTTTTCATGGTTAATGTATTAATGTGTTAATATATTAACACATTGATATTTGTTTGTCAACCCGATATAATTTACCCATATGGCCAACGCCAGAAAATTGCAAACCACCAAGTTTCGGAAAACCGAAACCTATGTTCCGCGTAACGAGCGGGAAAAACTACTGACAAAGGTAATTAAAGGATTGAAAACCGATCAGGAAGTGGCTTCCCTATTGCGCGACCTGATGACGCCATCGGAGATCGCCGAGTTTGCCAACCGGATAACCATTGCCCAAAAACTGCTGGAAGGCGAAGCGTACCAAAAGATCGCCCGGGAGATTGGCACCTCGACCACGACCGTTACCCGGGTCGCCCACTGGCTCTTTTCCGGCTGCGGCGGGTATCATAAGGCCTTAGGCAGAAAAAAAACTTAGAAACAATTATTGGTTCAACGCAAACTTTTCCAGCACGTCGACAATCCCTTCTTGGTCGACGCCGGGCGCGATATAATCGGCGACTGCTTTGATCTCGTCAACCGCGTTGGCCATGGCGACTTTCAGGCCGCTTTCCAACAACATGACTTTATCGTTGTTGCCGTCACCTACGCCGATCACTGCGGTTTTTTTCACCTGCAACATTTCCATCAGCTTGTGCACCCCGCAGGCCTTGGTGCCAAACCGATCAGTAATATAGATTGTATTGCCGCTCCGGTCCCGGTTAACCGCAAACGCCAGATCGGTGCAAGACGATAACCTTTTTTTGACTGAATCGACCTGCGTTTGGTTTAATTCATAGAGCAAAACCGCGGTAATCTTGTCCGGGTGTAAAACAGGGATCTTGTTGACATATTCAACCCCGTCAACGACAATGGAAAAAGCGGTCTTGATCGTCTTTAATATTGCCAATATCCGGTCGCTTGACGCTTGACTGATGTACCGGACCCATAAAGTATTCCCTTGCACATCAATGATCTTTGCCCCACCCTCAATGATTTGCGGTGATTTTAACCGGAGTTTTTTACAGATCATAATCACGGTGTCTTTGTCTCTACCCGTACACAAACTGACATTGATCTTGGTGACGGCGGTTTTGAACGCGTCAAGCACGCGTTGGGAAGGAGAATATTTGCATGGCGGCAAACCCAGATTGGGGGTTAAAGTGCCATCAATATCCACCAGCAGCAACTTATATTTCATGAACAAATTATAGCAAGCTAATTGATCAACAAAAAAACGATATATAATATAAACATGATCGTCGGCATTATTTCTGACACGCACGATAATCTTTACGGTTTGAAAAAGGCCATCCAGGTCTTCAAGGAACGCCAGATCGAGATGTTGATCCACTGCGGCGACTGGGTCTCCCCCTTTGCCCTGGAGTTTTTTGACCGGCAGATGCAGGGTCTGAAGATCCCGATCAAAAGCGTAGTCGGCAACAATCCCGGCGACATCAAGCGCGTCATAATGAACAACGTCAAGATGCACAACCCCATTGATTGGGCAAAAAAGTTAATGATGGTGATAGATATTGACGGTAAACAGGCGGCGGTTTACCACGGCGACGACCATGAGATATTGCGCACTTTGATTGACAGCCAAAAATACGACGTGGTATTTACCGGCCACACTCATACCGTCAGAAACGAAAAGGTCGGGAAAACTCTGGTGCTTAACCCCGGCACCACCAGTTATGCCAGCGAGGGAGAAATCATCGACAAAGCCACCGTGGCGATCTACAACTCCCAAACCAACTCGGCAGAGATTGTGTCTTTTTCTTAATAAATAAAGTCAGGACTTTTCTAGCGCGGTCAAACGAAAGACGCAATAATGATATACTTACCTATATGTCTTTGGAAGCGGCGCCCGGGCTGCCTAAACATAGAACAAGAACCCCCAGTCCTTTAAAAGGGGCTTTATCCGGCCTTGGAGAACCAGAAAAAGCTGCATTATTGGATCAACTGAGAGTCCAACTTATCAGACTCGGAGGCGTATATCCGTCTGCCTTAACGCCGCAGCAACAAATTGACGCGGTAATGCAAATCGAAGTATCGGGTTCCCCGATCATAGAAGTAACACGAAATACCCAACCTAACAGAACAACAAAAGTTGTTAAAGATGCCAGAAAAAACGTCCACTCGGCCCTTTACTTTGTAAAACCGAACAGTCGACCTGATACGGGACAACTTCCTAGGGATGAATCGACAAAGATGGAACATCTAATAAGATTGGAGAAACAGGCTGAAGAGATAAGAAGGATTGTGTCGGATCCTGCGGTAGTTCAGGCTCTTAAACCCGCCCCTCATATTGGGTATTTACTGCACGCGTTCGCCGATAACGCCACCCTCCAACCGGTTATAGACGCGTATAAAATTCCTCTTGGCCTCAAAGGAGTCGACTACGTAAACAGGTTAGCGAAACGATTCCTTTTTTCTGATTCTGTCGACGAGGGGTTATTGAACTTGGCCACCAAAGTGTTATTTGCCAAATGGGCAAAAAACGGGGTGAACTGGTATGACGAAGACCCGGAGCTGACAATGATCAGAGTGGCGCAACAGTTGTTTAGTACAAACTTATCAAAAAGAGAAGGCTATCTACTTTCGATGCGAACTTTTTGGGAGGAAATAATAAAAGTCGAGTCTGCCAAACATAAAGCCACACCATTGGCAAGAGATAGTAACGGCACAGTTACTCCCCTACCTCGGATCGCCCGAGACGAATCTGTCTCAATCGGGGATAGTTTAATCGAATATGCAAGATATAATACAATACCGCCAACCCTACTTGAATTTGCCCGATCAGTGGTTCAGGGAACTCCGAGAAAAGAATTGGCTGCACAAATGTTTCAAGGCTTAGGATATAAAGAACACAGCAAAAGCCTCATAATCTCAGCCGGAATTAGTTTTATTGAAAGAGTCTTACTAACACCGTGTTTCGGTAATAATATTGGTAATATGACCGGTTGGATTGATGCGCTAAACACTAACAAGAGATTGACAGTAATCAGAGATATTCACCGCGCCATTAGAGCAACAAGATGAAATTGAGCGTCTGAAAAAAACCATCTTCAACTAAACCTTGATGCAAGAAGTATATCAAAGACTCCGCGCATTAACCCATTGACAACTTATACTAAAATGGTATAAGATTAACGCCATGACCGACACTAGCAAAAAAACCACCAAGAAAAGCCAAGGGTTCTCGGATGAGGAACGCGCCTCGATGAAGGAGCGTTACCAAGAACTGAACCAGAGCAGGACGGATGGCGAAAGCGCCGTACTGGCGAAGATCGCCGCCATGCCCGAACCGGATCGCACCATGGCCAAGCGACTTCACGAAGTCATCAGGGCCACCGCACCCACCCTATCGCCCAAAACCTGGTACGGCATGCCCGCCTATGCCAAGGACGGCAAGATCGTTTGCTTCTTCCAAACCGCTCAAAAGTTCAAAACCAGATATGCCACGTTCGGCTTCAGCGACCAGGCCAAGCTCGATGAGGGCTTCATGTGGCCGACCGCCTTCGCGCTGAAGCGGTTAACTCCTGCCGAAGAGGCAAGAATCGCTGCACTTATCAAGCAGGCGGTAGGTTAATGACTCCGTATCGCGATTCGCTCGTTTCAAACGCGGTTCGTATCATTTAACCTTTTCGTCCAATCAACCAGGGACTCCAAAAGCTGCTTTATTTTTTCCTTTGTGTAAGCGTCCGTCAAATTACCCTGACCGTCGAACTTTTCCTGGGCATTAGGGATCATCACTTCGGGACGGTTTAGCGGAAACATATTCAAAAAAACAAATACTTGTCTAAGGTGGTATTGCGCTCTTGCCGTACCGACGATCCCAACAGACGCCCCCATTATCGCAACGGGTTTGCCTTCCCAAGCGCTATCTCCATATGGACGTGACGCCCAATCAATCGCGTTCTTCAATACTCCTGGTATGGAATAATTGTACTCGGGAGTAGCAAACAGAACAGCATCCGACCTTCTTATGGCCGATTTAAACCGTTTGACTACTTCTGGCAGATTGGTTTCCTGATCTTGGTTAAAGGGAGGCATGTCCTTTAAGGACGCAAAAATATCGAGAGTGGCATTTTTAGGCACTAAGTCCTGTGCCGCTCTGAGCGCCGCTTGGTTGATCGACCCCTTCCTTAAACTACCCGCTATTCCTAAGATTTTAATCATATATGGTTTAATTTTTAATAATCCTTAAGAACCACAACGTGATTGTGTTTTTCATCTTAAGTTCTGCAAACAAGAATAACATACATTGCTTAAGTTTTTCATAACCCCGGCGCCACCAACTATGCCAGTGAGGGAGAAATCATCGATAAGGCTACCGTAGCGATCTGCAATTCCCAGACTAATTCAGCGAAGATTATTAGTTCCTAGTCGCTGTTGATATAATATTTTCAATGAATCGCGTTAAGTTTATCTACTTTGATGTCGGAGGGGTTCTGGTTGACTGGTCAAGGGCATTTCACACTGCCGCCAACCGTTTTCACCTGAAAATCGAGGATATCGGCGCCGTCTTTGACGAGCATCATGACCAAATCACTAAGGGATTAATCACGTCACAGGAATTATGGTCAAGCTGCGTTAAAAAATACCATATCCAAAACGGTGACGTATTTAATTTTGTTGCTTCCTGGGTCAGCGACTACCGGCCGATCGTTGAGATGCACGACTTGGTAAAAAAACTTGCAGCTGTGTATAAAATCGGTCTTTTGTCAAACATATACCAGGGCATGCTGCCGCTTCTTCTCAAAAACGAAGTGATTCCCAAAATCGGCTATGACCGAATCATTTTGTCCTGCGATGTGGGCCTGATGAAACCCGAAACGGATATTTACGAATTGGCCCAAGAGAAAACCGGAGTTAAGGCAAACAATATCCTACTTGTCGATGACCGGCCGGACTTCCTGTCACCGGCGCAACAATTAGGCTGGCACACTTTTTTGTTCGATAACAAAAGGATCGATAAATCGGTCGATAAAATCAGGAAGTACTTGCAAACGGCTTAATTATTCCCTGACTATTATTAAGTAGTTTGAGCATTTCTTCACTGCCTCGGGTCGACGATAGCTTAATCGGATAAAAACATGGTATAATTCAGGCAATGAGAAATTTTAAAAGGGGTGGTGGTCCACGAAGAAGCTATGGTGGCGGTTTTGGCAGAAACGACCGGCACATGTTTAACGTGGTTTGCGGTAACTGCGGCAAAGATTGCCAGGTGCCTTTTAGGCCCACCGGCGATAAACCCGTGTACTGCAGTGACTGTTTTGGAAAAATGGGAAATAGAGGCAATAGGAGATCTTTCGATCAACCAAGGTTTGGAGAAGGAAAATATCAAAATGACCAATACAAACCTCAGTTTGAGACACTTAATACCAAACTGGACAAGATACTGAATTTGCTCCGTCCAAAATCCGTTCCACGATCCTCTACACCGATCAAGATTCCAGCCGCAACCCCAATTGGGGAAACGGAAACTAAAACCCCCAAGGCAGAACACCGCCCTAAGAAGCAAGTTTCAGAAGAAAAAGAATAACCTTTTGACGATCGTCGAAGTGCAACTTCAGTCATCTTACGGAAAAACGGTCGAATAGTTGCCTTTCGGTTGTAGCCGAACCAATCCGGCCGACATGTGTTTTGGCGGATGACCATATTGCCGCTTCTGACTTATTTCTTTCCCTTCCTTCGTCTGATAAGTTTTCTTACGGCACCGTGCATCTTTTTTTTCAATAGAGACTTGGCTTTGCGCCTTGCGCCTCTTTTTAGTCTGGCCATATGGGGTCTGGGCCGGTGGTATTGATATTGACCACGACACAATTACTAACACGTTCTTTCCGGCAACGTATGCATGATCGATTCACGCTCGGCTTTTATTAATAATGCCTTCTGTCGTCTCGTCTAAATCCTCCCCCATCTCTTTTTTCCCGGGGTTTGGCGATATTAACAACGATTGTTCGTCCTTCGACCTCTTTACCACTCATTTCCAGCGCTTTTTGTGCACTTTCCTCATTGGCAAAGGTAACAAATCCGAATCCTTTCGATCTTCCTGTTTGTCTGTCGGTAATGACGATTGCTTCGGTAATTTCTCCGTATTGAGAAAAGAGTTCTTTTAATGAACTCTCGTTGATAGACCAAGGCAAGCTTCCAACAAATAGTTTATTTTTGTCCATGTATATAACACCTCCTTTCAAAGTTTCTTTCAAAGTTTTATAGGTTATGAAGTATTTATGATCTTTTGTTATGTTATAACGCAGCTAAATAATTCTCACCTGTCTAAGACAGTATACCACAATACTATGTCTTTTTTATATCAGTCGTCGATTGCCGCATTTAGACCATATAACTAAGATAGTGTAGATATGGCATGCGGTCCGAGTCCGGTCGTGCTGACAATTCCGTAGCCTTAACGAAGGATCGTTGAGCGGATCAGTCAAGACTTAAACCGTCCTGTAATTTCAATTCAATTGAATCACTTCTCCAGGTTGTTGTCCTGAGCGAGGCCGAAGGAAAATGAGACGTCTGGGACAGTGTAAAAAGCTACAGTTTCTTACCGCATTCACCACAAAATCGTGTTCCGGCGATATTCTTAGCCCCGCATTTGGGACACTTTTTCATGGCTAACGGCTCGCCGCAATTGTTGCAAAACTTGCCGTTGCCGGCCGGCTTGCCGCAACTGGGGCACATCGTTTGTTTTGCTTCGATATCGCCGGTAAAGACTTGGGTTCCTTTCGCCTTTGTTTCAATATCTTCCGCTTTTTTCTTAGCCCGGGCAGCGGCGACCTCCACCGATTCACGGGGCGCGCATTCAACACATAACCCTTCCTGCTCGTTCCAGTCGTTTTCGCAGTACCATTTCTTGCATTTGGCGCAACGGTGAAAGTGGCCTTTTGCTTCATTCTGTGCCAATTCGAAAGCGGCATCGTGCTCTTTTTGCCACTCGGGAGACATACCGCTGAACCGCTCACTGATGGCGTCGGTACCTCGCTCCAGACCATAACCAATATTATATTTGCCGGTTAGTTGGGCAGCGGCGCTCAGTATCCCTCCAACACTTTTTAAGAATTTGCCTTTCCCATAGGACTTGGATTCGATAAACTTGGACTTGTATCCCTCCTTACACGACTCGCAAAAAAAAGTGAACTGGAAACCCGCCTCGGTACTGTTGTCGGCAAAGTTATCCGTAAAAGGCTGCATGGTCATACTTATTTTTTATTAATTAATAACGGTTTCTTGCATTTTTTGCACGTATCGCCGATTGGCGGTTGCTCTGTTTTGCAATTGGGACATTTTACAAGCAACCGCTTATCGCAGTGTTCGCAATAATCACCGAAAAAAGTCGTTTTCCCGCAATGAGGACACTTAACCGATAAGGGAAAGTTGCATTGGTCGCAGACCTTCCACCCCTTTTCGATCGGCGTGTTGCATTTCGGGCATCTGATTGGTCCCTGGGGATTGGCTTTCCCGCAAAAAGGACAACTGCGGGAATTGGGGGGAATCAGTTTGTCGCAATACACACAGGGGTGCTTGTACCCGACCGTTGATTTATCGGCTGCCGGACTACCGGAATTCATCGGCGGACCATCTTTCTCCGGCGGCTTCCGGCGCAGAAGAAAAACCACCGCTATAATTACCGCTAAAACCGTTCCAATAATGATCAATAAGAATGTTTGATCACGCTCGTTGGCCATCAATGAATTGGCGGTTAAGGGAGCGGTTGACGGTGAAACGACCGATTCCGGAGCCGTTGTCGGCTGACCGACGCCAGGGGCTTCTGTCACCATCAGACCGCCACCGGTGGGGAGCGCTGCACCACCAACCTCCATTTTATAAGCAATGATTTTTTCGCAGCCGAATGAGCATTTGACGTCAAGGTAATAATTACCGTCGTTGGCCGGCACAAAAGATAGGGTGGTAATCGCTCCGGGATTGGCTGCCTGCTGTTCATCAAGTTTCGTTCGGTTGACATCGTAAAGCGCCACATCCAAACCGCCTTGACCAGGAGGACTTATTTTTACCGAAGCCCTATCCCCCTTTTTTAACACTAACTTGTAATAATCATCCGTATCGTTTCCCTGATCGCCCGACAGATATCCGTCGTAAGTACCGACGACTATCGGCAAAGCCTGATCGACCGTTTTCCCGGCGTCGGTCTGGGAACCGGCGTCAAAATAATCGACCAGTTTCAAGTCTAAGGACAGGTTGGTGGCCTGATTGATAGCGTCGTTTTTTAAGAGGAGGTAAAAAGTTCCCGGTGTCGAGGTTAGCCACGTCAGTGTTTCCATGTCGTTCTCGCCGCCGTAAACGTGAGTCAGGTCATTTTTATTGCTGTCGTAAAGAACAAAATCGACGTTCGTATTTCCGGAAAATCTGACCCCACCGACAATCGCCTGACCGCTTTTAACGTTATTTAAATAATACGCTTGTTGGGTCTTGCCCCCCTCTTCCCAATCAAGTTGGCCTCCTTGATATTGGCCGGGCGCAATCTCGACGGCCGTATCCAGGCTGCTGCCGCCCGCAGGAAAAGACAACTGGGCGAAAACGGGACGGAAAGGAATAAGAATAAGGAGACCGAGAATAAACCAATAGATATTTTTTTTCATGGGTTTACGGAAATTAATAATTTGTCGACGTTTTTTTGCCAAGTTTCAGTGGAAGTGTGGATAACCCGTCCGATAAATAGCGATCTTAGTCTTTTCAGTTCTGGTATTTTTTTAAGGGCAATCTCATATGGAGTGCCGCTGATTTTTTCATCGGGGAAATAAACCGGTTCCCGCTTAAAATTAGATTTGATCATGGCATCGTTTATTTCGGCAAGCGTTTCGTCAACGCGGCCTTTCTCGGTCCTGAAAAAATAGGTTGCCTTGCCGTCGTCTTCGGCGGTTGCCGATTCCAAAGCGATCACTTTCTTGTCAATCGGTATTAAAAACCAAATAAATTCAATTCCGTTATCTTTTTTTAAACCGATGCTGACAAGGTCTTTCGCCGCCTTAGCGCACAAATAGTCATATTCTTCCTTTACTCCCAACCGTCCTAATTTCTTTTCCATTTCCTCCCAGATTTTTGGCGATATTTTTTCAATATCGGCTTTTTTTGCGGTCCGGCCCTCTTTAAGAAGTCGCGACGCTGACCGGATAAGTGAAGGATTGATCGTTGGGAATAACTCCTGGAGCGTTTGTTGAATATTCGCCGATGAGGCGTTGATAACTTCAGATAATAGGTTGACGATTTGGTCATGGCGCTCGCCGAGCTGAAGCAGCTTTACAGTTATTTCTTTGGCCGCAATCGAAATGGAAAAATCTTTATCTTCAACTTTAACGACTTCGTTTAAATAGATTTTTACCGGTTCTTGATTTTTGGGGATCATAACCAACTTGTCGCCGTATATTTTAAGCTCACATTCGCCCTTACCCCGGCGTTTTCCACTTATAGATTCATATTGAATGTCACTGAATGTTTTTTTCGCTTCCTCTTTAATAAGTTCGTCCGATAGGACCATACGGTTTCTTTCTTTGAGAAGTTGCCGCAGGAAATCCTCGTATTGGTAACCCAGGTCGGCCAAAACAAGCGTTTCGTTCGAGGTTAAAGAAAGCGTAATTCTATAGTTCTCTTGCGTCACTTTGACGATATCCCGAAGGGAAAAATAAATGGGCTCGCCGAGTTTGGGCAGAATGGTCAACGAATCTTTGGAAAGATCACATTTTGCCTCACCCTGGGAGGACACTTCACCAACGCTCGATTTTAAACAAAACGTTAAAGCAAATGTCATCTAGTCCTCAGTATAGCAAATAAACCAACGCATGTTATATGCACTAGTTTAGTTGACTTTCAGCTGATTTTTATCTATACATATATATTAATAATGGCTGATGATTCCAAACCGATTATTGTTGCTGTTATATGCATCATCGCAAGCGCCTTCATTTCGGGGGTAGTTGTTTATAACCGGATTCATACATACCGACAAGGATATTCCGATACGCAACTGACTCCTAGCGTTCCTCCCCATGCCGCGTCCCCGACTCTCGGCAATCCCATGCCGACAGCCGCCATTACTATTCCGGCAGCCGGCGGCCCGCAGTCTCAAGCAAAAACAGTCCTTGAGAGTTTTTTTACGCTGGCCAACAAAGGCGATTACGAAAAAGCCGCCAACTTACTAGGATGGGACAATATGGAAACGGCGGACCTGAACCAATGGCCGGGACCGACTTACGCCAAAACGCTGGAGAATTATTGCAAGGCAGTAGGAACCTGCTTAAAAATAAAGAATGCCGCCGGCGAGAAAATATCCGACGACAAATACCGTTTTGCCGTTTCTTTTCAAAATAACGACGGATCGGATTTTGTCATCAATCCGCCCAGCGGGATGGCCGGTGTACCGACGACCACTTTTATTTTTACAGTTAAAAAAATTAACGGTGTTTTTAAACTGTTAACACCGCCGATTTTCCGATCGTGAATTAAAAAACAAATATGAATAAAAGGAGCGTCTTAATAATCGCCGTTGCCTGTGTCGTTACCGCGATTCTTGTGGGATTTGAGGTTTATGTTTGGCAGGGGGCAACGGCGCTGAGTTTCATTCCCGGCACTGCCTTGCCCGCTGGCAATGTTAAACTCAATAATGCTCCGGTTACCAAACCAAACGCGAATTACGACGAAATCAAAACCAAGGAAGAAGGAATTGCCGCTTGTGAATATAATCGTTCATATGCCAAGACTGTCACCGATATCGAACAAAAAAAGGCAGCGGAAGCAATGGTTGACTACTGTTACGCCATCATCGCCGGCAAATTCAATGATGCAAGTTTATGCCAAAGGACCGTTGATAAAGCTGGCTGCCAACAGACGGCCCAAGAACTTATTAACATGGGAAAAGAAATCCAAAATATGCCGGCTGAGCAAAGACAACAAATGCAGGATGCGTTTAAGAATTTTTACAAGCAATAATCGGGCTTTTTAGCCTATTTTCTGAAGGGAGGACCCCCATTCCCCTGCCTATCAAGCTTGCAGAATGTGCTACCATAAGATTATGTTGAAAAAATCCCGACTGCTGTTTGCCTCCATAATTTCAATCATTTTACTGTTTTATGCTTTTAACTATATTCCTAGAAATGTGGCGATCATTTCCTCAAGGACTTTGAGTAGGAAGATGGTTGATTACGTGTTGAACTTTGTATTATTCGATACCGTCATTTATTTGATACTAAGTCTGCTGGCTTATATCCGCAATAAAATCTTTCTTCGGAATAATAAGTAGGTAAAGAGTCGTCTGTCGTCGCATTTGCGATGTTTCAATGTCCGGTTCTTTTCGTCTGGGTCCAATCGCGTTGCCGCATTGCGATTAGAACATCTTTATGATACCATCAGGTGAGATTTTCTATTTTTTACACTAATTCTCCCAAAAAACTTTTTCCGTCTTTGATTTTGTCGGCGATCCCAAAATTATCCGCAACAGTTGCCGCAATATCTGCAAAAGTATCTCTTGCGCCAAGATCAATCGCGCCCTTTATTCTTGGACTATAAACCAAAACGGGAACGTTTTCACTCGTATGATTAGTGTGGCTCGTTTGAGTTGGATCATGCCTTGCAAAATCATCTACTATTGCCCGCAACCTTTGTTCGTCAGTATCCAGTTTTTGAACATTATCACGATTTACTCCGTGGTAATTAAGCATGCTCAAGGCTTTCCCGACTCCATAAACTGGAATTCCTAATTCTTTTAAGTGATCTATTAAGGTTGAGCCTTCTGGATCAACCCCGTAATCTCTTCTGTCTTTAGATATTCTCTCAAACTGTCCGGCGCTTGGCCCCCCTACGAATGGTCTCATGACTATCCTTCCGATTTTATATCCCGCTTCATCAACGGCTTTTCTTACGGCTTTACCAATCTCTTCAATTTTTGCTTGCGGGACAACCCCCTGGTGGAGAGGAATTTGTATTAAACTCTCACTGGATGCATATATTGGTATCATTAAAGGACCATCTTCTGCTTGCCCACTATGAAAATGCAGGTCTCCAATGCCTGGCGTATTTATAAATTTGACGCCGTTGATATCGTCTGTTTCGGGATTCCTGACTATTTGGACATCTCTTTTCATAACTTCTTTAATCGTTTCCTCCACCAATTTAACTACTTCGGGAGGAAAACCTGTTTTATCAAAAAACATAAACTCTTCTGTTGTATTACAGCCCATTAATGCTTGATGACCCTCTGGACTGCCTTTACCAGCGTATCTTGGAATGGCGGCACCAAAAGCTCCTTTTACCTCAATATCACTAGGTTGAACCATCTGTAGACCTTCTAGCCCAGGGACTCTTTGAATGCCAATCGAAGCAAGAGCCAAGGCGTCATAAGGTTTTCTTTGCGAGGCATGAAGAAGGCTGTTGGCACCTACGTCTTCAGGATTTTGTTCTCTTTTATTAACCGCCTCTCCACAACCGGCACCATCGATCACCGTTACCCTGACGTTTTTGAAAATGGGGCGTTCCATTAGGGTATTATATAATATGCACCGATTTATACCCAATAATTTCAATTTAGGCAGAACAACATTTTGCATTCAGACTATAAATCCATCTGACCCGAATTCGGACATTGTCTTTAAGTTGAGATACTAAACCAACCCTGAGTAAATCATTGCGGCACCGACATTATTCGACGCTTTAACAAGGGCATCCATCGAGCAACTCAAGCTTCTACCATGCGCTGGATCATGATAAAAAACCATGTCGTCGTCTACCTTATATATCAGAATTGAATGGAACGCGCGTTTCTTACCTGGATAAAGTTTGTGGAGCTTGATAGATGTCTGTACCAGACGACCCTTCGACATAGATGATTTGGTTCTGGCTGTGGTTAGTTTTCCATAAATACACTTACATCCCAATTCCAACGCTCTAGACATTTCTTTATATGCTAGTGGTAATGGCTCCGTCGACTCATCTTTGTCTTTTGGATGTTCATATTTCTTGTAGTTCATCGTTTCCGGATTGTTTTTAAACTCGGACAATGCTTTCGGATAAATATCTTTTTTGAAAAGGGGCCACGCCGCACACATGGTGGTATTTATTCCATACTGTCTCGCTAGTTTAGCCATGGTCGGGTTCCAGAGATTTTTAAAATTCATGCCGTAATCTTTCCCGACTCTATTAATAAGTTCAGCCTCTGAGGCTTCTATCCCATAAAATGCTAAAACCATTCTAAGCACTGCCAGTGAGCAGGTATACGGATTATTCTGCTTAAAATATTTTGGTATTTTGTTCATAACGTGAGTTTTAATTCAGGAAACTTTCTTGTAAAAATTGATGTTTGTTTTCGTGTGATTTTAATCACCCAATAATAGCGTTAGTTACACCAATATATAAATTTTTCTGGTTGTAAAGAAATATATAAATATACCATGGTTGATTCGTTATGGTAGTTGGCTTGCACTAAGCTTGCCGAAGTGCTGACACTGGGACTATGTGGGAACTTTTTATGAGAGATTACCTCTACATTCTTCTCCTTGATCGGATTGGATGAGGTAAGAATTTAGGCATAACACGCCTCATATATTCGTCAAACTTAGGTACAGTGAAAGAGGTGTCTCCATGTTGTTGTGAGAAAATCATACCTTTAGTAATCAAATTCGATCGGAAAGGAGCCACGCCTTCGACAGCTCTCCCTAGTTTTGAGGCGATATCACCAGAACGGTGTGGTCCTTTCCCAAGTTCCGCCATTGCTCGAAGATAATCTTTTTCAATTGGCGTTAATCTGTCAAATCTAACTCGGAAGAATCCTGTATCCAGTGTTGATATCGCATTTCGAGTTGCCGTTTTAACATCGTCTTCGTTTATTGGCGATTTTTTTGCAGTTCTCCAAACGTGAGCTCCCCATTCTTGTAAAAAGTATGGGTATCCTTCTGTTTCTCTAAGTAATATTTTCAGAGCACCTGTATTAATAATAACGTTTTCTCTTGCTAAAGGATCCTGTATGGCTTTTATTGCGTCTTTTGTTTCAAGCGCTCCAATTTCTTGAAACTCAAATAAACGTTCTGCATAAGATTTAGCCTCACCAGATAATCCAGCAAGTTGTGGTAAACCAGCGCCAAATAGAACGAATGGCAGTTGCAATTGACTTATTCTATGTAACCCAGCAAATAATGCTGCCAACTCTTCCTTTTCTACATATTGAAGCTCGTCAATAAATATCGCTACAGCGGAATTACTCTCAGTAGCAGCTTCTCCGACAGAAACTAGCAGATCTACGAGATCTTGATCCAAATTTCCGCTGTCTGCTATTCCTGCGGGACCTTTAACCTCGATGTTTATTTCTCCTATTTTTATCTTAAAAGCAGCGGCAAAAGACCTTAAAGCATTAGCAGCAATTTTTATTTTTTCCTTTGCTCCTTCTTTTGAATCCATCAGTAATAATATTTTTCTTAATCCAGGAATAATAAGTTTAGCTAAGGATGCGTCTTCAGGAGACTCAATAAAAAATGTATAATATTTTTGTTCGTCAGCCATTTGATTGATCTTATTTAGAAGTACAGTTTTTCCCACTCCACGAAGCCCAGTAAATATTGAGCTCCTATCACTTCTTCCCGCTTTGAACCTTTGTAATATTATAGATGCTCGTTCCAAATTGGCATTTCGGCCTGCAAGCTCTGGCGGTTTTTTACCAGCACCGGGAGAAAACGGATTGTTAAGCTCTTTCATAATATTGAATTATATCATTCTTTGTAACACTAAGATATACTAAGATTAGTTAAGTTTTTTAAGTTTCTATCTTTTAGAGTTGATTTTGATGAATAAAACAAGCAGATTTGCATGTTTTTTAACTTAATAAAAAACAATCTTGTGGATTATGGAGTTCGTAAGCAGTCAGCAAGCGCTATCAGTGTTTGTTGGATGTGTTGGCCTAGACTCTTAACATCCCTATAGTCTTATTTTTTCTTTTCCATTATTGCCTTACTTCCATCTGAAAAAGTTACCTCAACTTTTGTAAACACGTCTGTTGGATGTAAATCTTTTTGGTCAAAAGCGAGTCTTTTAATATCGGGTTCAATAAATATTTCAGTTTTTTCATTCCTACCTCTTTCTCCGGCAAAAACAACTAATCGTTTTCCAACTTTTGATTCAAAAAGTGTTGCGGTAATAAAATATTTTCCATCTTTTGTAGATTTTTTAACTTCTGCAATAGGTGTTGCTTCATTGTCAAAATTAATGAATCTCATTCCTTTAAAAATCTTTGAATCAATTTTATCTATAACATAGTTTCTTTCTTCTGCGATACTTCTTGGAATATGATGTAAAGATTTACAATCTTCACATTTTAGAGTCCTAGAATTAACGGGATAATCATAGGAATTAGAGTAAATATCTTTAATTGGTCTCAAACGTAAATTATGAATGAGGCAAAGTGGCTGTGCGTATCTATCGCTGCCTGTTTGATTAAATATCCACCATTTTATTTTATCGATTGTAATATATTGATTATCCATATATTTAAATTTGTTTTATTTTATTAAACATGTTCCATTCAATAATCTAACGCAACACTAATGGCATTATACGCCAAAAGATGATACGTTAGGCTATGAAAACATATACACGATTGAGTGCAATGGAACGGGAGGAAATTAGTAGGATGCTTGCGCAGAGAAAGTCGTTAAGAACCATTGCTACAGTACTCCATCGCTATGCAAGTACGATTAGTCGAGAGGTTGCCGCTGGAAGTTGTAACAAATATACCTACCGTGCACAGAAGGCGCATAAGAGGGCTTTGCGTAATATGAGAAAAAGAAAAGAAGGCCAGTTCTTGTTAAGAAGCAATGTCCGACTGAGAGATTATGTATACGAGAAATTGAGGATAAAATGGTCACCTATTCAGATTGCAGAAACCTTAAAGAAGCAGTATCCTACGGATACTACCATGCGCATAACTCATGAAACCATCTATACATACCTGTACGTTTTGCCCAGAGGAGAGTTAAAAAAAGAATTACTCGCTTGTTTGAGGCAGAACAGAAAACATAGATGTACCCAACGAAGAGGTGTATTAGCCTCAAGAAAGATAGAGGATATGCTCAGTATTGAGGAGAGACCAGCAGAAGTTGCAGAAAGGACTATTCCTGGCCACTGGGAAGGAGATTTAATTGTGGGTAAGTACAATCAATCAGCCCTTGGAACATTGGTAGAACGAACCACACGGACAACACTTCTTATCCCTGTTAAAAGCAAGGGGGCTGAAGATGTAACACGGGCATTTGCAAAAGAGGTGAAAAACCTCCCAAAACAAATGAAACGTACCATGACCTATGACCAGGGACGAGAGATGGCAGAGCATAAATTGTTCACCAACATTACAGGAGTGAAGGTATACTTTGCCCATCCGAGGAATCCATGGGAGAGAGGAACAAATGAAAACACCAACGGTCTTATAAGACAATACTTTCCCAAAGGAACAGACTTTACCAAAGTGTCGCGAAGAAAGGTGAAGAGAGTTCAAGACCAGTTAAATGGAAGGCCAAGAAAAGTGTTACAATTTAGAACACCATTTGAAGTTTTTGAGGAGTTAGTTACCAGTTAGTGTGTTGCGTTAGAAAGTTGAATCCAAGCATTCTGTCTTTCTTTTTTATGTCCAATCGTGCTGGGGAGCAAGGATTCGAACCTTGAGTAACTTGCTCCAAAGGCAAGTGTGTTACCGTTACACCACTCCCCAATTTGGTGGAATCTGATGAATATTTTATCAAAAAATGAGGCCGAAGTTACATTTCCATCATTACCGCTTCCTGACCGCTGCGGCGTTCTTCGCCTTCTTTGATAAATAGCGCCGAGATGGCACCCGCCAGCATCACCACGGCCGCGGTGGAAAAAACCGAGCCAAAAGACAGGATGTTGGCTTTGAGCGCGGCCAGGCCGGCCACCAGCAGATTGACCTGGGGCGAGGCGACGTTAACCACGCTGAAACGACCCAACGCCTCAAGTTGTAAGTTGTAACTGTTGGTCAAAATGGTGGCAAAAATGGCGATACCGAAGGCGCCGGCAATGTTGCGCGCCAGGGCGAGCACCGATGAGGCAATCCCCACTTCCTTGATCGGCACGGTCGAAGTGGCGGCGGTGGTCAGCGGCGACATGCCCAATCCCAAGCCGGCGGCCATCATAAACATGCGCCAGGCGATATCCCAACCACTCCATTTGATGTCGATACCGGTGAAAAGGTAAAGCACCAGAGCGCCCCAGGCCATGCCGAATGCCACCAGGTAACGCGCCGGGATTTTGGCCGACAGTTTGCCTCCGAGCGGGGCCGCCACCATCATTCCGAGCGCCATCGGGATAAACAACAGTCCGGTCTGGGTCACCGAATAACCCAAGTAGGTTTGGATGAAGATCGGCAGGACAAACATGCCGCCCATCAGCCCCATGAACGAGATGAACGAGGTAATGATGGAAGCGGAAAAAGTCGGGATGCGGAAAAACTTCAGGTCAACCACCGGTTCTTTGACCCGGCTCTCCACCCGGATGAACCATAAAAAAGAGATGATGACAATCGCGTAGACGATCAAGCTGGTATGGCTGAGCCAACCCCAACCCTGACCCTGGTCAAGCACCAATACCAAGGCGCCCAGCGACAGACCAAGCAGCAAGGCGCCGCCGATGTCGAAGTCTTTCAACCCCTTGATTTTTTTCACCGGTTCTTCGATGAACCGCAGCGCCATATAGGTCCCGAGCAGTCCGAGTGGCAGGTTGATGTAAAACACTGCGCGCCAGGAAAAAATGTCGATCAGCGGGCCGCCGATCAGCGGGCCGAACACGGCCGCCACGGCAAAGATGGCCGACCACAGGCCCATCGCCTGGGCGCGCTCGTCGTGCTCCTGAAAGGTAAAGGCAATGATCGACAGAGCGATCGGATAGTCGATCGAAACCATCACTCCCTGTAAAGTACGAAACAGCACCATTGATTGTAAATTAAACGCCAGGCCGGCAAGCATTGAGGTAAGGGTAAATCCCAAAATGCCGGTGACGTACAGCAGTTTTCTCCCCATCAAGTCACCCAGTTTGCCGAAGATCGGCACGAAGATGGCGTTAGCGATGATATAGGCGGTCGAGATCCAGCTCGCCTGGGAAACCGTAATGCCGAACTCCTTGATGATCTTCGGGGTGGCCAGGTTGACGATGGTGCCGTCGAGCCGGCCGAGAAAGCTGGCAATCATTACCGTCACCAGCACCATCCAGCGGTTGGTAGACGCGCCGGCGCGCTTGGCTGCCATAGGTTAAGGAGTGTTGGTATAAACGGTCAACTTGGCCGACATGCCGTTTTTGATCTGGGGATAGGCGCGGGCGGGAAAACGCACGTAAACGACAAACTGCTGGGTTGGCCGCTCGCTGGAAATGGAAAAGGTCAGCTGGGTCTGTTTGGCCGTGGCAGCGATCTCGTCAACGTAGCCCCAGAAAATTTTGCCGGGCAACGCGTCGACGGTAAATGCGGCCACCTGACCAATCTTGATTTGGTTAAGACCCTTATTTTCGTCAATCGTGCCGCTGATGCGCATCTGAGCCGGATCGATCATCTTAACCGGCGGAGTTTGCGCGCTGACCATCGCTCCCAGTTCTCCGCTGGCCTCGACAATCAGACCGTCAGTATAGGCGCGCAGGTATTCGCTGCCGACCGTAGCCACAATGTCGCCTTTTTTTACCGGTTGACCGACGCTGACATTGACTGCGGCCAGTTTACCGACTGTTTGAGGAGAAATTGACACAATCGGCGCCTCGACCAGCGAGTTGTCGATCTTGACCCGGCCTTCGTGGGTGGCATAAAACCAGGCGGCCGCAATTAACAGAATCACCAGCATTATTCCACCAACGGTACGCTGCACCAGCGGTTGCTTCAGGCGGTTAAGGATATTTTTCATAGGTATAAATTTACTTACAGCAGCCAATAACGGCTGGCGGCCACGGCGGCCGGATTAGTAATCAACCGATCATCGGGTGACAACCCCTTAACGACCTCGGTTTGATCACCGATCGTTACCCCGACCTGGACTGGCTGCAGTTGGGCCTTACCGCGACGCTCCACCCAGACGGCTTGCTTATCCAGCACCAGCCAACTCGGCACCAGAATCATACTATGGTCGTATCTATTGTCAATCGCCACCACGCCGTCCTGCTTCCATTGGGCCAGATCTTTGAGTCCGTCACACAGCACGTCGACCTGATAGGCGCCTTCGCCGTTGGCCAGGGTGATTTTTTCCGGATAGATGCGCTCAACCACGCCGGCCAGTTTTTTTCCGCTGCCTGACAACTGCACGGTTGCCCGGCTGCCGAGCGAGACAAAGTTGATATCGGTTTCCGAGACCATCGCCCGGAACACCAAGGCATCCGGATCAATCACCACGAACGAGTTTTGCGGCGAGACCATCACCGAGGGCGTAGTCACATCCAGATGGGTAACCACTCCGGTAAACGGTGCGCTTAAACTGGATAGTGTCAGGGCGTAATTGGCCAGTTCCACTTGGATCACGGCATTGTCCAGACCGGCCTGGCTCTGGTCAGCCAGCCGCTTGATCATGTCGTTGACGGCGTTGGTCTTGTCGTTGCCACCAATACCCGCCAGATTGAAGTAGTTGTACGGATATGGATTGGCCTGTTGGGCATCAAGATAGTTATTCTTGCTGTTGTCCTGGAACTGGTCGAAATTGTCACGCACCACGCGAAAGTTGTTCAATGCCGCAGTCAACTGTTTCTGCAGTGTGTAGGTATCGAGACTGGCGATGGTCTGACCCGCGCGCACCCGGTCACCCTCCTTAACCGGCAGGTAAACCAGCTTGCCGCCCACGGCAAAGTGGAGATTGACCTCGCTGGAAGAGCGCACCGTTCCGCTGGCCAGTACCCGGGCGTCAAGCGCGCGCACGCGCGGCGCCACGGTTTGCAGTGACTGCCTCCGGTTTGGATACAACTGCCGACCGACCACGGCCATTACCAACAATGACAATCCGGTGACGGCAACGACGATCATTCTCGATTTAGGCTTTTTCATGTTGGATTTCCAGTTGGTGCAATAAATTAACGATGACCTTGAACAGCAACTGTTTTTCTCTGATGCCAATCAGCGCCAGCAAGCGGTTAGTACGTTTGTTCTTGTCACGCAACCCTTCGCTGACCAGTTTTTTGCCTTTGGCGCTGAGCGACACTAGGATGGCGCGCCGGTCACGGGTCTGACGCACGCGCTTGATTAGGTGCAGACGTGCCAGATGATTAAGATGCACCGAGGCCGTGGACTTGTTGACGTGAAAATACTCGGCCAGCGCCTGGGGAAACGCCTGTTTTACCCGGTGCAGGTAAATGAGAATTTCCAACTGAAGCAGAGACAACCGGGCAACGCGCGAACTCAAACTCATCTCCTGGCGGACAATCCGGCTGATGCGGAAGATAGCGTCGAGCAATTGACGATTGAGTTGGTTTTCCTTTTCCATATTGGCTTAAAAAAGAATAGTTTGATATTCTAACAGATGTCTGCCTAAATTGCAACTAGCGTTGTGATACAATATGGCGATGAATCAGTCTAAAAGAAAATTCGGCCGGGTGCTGCTGGTCGGGAGACCGAACGTGGGCAAATCCACTTTCGTCAATAATCTGATCGGCCAGAAAGTGGCCATCACCTCGCCCAAGGCCCAAACCACCCGGTTTCCCATCCATGCCCTTTACCATGACGAACGGGGCAGGATTATTTTTGTCGACACGCCGGGAATCTTCAATAAAGCCGAAGACGCCCTGGCCAAAATTATCAACCACAAAACCATGCAGGCAATCAAAGAAGCGGTTGACGTAGTTGTTTATATGGTCGACCAGTCGCGCCGGCGCGATTTTGAAGAGGGCCGCGTCCTGGGAATCGTGCGCAAAATCGATCGACCCAAGATTCTCGTAATCAACAAAATCGATCAGGGCGAACGCTATCTGGCCCAGTATAAATTCCTCGAAGACGAATTCAAGGATGTCTTTGTCGTTTCCGCGCTTAAACACCAGCATACCAAACCCCTGATGGACAAGATTTTTTCGCTATTGCCGGAAGAAAAGGCCGGCGACGCCCAACAAGAAAATCTGACCGTTCCCTACCCGTTGCTTAATCTTGACAGCAAGACTTTTATTGCCGAACTGATCCGGGAAAAAGTGCTTCTGATGACGGGGGAGGAAATCCCCTACCGCACCACCGTGGTCGTTGAGGAGATCAAGGAACGCAACGATAAGCTTACCTATATCAAGGCGAAGATTTTAACCACGGAAGACCGTTATAAACGGATGCTGGTCGGCAGCGGCGGCCGCAAAATCAAGGAAATCGGCGCTTACGCGCGCAAGGAAATCGCGCTGGCCACCAGCAAGAAAATCTACCTTGACCTGAAAGTGGAAACCGACCCGCATTGGCAGGAAACATACTATTAAAATTTATGGGTTTAGAAGGTTTAGAGGGTTAAAAAGTTATTTATTTTGATCTCTTTTGGTCTTTCGCAAATAGTTGAGGAGTTTCCCGATTTGACAAGACAAGTTATAAAACCGTTGGTTTAGGTCGGCGTATTTTTCTTTATCTAGGTATTTTATTTCCGCGGCTATATATAGTTGGGTTCTCACCTCGCCGGTGGAAGCTTTAGCGATCCGTAAGAACTGGATAAACTCGTTATTATTGTTTCTTTCAAATCCTTCGGCGATATTGGAACTAATCGAGACGACTGCCCGCCTGATCTGATCTCGCAAAGCATAGTCTCTGGCAAACAAATTAAACGAAGTGGCTCGGTAAATTTCCTTGGCCAGTTCAACACTGGCTTTCCATATTTTTAACTCTTCATACTTCCCTATTTTCATAATCACTCTTTAACTCCCCCCACTCTTAAACTCTCCAACTTTCTAAACCCTCTAAACTCGCTAACTTTCTAACATATAGTTTGTTTCCTTATTTAAGTCAACCGTCTATACTCGACAAAACCGCACCGATAAGTGGTCAGAGCAAGATTTTGATGCGCTTAAGACATGTCGGTTTTCCCAATATTTCCATTGATTCGTTCAGGGGCGGGGAGATTTTGCTGCCGGTAATCGCCACCCGCAGCAGCATGAAAAACTCGCCGTTTCTCATCTGCAGGTCTTGGGCGGTTTGGAGCATGACGGCGCCGATCTGGTCGGCTTTCCAGTCCGTCACCTTAGACAGGGCGTGATAAATTTTTTCCATCACTGCTTTTTTTGGCGACAAGTCAAGCGCGTATTTATCCGGCGGCTTATAGAAAAACCCGCACAACGGTAAGTAATCCTCCAGCTTCTTGATTCTCTCTCTGACTAAAGGAATAGTCTGACTAACGATGTCTTTCGGATAGTTATCTCCGATGTACTGCGTAATTCGTAACCCTAAATCCTTAATGCTTAATTCCCTAATATACATTCCATTAAGCCATTCCAGTTTGACCGGGTCAAACACCGGCGCGCTGGTCTGAATGTCTTTGGGGTCAAACACGCGCACGTATTCCTGCAGATCGAAGATCTCCTTACCTTTTGGGTGACTCCAACCCATCAACGCCAGGTAATTAATCAGAGCCTCGGAAAAGATTCCCTGTGCCAGATATTGACTGGCCCAGACCGGGTTTTTCCGCTTTGAAAGCTTGGATTTGTCCGGGTTACGCAGCAGCGAGGTATGGGCAAACACCGGCAGTTCCCAGCCGAACGCTTCGTACAACACGACGTGTTTTGGGGTCGATGACAACCATTCTTCGCCGCGAATCACATGGCTGATTTGCATCAAATGGTCATCGACCACCACGGCCAGATGGTAGGTGGGAAAGCCGTCGGACTTGAGCAACACCTGGTCGTCAAGGTTGCTGCCGTGCACGACAATATGACCACGAACGACATCGTCAAAGACGATCTCCCTATCGGGCATTAACAGACGAATGACGTATTGTGCCCCGTTTTTTATTTGATTTGAGACTTCTGCCTGGTGATTAAAACAATGCCGGTCGTATTTTGGGATTCGCTTTTCCGCCTGCTGCTTTTTGCGCATTTCGTCAAGCCGTTGCGGAGAACAGATACAATAATAGGCCTGCTTTTTCTTAATTAATGCTTCGGCGTGTTGTTTATAAATCGCCAGCCGCTGCGACTGGCGGTATGGTTGGTAAGGCCCTCCCACCAGCGGAGACTCGTCAGCAGTCAAACCCAATTGGTTCAACGTCTGGAGCATTCTTTCTTCCCCGCCCGCAACCATCCGGCTCCTATCGGTGTCTTCGATGCGGATGATAAACTGACCGCCGTTTTTCTTTGCCCATGCATAATTCATCAACGCGGTGGCCACGGTGCCGACATGGACGTCTTCACCGGTCGGAGACGGAGCGATTCGGGTTCGTACCATGAAAATATTATATCACCAACCCGAAAAACCAACCTGCCAGGTTGACCGTTATGGTTAAATTAGTTATATGCCTTTGCCTGCAGGCTAAACATCTGCGCATATTCGCCGTTTGCCTTCATTAAAGCCTGATGGTTCCCCCGCTCGATCATTTTTCCCTGTTTTAAAACAACAATCTCGTCAGCGTGGCGAACGGTGGAAAAGCGATGAGAAACCATAATAACGGTTTTATTTTTGATCAAAGTCATTACCTTATTGAAGATCTCATTTTCGGTTTTGGCGTCAACGGCCGCGGTCGGTTCGTCCAAAATCATGATTGGACTGTTGCGCATAAAAGCCTTGGCGAGGGCAATCCTCTGCCACTGGCCGATCGAGAGCTGCTCTCCGTTGGTAAACGCCGTCCCCAACTGTTGACGGTATCGGTCGGGCAGAGTGTTGATAAACTCATCGGCGCCGGCCATTAAAGCGGCGTGTCTTACTGTTCGTTGATTCGCCAACTGGTCGATTCTTCCCATCGCAATATTCTCCATGACGGTTAAGTCATAACCCACGTAATCCTGGAACAACACCGCCAACCGCGACCGCAGCTGCACTAGCGGAACCTTTCTGATATCCACTCCATTAACCGTTATTGAACCTTTTTGGACGTCGTAAAATCGGCACAGCAACTTAATCAGGGTAGTTTTTCCCGATCCGTTTTCCCCGACCAAGGCGATTTTCTGGTTGGGAGCAATCCGCAAAGAGAAATTGGAAAATAACCTACGCTTGCTATTGGGATAACTAAAACTAATGTTTTTAAACTCGATCTCACCATCGTCATTTGCCATTTTCGCTCCCGACCCGTTTTTAACCTTGGCATCTATCTGCAAAAACCGCCGGATTTCTTTAATGTACAAATTGACCTCATAGCCGTAGTTAATATTTTTAACCAGATTGGATAGCGCCGCGGAAAAGGCAGCCAAGTTACTTAGATAGAAGGTTAACAAACCGGGGCTGATCTCCTTTCTAACCAACATTAACAGAAGATTGACCGTAATGTACAACCCCGGCAAGTTAGAAAGAAAAATCCCCCCGAAGCCGTAAATTACTCTTTTTCGTTCAATCTTTTTTTGACGCGCGTGGAAATGTCCCATTAAGGCGTTAATTTTTCCAATAAAATATCCGCCCACGTTATACAGAGCAAATTCCTTGACGTAAGCCAGATTTTCAAACAGACTGGAAAAGTACTGGAATTTTCTCCTGGTGGTCGAATCCGCCTCCCAAATATTCCAGGCCGACTGGCCGAGCTTAATAAGAATGATCAGGGAAGGGATCTGAAACATAAAAAGCAGCGATAACCAGAGATAGTTCAAGCGGGCAATGATGGTGCTTTGGATAACGATCTGTAATAAGTTATACAGGCTCCAAAAAGCAATATTGAGCATCTCGGTTGGGCGCCAGGTATACGTATCCAGCGCCTTTTGCTTCAGATCCAGAAAATCACTGTTTTCAAAAAACTCGAGATCCAGCCTGTTTAGTTGCATCACTATTTTTTCGGCAAAATAGGCCTCCAGATCAAAACGCATAATCTTGAACATCCCCTCAAGAAAGGTGTCGAGAAAATACCACCCCACGTCAAAACTGATTTTCAGGGCAATCAGATAGATTATCGGTTTAACGCTTGCATAGTCACTTGACCGCAACGCCAGAGCCGAGTCGATGATTTGTTTCAGAAACCAGTAGGAAACGATGGGGAAAACGGCATAAAGGATGGTTGTAACTATTCGAATAATGAATTTGGGCCGATTAATCGCGTAGCTAATCCGTAGAATCCAGACAAGATTTCGGACTAATTGGAATAATTTGATCAATCGTTGTTTCATAACTGTGACTCGTCAATCCATTAATCATTAATTAACAGCCGTCTCAAAAACTGCCCCGTGTAGGACTCTTTTGATCGCATTACGTCACCAACCGTTCCTTTAGCAACCACCCCGCCGCCCCGACGGCCGCCTTCCGGCCCCAGGTCGATGATCCAGTCGGACTGACGGATCACGTCGAGATTGTGTTCAATGACGATCACCGTATTACCGTTATTCACCAGATTCTTCAAAATTATGATGAGTTTCTCGATATCGGCCATGTGTAAACCGGTGGTCGGTTCATCCAAGATATAGACGTTGCCGGTCTTGTGTAACTGGCTGGCCAGCTTGACCCGCTGCGCCTCGCCGCCCGACAGGGTGTCGAGTGACTGCCCCAGGCGCAAATAATCCAAACCGACCGCCGTCAAGATTCCCAGCCGCCGGACGATCTCGTCGTCGTTAAAAAACCCGACCGCCTCACTGACCGTCATCTCCAGCACGTCGGCGATTGACTTTCCCCGATACAGATAACGCAACACTTCCTGGCGGTAACGCTTCCCTTCACACTCCGAACAGACCAGCGTAACGCTGCTTAAAAAGTGCATATCCACCTCCCGATACCCCAGCCCCTGACATTTTTCGCAGGCGCCGATCGAGTTAAAACTGAAGTTGCCGATGCTCTTCCCGGTTGCCTGGGCAAACCGGCGGCGGATCCGGTCAAACACCCCGGTGTAGGTGGCGGGGTTGCCCCGGTTCATGGCGCCAATCGGCGACTGGTCGATCACCACCGCCTGGGGATGCTGGGGCAAAAAACCGTCAAAGACCAGCGAGCTTTTGCCCGAGCCGGCCACGCCGGTGATGCAGCTTAATTTCCCGATCGGAAGCTTGACGTTGATATGCTTTAGGTTGTTGGCCGCCGCGTCGGCGATCGTCAACCAACCGACGGGCACGGCTAAAGGAGACGACGTGACCGTGATCGATCGAGATCGCCGCCGATTCAAATATGTAGCCGTAAGTGACGTCTTATTTTTTGCCAATGCTTCCGGCGGACCGGCAAAAATCAACTCCCCGCCCTTTTCCCCGGCCAGCGGCCCGATATCTATTACATAATCGGCGGCCCGGATGACTTCCGGGTCATGCTCCACCACCAAGACGCTGTTGCCCTTGTCACGGATCTTTTTTAACAACCTGATCATCTGGCCGATGTCGCGCGGGTGCAAACCCACGGTCGGCTCGTCCAAGATATACAGCATCTCGATCAGGTTGCAGCCCAGCTGCCGGGCCAGCTTGACCCGCTGCGCCTCGCCGCCGGACAGACTGCGCACCGACCGGCTCAGCGACAAATAACCCAGCCCGATCTCTTTTAGTCCACCGACCATCTCCAGCATCTTATCGACGATCGGCCTGGCCAACGGATGGTCGATATCTTTGAAAAACTCATACAGATCATCCAACTCCATATTCACCAGTTCCACGATGTTCTTTTTTTTCACCAACACCGCGCGGGCACGCGCATTTAACCGCGTTCCCTGACATACCCGACAGTGAGACAGCTTAAAAAATCGGTGGTCGCGGCCCAACGTATTCGATGACAGTCCGCGCCGGTCGGCACGACGGCGCAAAATGCCGGTAACCACTCCCTCAAAAGAGAAACGCTGGACAAACCCCTGGCTTTTGTCACTCAACTCAATTCTCTGACTATACAATAACTTATCCAGCATCGCGCGACTGAAGTACTTGAGCGGTTGATAAACGTCAACTAGTTTACTGGCGATAATAATATTGGTACGACGACCACCGGGGCGATAGTCGGAGTGTCTGATCCCACCTTGGGAGATCGACTTTTCCCAATCAAACAAACGGTCTTCGTCTATCTTCAGCTCCTCGCCCAGTCCTTTGCAGTTTTCGCAGGCTCCCTCCGGGTTGTTGAACGAAAACAGGTTGGAATCACCGATGGTCGGTAGACCATATCGGCTGAATAACAAACGCAGATAGGTATAGATCTCGGTGACCGTTCCCACCGTGGAGCGCGGATTGGTACCCAGGCGTTTTTGGTCAATCACGATCGCCGGTGAGATACCGTTGATTTCATCGGCCTTGGGCCGGCCGATCTTCGGCAACGAGCGACGGGCATAAGTACTTAAACTCTCCAGGTACTGACGCTGACATTCGGCATAGACCACATCAAAAACTAACGACGATTTACCCGCGCCGGACAGACCGGTAAACACCACCAACCGGTTGCGCGGTATATCGACGTCAAGATGCTTAAGATTATGCTCGTAAGCATTGCGGACCGTGATAATCATATGAACGGGCATTATAAACTGTGACGTTGGGGCATACGCAAATTGGCGATGCGGTATAATGATGACGTGTTAAAAACCAAGGCGTTTGCCGAGATCTGCGATACCTCAAAACGCACCATTATCCATTACGACCGGATCGGCCTGCTCAAACCCCACCGGCGCCGGGGCATCTTCCGGCTTTATGAACCGCGTCAGGCGTTAACCTTTCAAAAAGTCGCGCTGCTGAAAAGCTTCGGAATGAGCCTGAGGGAAATTAAGGGCTATCTGCGGCGCAATGATTTATTATTGTCTTTATTCGAAAAAAAAGAACGACAGTTGACGGCCGAAAAGAATCGGCTGTCCCTCCAGATTAAAAAAGCCCAGGAGTTTATTGCTTCCTTAAAAACCGACCGCCTACTCATCTCCCCCAAGGTAAAACCGGTCAATCCCTACTGGCTTTATACTTTGGAAAAACAGGGCCGCTATGTGGACATCGCCAGCCATCAACGGGAAATTTTCCAACGCGTCGGCGACCCCGCTTATCATTTTCCCGGCATCACCATTTTCCATAATCAGAAATACTCGCCTCATGATTCGCGCATGACCACCGGGGTTTATCTGGGTGACAGTGAACCGCCGCCGATCGCCGGCGTGCGCATCGTCCATGTTCCCACCCACCAGGTGCTTTCTTATATGCACATCGGTTCGTATTCTTATCTGTCATATATCTGGCAGTTCATGGATCAATACATTATTAACTACCATCTCAGGCGCCATTCCCAACTCGACTGCCGGGAGATCTACTGGCACGGGGAACTGACCAAGGCAGACGAAAACGATCTGGTGACCGAACTGCAGATTCCGATTCTGCCCTAGCTGACCGGCTGTTTTTTACATTTGCTTGATTTTTCGCTATAATACTTAGTCGTGGTCGCCGATGTTCTCGTCCGGCTGGGCAAAAACCTAAAACGGCGGCGCGTCCGCCATAAACTTTCCCAGGAAAAGCTGGCCGGTCAGGCGTTTGTGAGTGTGCTCCACCTTAGGCGAATCGAAAACGGCCGCGCCAACCCGTCACTCAAGGTGCTTCACAAACTGACGAAGATTCTGAAAATCAGCCTGCGCCTGCTTTTTTTAGGATTATGAGATCTAGCGGCGCCGCATCAACCGGTATGCCCCGAAGATTGCCAACACCAGCGGCAGCAGGAGAATGTTGGCGTATTTGAAAAGATCCATCTGGGTCGCCGTCAGCGTCGGCAACGGATACAGGGAAACCGAGCGGGAACGGATGCCGGACAGGGCGCCGCCGGCCGCCAGATCATTCACCAGATTAAGGGTAAAGTCCAGATTATTGGAGGTTTGGCTCAAAAACCGGTCGAGGATAAACCGGGAACTGGCTACGACCACCAACTTACCATTGGTTTTTTGGTTCTGCGCCAACGCCGCCACCGTAAAGCTTTTGAAGTTATTATTGGCCGGGGCGCTAATGTCCTGCGGATTCAGACTAAAGTTACTTGTCTCTTCCCACGATTGGTTTTCGGTCTTGACCAGGACGCTGGTCTGCCAGCCGGCCGGATTGGTCAGGCGCAGCGCCGACGTCCAGGGAAAGGTCAACCGGGAAACGTTGTTGAAAAAGGGCTGTGTCTGATTAAACGCCGTGGTCGTCAGCCAGAAGGGATACGGCGCAAAAAACTGGACCGTGCCGTTGCCAAAGTTGACCATCTCGGCCGCGCTCGACAACAACAGATCTTTATTCAGGACAACGCCGTCGCTGGCCAGCCAGGTAAACAGATTGTGTTCGGTCGGACTGGTGGTCAAATCTTCGTTCACCGTTACCCCATCGGCGAACACCACGATCTTTCCTCCGTGACTTAAATAGGTCTTCAATGCATTAATATCGGCGTCGCTGAATTTTTCCCCGGGCAGCGCCAGCACCAACAAAGTCTGGTAGTCGGTAGTCAAGGGCAACTGGGTCGTCTCGACGACAAACTGCTGCTCCATGACTTTTTTTAACGTATTCAGGGTCTCGGTCTGGCTGGTGCCGGCGGTTTCGCCGTAGATCCCGATCGTCACCGGCGTTTTCCTGGTGACTTTGTAGATTGCCGAGGTCAGATTATACTCCAGGCTGTTGATGTCGGTAATCTGGGGAATCACCTCGGTTTTGCTGCCGTAACTGACCGCCACGCCGAAAAAAGCGGTGGACACCGCATACTTGTCTTTTTCCAGCTGGGAAAACTGCAACTCCGGAATGCCGGCGGACTTGGCTTCGCTTAGGCTCGGCGCGTCTTTTTTCGGATCGATGATCTTAATATTAATCTGCTTTGACAGCCGGCCATACTCTTTGATCAGATCGACCGCGTCGTTTTTCAACGGCAGCAGGCGCGTGGGCAAATCAGAAGACAAATAAAGCTTGACATTGACCAGATCGTCAAGATTATGCAGGATAGTTTTGGTCGCCGGTGCCAAAGTATAGGCCTGGCCCGGTGACAGATCCAGGCGCAGCGCCACGGAGCCGATCGCCAGATTGACCAGCACCACCACCGCGATCGCCAACCCGACGATCGCCTGGTAGGTCAGACGGCTGAATTGCAGTTTTTTTAACATATCAACGGCGTTTTTCCAAATCCACCACTGTTAAAAACAGAAAAACCGCGGTCAGGGAAACAAAATAGAACAGCGAACGCAGGTCAATCACCCCTTTGGTGAAATTTTGCAGATGGTAAAGCGGCGTCACCGTCAAAAGATTGTCCTGGATGAATTTGGGCAGCAGCGCGGCGAAAAAGTCCGAGCCGAGCACCAGCAAACAAAACAACGCCACCACCGAGATGAGAAAGGCCGTCACCTGGTTTTTCGTCAGTGCCGAAATGAACAGGGCGACGCTCACCAGGGCTGCCACCAGCAAGATCTGGCCGAGGTAACCGACCAGGATCCCGGGATAATACAGTTTGGTCAACAGCGATAAAGACACCGGCAGACCGAAGGTCAAGGCGATCCCGATGGTTGTCCAGGTGAGCAGGGCGAAAAACTTGGCCATCACGATCTCGGTCTCGGTAAGCGGCAGCGTCAACAACACCTCAAGGGTGTTGGTACGTTTTTCCTCGGCAAAGGCACGCATGACGAGAGCCGGGACGAAAATGAGCATCAACCAGGGAAGGGTGTCAAACAACGGCCCCAACGAGGCCGACCCGACCACAAATATGTCTTTGACAAACAGAAAGTTGGCAAACACGGCGAATAGAATCAAAACGATGTAGCCGAGCGCATTGTTCAGGTAATAACCCAGTTCTTTTTTGTATAAAGTGAACATATTGTTATGGCTATCCTAGTACCCAACCAACTTTTTAAACAGCTTTTCCACCGCCCCCCTGCCTTTGGGTTTTTTACCATCGAAAACGATGCGTCCGTGGTTGATGATCATCAGTCTGGTGGCGACGTCCTCGACCTCGGACAAAATGTGGGTGGAAAAAATGATAATTTTGTTCTTGGCGATCTGACGGATTAACCGGCGGATTTTATCCTGCTCCAGCGGATCCAGTCCGGAGGTGGGTTCGTCCAACACCAGGATTTGGGGATCACCCAACAGCGCCGCGGCCAGACCGACGCGCTGCTTGTAGCCGCGCGACAGCTCTTCAATTTTCTTATCCAGCATCTCTTCCAGACCGACCGCCCGGACTTTGTCCGCGATCGTCGGAACCGATTTGACCGCCGCGACAAACTGCAGATACTCATTGACGCGCATCTCGGTATAGAGAGGATTGTTTTCCGGAAGGTAACCCATCAGGCGCAACACCGCCATCCTTTGGTCACGCGGATCTCGGCCGGAGATTTCAATCTTGCCCCGGGTCGGCGCCAGATAACCGAGCAGCAGCCGCATGGTTGTGGTCTTGCCGGCGCCGTTGGGACCGAGAAAACCGATGATCTCTCCGGTTTTGGCGCGAAAGCTCAACTCGGCCACCGCGACCTTCCCGGCAAACGTTTTTTCCACCCCAGCAACGGAAATCATAGCTTTATTTTATAGCAGACCGCCCCGGTTTAGGCAAGGGGAAAAGCGCGCCCGCCAGTCACTCGCAATCACACTGGCACCGGGAGAACCGGTCGCCGACCACCTGCCAGTCCAGATTGTTGACAAAGGCGTCGATATAGCCGGCGCGGTTGACGCCGTAGTCGATAAAATAGGCATGTTCGTAGACGTCAAGCGCCACAATCGGCTTTACCTCCCAGACCAGATAGGTGTTCTGACTGTCGCCCAGGTAGTTTATCAGGCGGCTTTCCCGCTGGTTCCAACCGGTCCAGACCCAACCGCGCGCCGCCATCCCGGTGGCCTGCAGGTCTTTCAGGTAATGATCCCAGGAGCCGAAGTCGGTCTTGATCTGCTTCAGCAACTCTCCCGGGGGCCGGCCGCCTTTGCCTCCCAGGTGGCCGAAGTAGATTTCGTGATTGACGACGCCGCCCCAGGCAAACGACAGTTCGGTCTTTAGCTCCCGAATCTGGGAATAGACCTGGTTGGCCTTGGTTAAACCGTCACCGTTGATGGTCTGGAGTTTTTCGTTGATTTCGTTGTACTTATTCACGTAACCTTGGTAAAGCTTCAGGTGTTCCTCGACGGTTTTTTTGGAAATTCCCGTCAGGGAAAACAACGCCGGCGCAAATTGTTTCGCACTGATTTTGGTAAACATAGGTTTAAGGTTTAAATACTAATGAACAACAGGAACGCCATGAGTAATAGCAAATTCGGTTCCATAGGCTACTGTTAAACTGATAACGCGTTGGCCTAATTATCTATTACCCACTACTCGTCGTTCCATGACCCGGGTCATGCCCCTCTAACTATGATTGGAATGGTAATAGTACAATTAGACTATTTTTCTCGTTTTTTGTCAACGGTAAAAAGATAGCGCGGTTGACTTAAGTTTTACTGAAGAAGGTCAATGCGACGCCGCTTGGTTAATTTGAACGACTGTTGCAGACGCCAGGCGGAGATTTTTCTCGGATCGCCCGATCTCAGTACGGCCGGCACGACTTTGCCGTTGTAACTGACCGGCCGGGTATAGTGGGGATATTCCAAAAGCAACACGGTTTTCTTGCCGGCCTGTTTGAGTCGTTTCAGGATGGGGTCGGCACCGACCGCATCAATCAACCCATCAAGAGAAACACGGGAAAAACTCTCTTCACGCACCGCCTGGTGTTTCTTTAACACTCCAGGAAGCAGGCGCACCAGCGCATCGACGATGGCCGCCGCACTGATTTCCCCCCCGGTCATCACAAAATCACCCAGTGACAGTTCCTCATCGACCAGTGACCGCACCCGCTCGTCCACCCCTTCGTAATGACCGGCGACGATAATTAGTTCGTTCAGTTTGGCCAGAGCCGCGGCCTTGGCCTGGCTGAAGCGCTCGCCCTTGGCTGAGGTGAGGACGATCTTTGACTTTCCCGGTGCGCCGGACGATCGTAAACGCTGCAGCGCCCGGTCAAGCACGTCGACGCGCAACACCATTCCCGCGCCGCCGCCGTACGGCCGGTCATCGACGCTGCCGTAGTGGTCAAGGGCAAAGTCGCGCAGGTTGACAACACTGATCTCCACCCGCCCCTGTTGCTGGGCCCGCTTGACGATGCTTTCCTGGAAAAACGCCTCCACCATGGCGGGAAAGAGGGTGAGAACGGTGATTTTCATGATAATATTCTACTATGAAACGACTGGTTTTAAGACTGATCCGGTTTTACCAGCGTACGCGCTTTTTCCACGGCGCCCTGGCGCGGCAGTTTTTCCTGACCGACCAGGTCTGCCGGTTTTATCCCAGTTGTTCGCATTACACCTATCAGGCGGTGGAAAAATACGGCGTGGCCCGCGGCCTCTGGATGGGACTGAAACGCATCGTCCGTTGCCACCCCTGGAGCCGGGGTGGCTATGATCCGCTTCCCTGACCTTGCCCTTGCAACCCCAACGGTTTCGTGTTATCATATTAGCAGTTAGATATTACGAGTGCTAATTAACGCTTATGGAAATCAATTATCAACCGCCGGCGGATGAGAAAAACCCGCTGGATCAGTACACCATCGACTTAACCAAAAAGGCCAAGGCCGGCGCCATTGATCCGGTGATCGGCCGCGACGACGAGATTCGCCGCGTCATCCAGATTTTATCGCGCCGCACCAAAAACAACCCGGTGCTGCTGGGTGATCCCGGCGTGGGCAAAACCGCCATCGTCGAGGGTCTAGCCCAACGGATTGTCGCCGGCGACGTGCCCGATACCCTAAAAAACAAGCGGCTGCTGGCATTTGACCTGGCCGGGATGTTGGCCGGAGCCGCCTATCGGGGCGAATTCGAACAACGCCTGAAGCAAGTGTTAACCGCCATCGAAAAAAGCGCCGGCCAGATTGTTTTGTTCATCGACGAACTCCATACCATTGTCGGCGCCGGCAACGTCGAAGGGGCGGTCGACACCAGCAACATGCTCAAGCCGGCGTTGGCGCGCGGACTGTTGCACGCCATCGGCGCCACCACGGTGCGCGAGTATCGCCAGTACATCGAAAAAGACGCGGCGCTGGAAAGACGGTTCCAGCCGGTCTATATCGACGAACCCAGCCAGACGGACACCTTGGCCATCTTGCGCGGCATCAAGGAAAAGTACGAAATCCACCACGGCATCAAGATTTCCGACGACGCCCTCATCGCCGCGGTCAACCTCTCCACCCGTTACCTGACCGACCGTTACCTGCCGGACAAGGCGATTGACCTGATTGACGAAGCCGCGGCGGCGGCCAAGATTGACCTTGACTCTCTGCCGGCCGAGATCGATCAGGTGAAAAGAAAGAGCGTCCAGCTGGAGATCGAACTGGCGGCGACCAAAAAAGAAAAAGGTCTCGACGTGCGCCGGCGCGCTCTGGAAGCCGAGCACAAGCGCCTTAAGGAAAAATTTGGCGCATTGAAAACCAACTGGGAAGAGCAAAAAAAGATCATCTCCAGATTGCACCAGCTGCGTCTTCAGATCGAGCAACTGAAAAATTCGCTGGAAAAAGCCGAACGCGACGTCCTGCTCGACCAGGCCGCCGAACTGAAATACGGCAAAATTCCCCAGGCGACGGCCAAACTGAAAGAAGCGGAAAAACAGTGGCAGGCGATTCCCGAAGACAAGAAGCTGCTGCGGGAACAGGTTAGCCAGGACGACATCGCCAAGGTGGTCAGTCGCTGGACTCATATTCCGGTCACCAAACTATTAAGGTCGGAGTCGGAAAAACTGGCCGGACTGGAAACCGAATTGAGGCAACGGGTGGTCGGCCAGGATGCGGCATTGACCACGGTGGCGCGCGCCATCCGGCGCTCGCGCGCCGGGCTGGCAGAAGCTCATAAGCCAATCGGTTCATTTCTGTTTCTCGGCCCGACCGGGGTGGGAAAAACCGAAACGGCCAAGGCGCTGGCCTTTTCCCTTTTCAACGACGACCGCGCCTTTGTGCGTATCGACATGAGCGAATATCAAGAACCGCATACGGTTGCCCGTCTGATCGGCGCGCCGCCGGGTTATGTCGGTTATGAGGAAGGCGGCCAGTTGACTGAAGCGGTCCGGCGCAAACCCTACTCCGTGGTTCTGTTCGACGAGGTGGAAAAGGCCCATCCGCAGATTTTTCATGTGTTCCTGCAGATTCTCGACGAGGGCCGGTTGACCGACGGCCGCGGCCGGGTGATCAACTTCCAGAACACCATCATTATTCTCACTTCCAATCTCGGCAGCGAGGTGTTTGGCGAAAAGATCAGCGAAGCGGCCAAGGAGGCAAAAATCGCTGCCCAGGTACGGCGGTTTTTCCGGCCCGAGTTCATCAATCGGCTGGACAATATCGTCTATTTTCACGCCCTGACTCCGGCCATGATCGAAAAAATTACCCAGCTCCAACTCCAGGCGGTCGCCCAACGCCTGACGACCCATGATCTTACCATGGAGATTGCCCCGGCGATGAAAAACCACCTGGCGGCCGTCGGATTTGACCCGGTATACGGTGCCCGGCCTTTGAAACGGATCATCAACGACCTGATCGTTGACGAGGTCGCCTTGCAGATTATCGAAGGCAAAATCAAGACCGGCGACCGGCTGCGGGTCGACTACCAACACCACCGCACCGACATTACCGTCAAAAAACCGAATTGACCCGGTCGGCAATCCACGGCCATAAAACATAAACCGACCCGACAATCAAGGTCAAAACCGCGATTATTATGCCGATAACAAACCGGTCGCACCGGTAGGAAAACTGCACGGTTGACCGACCGGCCGGCACCATCACCGTCTGGAACAGACCGTCGGCCCGGTAAATCAACGTCGGCTTTCCGTTCACCGTCGCCTGCCAACCCGGATAATCGGTGTTTTGCACCAGCAACCACTGCGGTTGCGCGGCGTTCACCGCAAACGACCACCGCTGTGGAGTGGCGCTTAGCAGACGAACCGCACCGGGCTGGCCGTTGGCCGCTGACGACGCGACTAGCGGACTGATCAGGTCGGTCTCCAGGAACAACGTCTGGGTCGGTGCCGTGTCGCCGTCGGCCAGGGTAGCAAGGTTGGTCGGGGAGTTCAGGTGCACGGCCGTCTTGATTAATACTCCGGCGCCTACCGCCCAATCATTGGCGTAGATTTGGTAACCAGGAGCTTTACTGGTTTGGAACACTAATTTCAACCGGTCGTTGACCAGCCGGTCATGGGAGACCAGATATCGGACATTGGCCAGTCCGAGCAGTTTCAACGCCGATGTGGCGACGCCGACTCCGTTCTTGCCGCGTTGCAGTCCCTGATCAATCATCCCTTCCCAAACCGCGTTTCCGGACAATTCCAGCCCGCTGTAGCTGGAACTGTTGCTGATTCCCCAAAGTAAGTTGACATCCGGATCAAGATCGTTACGGTGATCAAGGTTGGCGTTAAGATTGTGGCGCCAGCCTGACTGGTTGATTTGATCGTAGTCCAATGACGCGTCGATTGTCATGATGCGCTCTCCTGGACGCAAGCGTGAACGCAGAAACGCCGCGGTTTCCGGTACTGCCAGTACCGCCTTGGCCGGCGCCACCGGGTTGTAATCATAACCGAACTGAAATAGATCTAGTAAGCTAATAATAATCAAGGCCGCGGCCACGACCAACCGGATGCCACGGCGTTTACATCGACCCAATAACCAACTATAACCATAGCTGGCAATGACCACGGCCGCCGCGATCACGAAGATCAGAAACCGGGCCGAAACGCGAAAGTCATTGACCACCGGCAGGTAGAAAAACCAAAACAATGGACCGAACTTACCCAACGCCAACCCCAGGCTGATGCCGGCCAGGGCCGCCAGACGCAAAACCAACCTGCGGGTTTTGCCGATCGCCAAAGCCACGGCGACCAAGATCAACGGAACAATACCAATATAGGCGGTGTTTTCCCAAAACATTCCCCAACTGCCGCCAAAACGGGGATAGGTGCCCAGGCCGGGATCGCCAAAGGCATAAGGAAGAATAAAACCGATCAGATTGCGGGGATGGTAAGGCAACGACTCCAGGGCGATCGTTCCCAGTCCCTGGGAACGCAGCGACTGCCCGGCCAGTTGCAGGGTGGGAAGCAGCTGGGGCATGGCCAACAACGTGGCCACGGTTACACAGACTCCGTAGCACGCCATTAACCGCCACCGCGCTTTATTCTCCAACGTCTGGAGGAGTAAAAATATCAAACCGACCACGATACTGTAGACGGTAATCTGGAATGCGCCGGTTAACCACTGCAAGGTAATGATCGCGACGGTAAACCATCGGTAATGCCGCTGCCGGTTGCCGGCCATTTTTCTCAGACTCCACCACAACCACGGCACCCAACCGGCCGCGGCGATGATATTCTGGTGGGTGATATGGAGAACAAAAAAACTCGACAGAGAAAAGACCAGGGCGGCAAATATCCGGGCTCCCCTTCCCAGACTAAACGCCCCGATCAAAACATACATGCCGGCCGCGGCGATGACAAAACTGCTGAACAATGCCCAGTTGTAAGCCAGCGCGAACGGTAAAAAACGAAACAGGATTAAATTGACGGGATAAAGGACACCGGTCTGACCCTCGGCCAACAGGGGAAAACCCATGCCGATCTCGTTGGTCCAAAACGGCAGAGTGTTGTGCTGCAGTGCCTGCGACAACACGAACTTAAAGGGCAGGTTTTGGTGCAGGGTATCGCTCCTGAGAAAGTCGCCGGGCAGAAACAGGTTGGCCTGGAAAATGACCCGGTGGAAAAATGTGAGTAACACGACGCCGACCACGATCAACGCCCCCAGATGGCTTCTGGCGATTGCTTGCCGCATGATTGGTTATAGTATACTAAGTAAGCAAATCATGAAAAGGCTCATCTTGTTACTGAGCGTCGTCACTGTTTTTTTACTGACCTTTCTCCCCAATCTCGACACCGACTTTGGCTGGCATTACCGCTGCGGCAAACTCCTGCTTCAGCGTCAAGGCAGCTGCACCACCAACCGCTTTTCCTATTTTCTCGGTGATTATCGCGCCAACAACCCCAGTTTTATCTACGACGCCGTCACCGCCTTTACCTATGACCGGTTCGGATTTACCGGATTAAGCGTGATCAACGCCTTGGTCTTCAGCGCGGTATTTCTGCTATTAACTACCATATTGGCGCCGATTGGCGCCGAGATAATTCTGGCCGGACTGGCGATAATTTTGTTTCTCTCCTCGGGAGTACTGGACCTGGGACTACGTTCTCAGTTGTTTTCCTATCTTTTTTTTGTCGTGTTTCTCTTGATTATCGACCGGCTTGAACAAATACCCCGCCTGGTCTGGTGGTTACCGGTCATCATGGTGGTCTGGGTAAACACCCATATCGGATTTGTGTTGGGACCGGTACTGGTGGGAGGTTATTGTCTTGAGGCAGTCGGTCAACGCCGCCGGGTAAAATTAATCGCCACGGCGGCGGCCGTCACGGCCGGCGCCACTTTGATTAATCCGTTCGGCTGGCGCGTATACCTGGCGCTGTTCGATCACCTCACTGCACCGCTTCAAACCATGATCGCCGAATGGACCGCCCCGCCCCTGCTTCAAATCGTCCTACTGGTCGGCCTGACCGGAGTGTTAATCTATTACTGGGTTAAACGGCATTCGTTGTCACTCTACCGGTTGATCGTGCTGCTGATCCTTTTTATCATCGCGCTCCAGGCGCGGCGCAATCTACCCCTCTACTATACTTTTTTCTTTTACTGCCTGCTAAGTTTGCCGGTTATTAGACAAATATTGGTCCGTTCCCGCCTTTTGACGCGCCTGCGGCCCTTGAGCTTGGCGTTGTTGTTGATCATTGGCCTCTGGTTGCTGATCGTTCGGGTTCCCGCCACCTATCGTTTCGATACCATTCCGGCCGACTACTGCCGTCTCGGACTGCGGCCACTGCCCTGTGAGGCAGTCCAACGTTATCCCGCATTAAAGGGAAATATTTTCACCATGTACGAATGGGGGGGTTATTTAATCTGGAAAAAACCCAACAGCCGCGTCTTTGTCGACGGCCGCATGCCGGCTTGGAAAGATACACGCGGTCGCAGCCCTTATCAGGTATTTTTGGACATTATCCAAACCAAACCTGGCTGGAATGAAGTATTGCGTCAGACCCGGACCGACTACCTATTGATTGAAAACGGTAGTTTTCTCGACCTGCTACTGCGGCCAAATCCGCATCAGTTCGGTTGGGAAGAACAATACCGCGATGCCGTAGCCGTGATCTATCGCCGTTCAAACCGGTAATGCTTCAGGTCAACCTTACCGCGAGTTAACCTTACTCCCTCATCGGCCAACTTAGCTTGTTGCGCCCGGCGGCCGCCAAAAGCATAAGCCGGGGAAAGCCGGCCGTCGGCAAACACCACCCGGTGACAAGGAATGGTTTTCGGGTCGGGATTACGATGGATCATCTGCCCTACCCAACGGGCGCTGTGCAAATTGAGCTCGTTGCTAATCTGACCATAAGTCACTACTTTGCCTGCCGGAACGCGCCGTAACCATTGATAGACCGCGGCGGCGTTTTGATTCCGAGCGATTGATTGATTTTTCATATTGTATTGATCATTAATTCGCCTTAAAATATATTCATGGGTAACGATCAGTATACCATTCCGGCCGATGTTCCGCTTCACAGCCGTTCCCTATTCAGCCATTATTATAACCTGATCACTCGTCAAAGCGGTCGTCTGATGCTGTTTGCCGGCGACCAGAAAGTCGAACACCTGAACCAGGACTTTGTCGGCGACGGCATTGCCCCGGACGACGGCACGCCCGAGCATCTGTTTCGCATCGCCAGCCAGGGGCGCATCGGCGCCTTAGCCACCCAACTGGGACTGATCGCTCGCTACGGCAGTTACTATCCCCAGGTTTCCTATATTGTCAAACTCAACTCCCACACCAATCTCGTTCCCTTGGAAACAAACGATCCGGTCAGCTGGAGCTGGTATAACCTGGACACGGTGCTGGAATTCCAGAAACAAAGCGAACTGACCATCGCCGGCATCGGCTACACGGTTTATCTGGGCAGCCGTTATGAAGCGAAAATGTTGCGTGAGGCGGCCAAGCTTGTATATCAAGCCCACCAACACGGCCTGATTGCCATTATCTGGGCCTATCCCAAAGGCCGATCCGTTCCCCGACCCAAGGATCCGGCTTTGATTGCCGGGGCAGCCGGCGTGGCCGCCACCCTGGGAGCGGACTTTGTTAAGGTGAATTACCCCGACGGTCCGGCCGAGACGGCGATTCAGGAGCTGGCGCAGGCGGTGCGGGCAGCGGGTAATACCAAATTGATCTGCGCCGGCGGACCGGCCACCGACGCCCGCGTGTTTTTGGAAACGCTTTACGCCCAGATTCACCAAGGGGGCACGGCCGGCAACGCCACCGGACGCAACCTCCACCAAAAACCGCTCGACGACGCCGTCCGTTTCGCCAACGCCATTTATGCAATCACGGTCGAAGACAAAACGGTTGAACAAGCCATGCAGATTTACCAAGGTCGCCCCTGATCCGACCACACTAGTAATTTATCAGTCAAGCACAATATAATAACTACTAACCGGATTTAATTTTTACCAATTACTTAACGTTTATCTATGGCCCGTATTAAAGTGGGACTAAACGGATTCGGACGGATCGGTCGCGCCTTCACCCGGATCGCCCTGACCCGGGGACAGTTTGACCTGGTGGCCATTAACACCCGGAAAACTCCGGCGGCGATGATGGCTTATCTGTTGCAGTACGACTCGGTCTATCGGAAGTTTGCCAAACCGGTCGCCGCCGCCGCCGACCGCCTGACGGTCGATCAAACGACCATCGCCACCCTGCAGTTTCCCTTACCCGACGCCATTCCCTGGTCGCAGTTCGGCGTCGACGTGGTGGTTGACGCCACCGGCGCCTTTACCACCAAGGTCGAGCTGGAGAAACACCGGCGCGGCTCGGTGAAAAAAGTCGTACTCACCGCTCCGTCCAAAGACGACGCCACTCCCCATGTGGTACTCGGGGTCAACGACGACCGGATCGACTGGCAAAAAGAAACCGTTATCTCCAACGCTTCCTGTACTACCAACTGCGCCGCCCCCATGTTTAAACTGCTCCATGACCGTTTTCACGTCGTTTCCGGTTTTTTAACCACCGCCCACGCCTATACTTCGACCCAAAGCCTGCTCGATGACCCCGGCAAAACTCCGGCCCGTTCCCGGGCCGCCGCCGTCAACCTGGTGCCCTCGACCACCGGGGCGGCCAAAGCCATCGTCAAAACCATTCCCGATCTGCAGGGGAAAATCGACGGCATGGCCATCCGGGTGCCGGTCCCGACCGTGTCGTTCTCCGACATTTCGGTGATTACGGAAAAAGCCACGACGCGGGAAGAGGTGAACCAGGCCTTTCAGTCGACCGCCGCCGCCCTGCCCCAAATCATCCACTACAGCGATGAAGTATTGGTTTCGTCCGACCATATCGGCTCACCCTACTCAATGATCTTCGACAGCAACTACACCAAGGTGATTAACCAGAACTTGGTTAAGGTATTCGCTTGGTACGACAACGAGTGGGGCTATTCCCAACGCTTGGTAGATCTGGTGGAAAAATTAAGCTCGGTTTTAACATGAAAACCATTACCTACATTGACCAAACCGAACAACTCCACGACAAAACCGTCCTGCTGCGCGTCGATTACAACGTCTCGACGAATAAAAGCGGGCAGATCGCCGACGACTTCCGCATCACCCAGACGTTGCCGACCATTAAGGCGCTGCTTAAGCAACGCAACCGGATTATTATTATTACCTATCTCGGCAGGCCGGCAGGCCGGGACCCCCAGTTTTCCCTGAAGCGGGTGGCCAAAAAACTCCAGGAATATCTTCCGACCAAAAAGGTCACCCTGATCGACGACTTTCTCAACACCGAAACCAAGGTCTGGCAGAAGCAAACCGGCGACGACATCTATATGCTGGAAAACATCCGCTTCTATCCCCAGGAAAAGACCCGCGACCCGGCCTATGCCCGGCGCATCGCCAACCTGGGAGACGCTTACGTGAACGACGCGTTTGGTCAGTGTCACCGCACCGACGTCACCCTGACCGAGATCGCCCAGTTTTTGCCCGCCTACGGAGGACTGTTGCTGAAAAAAGAAATCGAGATGATCAATCGCACCACCGTCAATCCCCCTAAACCGTTGGTGGTGATTATGGGTGGAGTCAAAATCGCCACCAAGATGAACTCGTTGGCCAAACTGATTACGATCGCCGACAGTCTGTTGATCGGCGGCGGCCTGGCCAATACTTTTTTCCGCGCCGAAGGCATCAACGTGGGCCAGAGTTACTACCAATACGAAGAAGTGGAAAGCGCCCGCCGCGTGTTGTTTCACGCCAAACAAAAACACACCGCCATCGTCCTTCCGACCGACGTCATGGTCGCCTACACCAAAGAAAGCGATCTGGCCCAGGTCAAAACCATTGATGCGGTTCCGGAAAAGGCTTTGATCCTGGACATCGGACCGGAGACGCTGCGGCGTTTTACTCAGATCATCGCCCAGGCGCGTTCGATCATCTGGAACGGTCCGATCGGCTATTTTGAAAATCCCCAGTTCTGTCAGGGCACCAACGGCGTCTATCAGGCGATTGCCGACAACCGCCAGGCCACCAGCATTATCGGCGGCGGCGACACGCTGGCCGCCATTGCCCATAAACCCGACCTGAATAAAATTTCCCACCTGTCCACCGGCGGCGGCGCCATGCTCGAATACATCGAAAAAGGCACCCTCCCGGGAATTGAGGCATTGAAGCAATCACGCGTTACTTGACCAGCTCGATGACGCGGTTGGCCGGCGCCGGCGAAGTCAACGTTACCAACCCGCCCTTAGTGACCGCCGGCAGGAAGTCTTTACCTACCACCCGGTCATCGTCAAGCCAGTAAAGCTCCAGATCAACCAAGGTGTTTTTGTTCCAAAAACTGCGGTAGTCTTTGTCCGGAAAGACAAATAACATCCCATCAAAACCATCTTTCTGTTTAACGAACATCAATCCCTTTTCCCAGGCGGCCGGCTGATCCGCAACCAACAGGCGCAGGAGCCGGCCGTTCAGATTATAGCCGATCGTCGTGCCGGTCTTACTTACGCGGCTGGGCGCTTTTCGGTTGATGATGACCAACGTGGCCGCCGCAACCACCACCACAACAACCATGATCTTCAGCCAGCGGCGTGGCGCTAATACGTTTACCATGGGCGTCATACGTGTACATTTTATCATCTTCCTCGTCCTGGACCAACCGGTGCGAGCCGTCGCAGAACGGCTGGTGCTGGGACAAACCGCAGGCGCAGATCCAGACCGAGGCCGACTGGGGTTTAACCTCAAACGGCTGCTTGGCAGTCTTGATTACCTTTCTTGGCATAGAAAAATCACCCCGCTTTCACGGCAACAAGTACATTAATAATCCAGGCGACCGCACCAGAGTCAGCAGATCGTTGACCGTTAGCCGGCCGTCCTGGTCAAAATCCAAAGGCAGCATCGGCCTGAACTTGATTTCGTTCTTGTCTTTTTTAAGCGCCACCAGCGTCTGCCGCGGTAGATAGTAAGGTTTAAGGATCACTAGGCGATATTTTTCGCCAAGAATAATGTTTTGGATCCGGTCGGTCTTCCCGCTTCCGTTTTTTACCGTTAAACCCTGGCGTTTGTAAACCAGTCTTTCCTCCTGGTCGAATATCTGCAGTTCAAAATCGCTGGCGTTGGTGGCCAGTTTGGGAAACAGTCCGACCCGATAGGCGATCGATGGCATTCCCATTACGTCGAACTTCCAGGTTTGGCTGCTGGTGATCTTTTTTCCCGACCGGCTCAGGAAAAACTCCACTCGCTGCTGCTTCATTAAACCGCTGGTCTTCAGATAGAGATTCACCAAGGTCTCCTGGTTGGGTTTAAGGTTAATCAGGTCGGAAAAAGAATAGAGCGACTCGGGATAGCCGGCCAGACTCAGGTAATACCGCTGGTCTTTGTCCCAGATACCCTCGCCGAGATTTTTCACTTTGACCGAGAAATTGTAGACCGAGTCGGTTACCAGCGCGGCGGGAAAGCTAAAGGACAATGTCCCTTTTTCGACGATTTCCGGCTCGCCCCTGACCTTGGCGATGGCCTGGACCGCGTAGTACTGCGGATAATAGCGGTGTTGCTCGTCTCCGTAACCGCTGGGCAACTTCCAGGAAAACCCCAAGAAGGGCGGTCCTTGATAGTCCAGGACAAACGGTGTTACCGCCACGACCCGGCTGTCTTTGTCCCAGACGCTGACGAATGCCTGTTGATAATCATCGGCGACAACGCTGCGGTTAAGACGGTCGCCGTCCCAGCCGGTCTCGCTGATAAACACCGGCGGATCGTTTCCCCGTCCCAGCTCCCGCCAGTACTCCAGCTCCCACTGGTAGCCCCGGATCGTGCGCCGACCGCTGTCCCACGGACTGCCGGAAAAAGCCGGATTGGGATAAGAATGCGACGCCAGACCATCAACGCGGTTCAGGTCGATCAGGTGGGAATCAACCATGCCCTGGAGAAAAGTCGCCGCGTCCTCGTGGTTGGGGGGCGACGCCGGCGCTGACAGGTCAAGACCGGCCAGCATCACGAAAAAGTCCGGACTGGTTTTCTTCAACGCGCCGATAAAACTGGCCGCCACCCGGGCATAATTGGATGCATCGGTCGCCCCACCCCATTCCTGGCCGTGATTGGGTTCGTTGAACAAAATAACGTAGCGGTTTTTCACTACCCAGTTCAGCCGGCCGAGAAAGTCGGCCCAGGCCTGGGCGTCTTCCGGTTTGGGCCGGCGCCACACTTCGCCTTCCGGCGCGGTGGCCAGCCGGACAATCGGAATCAGATGATAGTCGCGCAGCTGATCAAAAATCTCCTGCCATTTTTGCAGGCTGCGGTCGTTTTCCTGGATCACCAGGGTGACATATCCCCAGTCGCCGCCGTTGGAGTTGACCAACTGGGCGGCAGCCTTAATTTCCTCATCGTGCGGCTGGGCCAGATGAATGCCAAATTTGTTATTGGGCAGCTTGAAATTATACTCGGCCGCTACCGGACGCGACCAGACCAAACCGACGCAAATTAATAGGACCAGCGCGGTTTTTTTCACTGCTTTATTTTATCATTCTCCTCTCCCGGTTAGGGGGCGGACTGTCGGTAATCACCGGGGACTGGAATAACACGTCACCGCTACTGCGGCCTGACGAAGCAACCGGATTCCGAGATCATCCTGATGGGAAAGACGGTAAATCACTTTGACAATCCCGGCGTTGATGATTTTTTTGGCGCACTGCAAACATGGAGCCATCGTCACATACATCACCGCACCATGGGTGGAAACGCCGTGATAGGCAGACTGGATAATGGCGTTTTCCTCGGCGTGCAGGCAAATGCACAGATCTTTTCTTTCGTTAACGCGCAACCTCTGGTTTTCCCGGTCCAGGCAACGTTGGCAGCCGCCGTCGCAGCAATTTTTTATCCCGAACGGCGTACCGTTATATCCGGTGGCAATGATGTGTCGCCCCTGGACAATCACCGCCCCCACCTGCAGCCGGATGCAGTTGGATCGTGTCCGTACCACTTCGGCCAAGTTAATGAAGTACTCGTCCCAACCCGGTCGTTTTAAGACTTTAAAATTCATAATTTGTATCCGATTTTCCTGACAAACTCCCGCCGGGCCTTCTTCATCCCGGCATTCTCCACTCCCAACGGCACCCCACCGTCAATTACTCCCATAATACCCCTACCCTGGTTTGTTTCCGCCACAATCACCTGGGTTGGATTGGCAGTCGCACAGTAAATATGAACGATCTCAGAAATATACTTAATCCGATTAAGAACATTGATAGGGAAGACGTTTTTCATAAAAATAAAAAGGGCGTGGCCTGCTCCGATTGATCTGGCGTTGTTCACCGCCAGCTTAACCATCTCGGAATCGGTTCCTTCGACACGGACCATCCGCGATCCTGAAGCTTCGCAAAAAGCTAAACCAAACTTAATTCCCGGAACCGCCTCAACCAAAACCTCATACACATCTTCCACGGTTTTGATGAAGTGTGATTGGGCCAGGATAAAATTGACATCGGCGGGTTTTTTGATCTGGACGATCTGGGTTTTCATATCTTGTTTGTATTAGCACTATTTTATCACAGTTACAAATAAACGACCCGGTTACTGAATCTGCTGGTATAATTACAACTGTCAACGGAGGACAGACGGTGAGAACGTACGCACCCTGCCCGCCGCTATCACGGGGATTGGCGCAGCAAGCTAGCGCGCACGCATGGGGTGCGTGAGGTCCCGGGGGCAGATCCCGGATCCCCGACAGCTTTGGCAGGCGGGTGGGGTGCGTAAGGTCGGCGGTTCAAGTCCGCCCACCCCGACCAAAAAAATACAGTTGTAGGATTATTTGGCTTTGCGCCGCTGCAGGATGGGATAAACGTACATCATCAGTCCAGTAACGGCCATAAGTACCAACGCCAACCCAAACCAAGGACTGAGCCGGTTGTGCAGATAGCGCATAAAACCCAGATCGATAAAAGGCATCAGTCTCGCCGTGGCGTTCTGATATTTGAGAAACATCCCGCTCACTGCCATTACCAAACTCAGCAACGTAATCATCAATACTAAAATACGATGAAGTTGCTTGGCTAGCAAATAATATCTAGTCATCAAACAAATTCCTCCTTTCTGGCACCGACTGCGGTAGTTGATTGATTGTCTGTGGATTGATCACGGTTGGCGCCGGCAGCGGGCCGTTCAGCGTCCCGACTTTCAACTGACTCAACATCTGGTCGGCGGCGGCCGAGTGACTCACGCCGCGCCCGCCTTTGGTCAAATAGGCCTGGGTTGCATCTTGGCCGCAATAAGGAATAATTTCTCCGGCACCACCGGGATGAAGCGACAGGAAATCGGTTACCTGGTAAACGTCATTATTGACGATGATCCAGCAATCCTGGGGTTGGTTATGTTTTGCCACGATGCTCGCGGTTAAAACGCCCTGACTGCCTGAAGTTGGAGTACCCGACGGTACGATTCCGGTTGGACCGGAAAGACTGAACTGCGGTTTTTGGTAACCCAGGCCGGAAAAAACCGTCAACGTCACCGCCGCCGCCAAACCCACCAGGCCGGCTTTCAGTTCTCGTTGCACCATAAGCACTAATTATACTGGCGATTCTTAAGATTGGGAAAAGATGCGTCAACTAATGCGCAGCAGCCAATGATTGAGCAGGTCGGCCGAGGTCACCATGCCGATGATCTTTCCCGCCGTATTCCTTACGATCGCCACATAGACGTGGTTTCTATGCATCTTCAGTAGCAGTTCGTCCGGCTTGGTGGTGTCTTTGCAGTAGATTACCGGTCTGATCTTGCCCGATCGCGACAGCGATAGATGACCAGCGGCGCCGTTTTCGCGGCTGAAAATCTCACGTACATGCATAAAACCGATAATATAATTCATGTCTTTTTTGTAGACCGGATAACGGTTGAAGTTATGATTTTTTTCCGTGATCACCTGACGCACCTTGGCAAAAGTCATATCGCCGGGAAAACCGACAATGTTTTTTTTGGTAATCAATACTTGTTTCAAACTCACCCGCTTTAAACGCATAACGTTGTCCATCAGGGCAAATTCATTCAGACTGACCAGTTTCTTTTTAACGCTCTCCCGCAGGATGGTGCGAATTTCTCCGTAGGTATAATGGGAAGTCGTACTTTTGTTGCTGATTCCCAGCATTTTAATGATCCGGTCTACGGTCCGGTCGACGGCACGCACCAATGGGTAACTCAGTCTGAGAAAAAACGCCAGGGGTTTGATCAAAAACAGACTGTAGGCTTCCGGATCGCGGATCACAATCCCCTTGGGTACCAGTTCTCCAACCAGTACTTGCATCAGGGTAAGGATGATCAAGCTGAAAATCACGGTCAGGCTACCGTGGGGCAGCCAGTTGTTAAAAAAACCGGCCACAATCTGTTCTCCCCACCACCCCAGACTGAGACTGACGACGGTATTGCCCAACTGGGTAATGATGATGTAGTTCTGGAGATTTTCCAAAGCCCCTCTCACTAGCGCAGCATCGCGGTTGCCTTTGCGCGCCAACGTTTCGATCCGCGACCGGCGCACCGACACCAAAGCCATCTCCGCAGCTACAATCACCGCGTTTAACAGCATTAAGAAGACGATGATGAGAATATTTCCAACCGTTCCCATAATTTTCTATGACAATCATAGTCATAGTTTCTTAAAAATTCAAGGAAGAAAAGATGGACGCGTAGCGCTTCAGCGACAGACGCGCACCCGAGTGTAATGGCTTGGGCAGCCGTTTGAGTGGAAACCAGCCGATCTTAATCATTTTTTCCGGATCGTTGATCCTAACCTGACGGCGATCAACGCGCACCAAGAAGTTGTTAATCAGCCAATGGGTCGTCTTCCCCCGATCATGCCGCAACAGCGAATGAGCGGGAAACTGTCTTTCGATCTTTCCCCTCACCCCATATTCTTCTTGAATCTCGCGCAGCACTCCTGCCTCAGGAGTTTCGCCAAAACGCAACTGTCCGCCGCCAAAATCCCACCGTCCCTGTTCGTCACGACACTTGTCACTGCGCTGATGCAGTAGAAAATTTCCTTTACCGTCATGACAATAAAACACCGCGCTGATCCCAATGTAGTCGATACCCGCTCTCATCTGTGCCATCGCCAATAATTATAGCTGATCGTCCCTGCCTGTGGAGGAGACTGCCTTTATTCTTCTTGACAAACCGAATCCCGGTCGGCTATACTGGTGAACGAAGGTTTACCAAATCTTATTTGACCCATGCAAGAAACGATCAACGAAACCGTCAGCGTGATTGCCTCTTACCAACGGGAAACCGGCCGGGTCATGCCCAGGAAAATCCGCTGGCGCGACCGCGATTACTTAATCAAACAATTGACTTATTATCACCGCATCCGCGCCGGGCGTACCCTGTCACACGTTTTCCACGTCACCGACGGCCAGACCGACTTTCGCCTCCGGTTGAACTCGGACACCCTCGGTTGGACGCTGGAAGAAATCTGCGATGGTCAACCTTAACCGCGCCTCCCCCACCGTCATGTACGTCGACCTCAACTCCTGTTTTGCCATGGTGGAACAACAGGCCAACTTCCATCTGCGGGGCAAACCGGTGGTAGTGGCGGCCTATACCTCGCCCGGCGGCTGTATCCTGGCGGCGTCAGTCGAGGCAAAGCGGATGGGAATCCGGACGGGTATGGCGGTCCGCGACGCCCGAGCCATCTCCCCAATCGTGATTGTGCGCGACCCGGACCCGGCGCTGATCCGTGACGTTCATAACAAATTCTACCGTATTTGTACGGATTACTCGCCGGTCGTCACCCCCAAATCTATTGATGAGGTGGCGATTGATTTTGCCGGCAGTCCGGCGCTTAACCGGGGACTAGTGACGGTCGCCAAAGAGATCAAACTACGGCTGCGCCGGGAGATCGGCGACTGGATCTCTTGCAGCATCGGCATTGCCCCCAACCGTTTCCTGGCCAAACTGGCGGCGTCTCTGCACAAACCCGACGGCCTCAGTGTCATTGACCATACTAATCTGGAAAAAATCTACGGGCAGATTGATCTAACCGATCTCAACGGCATCAGTACCGCCTACCAAGACCGCCTTAACGCCCACGGCATCTTTACCCCGGCCCGGTTTCTTCAGGCTTCGGCATCGTTTCTAACGCAGGCGGTCTTTGCCAGCGTTGTCGGTGACCATTGGTACTGGCGGTTACGCGGTTTTGAGGTGGATGCCGGAGACTGGACCCGCAAAAGTTACGGTCAGGACTTTGCCCTGGGCAAAAAAACCGGTGACCGCGAGGAACTGTCACGTTATCTGCTCAAATTATGTGAAAAGTTGGGGCGGCGGATGCGCCACGCCGGCCAGGCGGCCACGGGATTGCGCCTTCACTTAATTTACGCTGACCGAACCGCCTGGCAACGTGGCCAAAAATTCACCCAGCCGCTTTACTCGACCCAAGAGATTTTTACTAAGGCAAGCTGGATATTTGATCAACAACCGGGGAAAAAAACCGTGGCCAAACTGTCGGTCAGCTGTTACGCCCTGCTGCCCCACCGGTCTCCCCAGCCCGGTCTGTTTCCCGACCCAATGGCCGAAAAATCCCAACGACTAAGCGCGGCGCTGGACAAAATCAACGACCGTTATGGCGAATACACCATTGCGCCGGCGCTGATGATGCAAATGGACAACTATGTGCGTGACCGGATTGCCTTCGGCGCGGTCCGGTAGTTGGATAAACGAAAACAGAAACGATATAATTAAATCATGGGGGTGGTTAAAGAAGTGTTGATCAATGTTTTTGTCGTCGTTCTCTTCGCCTTCGGACTACGTTGGTATTTTAAGTTGATCTACTATCCATCCCAACCGCGCGATTACTATAACTACGTTCTTAAGGAACAAAGTGGCGACGCCGTTGCCACCAACAGCGCGGTGATTGTCAACGACGATCCGCCGGCCGGTGGTTGCCGCGCCAGTTGTTCCGGTCACGGCGAGACCATTAGCTGCCAAATCTATTCCCAAAAATATAACTACTGCAAGATTAAATGCTACGGCTATCTGTACGACAGCTGCCGCTCTCCCCAACCCTGGGGCAAGTTATGGTTCGAACTGCTACGTCAGTAATATAATCTCTACGCAAAAAATAAACCAGGGGGATCCGATTGCAAAAACGGGGGGGTTTTTGCTATGATGTGGACGCATGGAAACTTATCGCTGTCGTCATCTTGATGAACAAACTGGACAATGCCGGTTGGCTAGACAAATGGTCGACGCTGACCAAATAGGGCGTGATAATTTCCCAACCTTGACAGTTGAATTGCAAGCGATGTTAATCAACAACCGTCCTGTCTGGGTTTGCCAAGGAAAAATTCATCCAAGACAATATCCACCAGACACCTGCAGTCGTTTTTCTCCCGTCCTTAGTAGCGACCGACGCTAAGCGCTAACGCTGACTGGCCGAGCTGGTGGCCACCTCGGTTACACAGTTGTCATGAACAATCTTGCCGTTCTGCTCGATAAACGCCGCGTTCCCCTTGTTCCAAAACACGTAACTTTCGTCGGCGTTACTGTAGCGGGCGCCGCTGGCCGCCAGCGCATGTTTCAGGGTGATGACTTTTCCGTCACCCAGATCAATATCCACGGTCTCGTCTTTGGGAAGGTGGAAAGTCGCGATGATGGCCCGGCCGTCCGGACAGTCAAACGTTACCTTTTTGGCGGTCTGCGTCAAGTTGGCCGATGACGAAGCCGTACTGGCCCCGTCCGGCTGGGGCGGTTGAGTTTGTTTACGCTGTCCCACTGCCATAGCAATCACAAATAACACGACAATCAATCCAGCGAGCATAATTTTTTTGCTGGTGTCCAGGTTTTCCATATATGTTGAAATTAATTATAACTAAATAAACATTACAACTTATTCCTTGCAACAGTCAATCGCTTTTTGCACCAGCTCTCCCAGCTTGGCAAAAATGCTGACCGACGTCTTCGTCTGGGATGGCGACGTATCGCTGACCAACTTCACTTGACCGTCGCTTAGATCTTGGACGTCGGCACTCTTCACCAAACCCAGATTTATCCCCCAGAACAGACTATAAAGTTGGTATGACTTATGCAGCATGTCTTCAGCGTTTGGCCGGTCGCCCTTGCCGAGGAATTTTGTCCCCACTTCCAACAGACGCATCGAGGCCGCCAGCAGGTGTTTGCTGATGCACCAGATTTCACCGGCCTCATTTTTGACAATCCGCCGCATCGCCGCTTTTCTCATCTCACGCACCTGGTTGAGCAGATCAAGATGTTGTTTGTTCTGTGTTTTGTTGTAGGTGAAGAATAGGTGCTCTTCAATCGAGATCAGATTCATAATTCCGATGGACAGGTCTTCGTCAGACGACAGGTCTAACCGCTCGCCTTTTTCCATCTGCTTAACCTTAGCGACAAACTCGTTAATGTCCGGATGCAGTGAACTTGGGTGTTTCATGACTAAGCAACGTTAACTGGTAATCAGGTAAAAAACCAGGCTGGCTAGCGATAAAAACAACAGCGGAATAAGGACTTTTTGATAGGAGAGGTAGGCTTTACCGCGGTGGATTTTCTTTAACCAACGCTCCATTCCAACCGCAAAAGCAAACACGGCCATACCGCAGACGATTCCCAACAACGGTTTATCCATTCCCCACAGCCGATTGCCGGGCAGACCGATGCGCTTGGTCCAGTGCAGCGGAACAACCACCAGCAGGAAAAAACCGGCCACGGCAATGATTTCTTTAATTCTCCCGGCCCGGTACTGTCGGCCGAGACGGCCGGCGATCCACAGGCCGCTGGAAACGATCAAACCACCGATCCACAACCCGGTCACCACGTCATCAACCCCCAGCCAGCGCGAGATTTCCAACCCGCCGGCCACGGCCACGGTACAGATCGGACAGACCGCGTGGACCGCCGGAGACCAGAATACGGTCAGACTTACCAGAAAAAATGCTGCAATTGTTCTCATGGTAGAGCTTGGTTTATTGACTATTATAAATCAACCCGCCCCCAAGACACAACCTTTATCTGGCTGGTCCGCCGGAGAACAGCGTGTTTCCGATCGAGATGTTCTGGGCCGTAACACTGCCGTCGGAGTTTTCCGTACCAAAGACAACGATGCGTTCGCCGGTCTTAAGATCGGACGGGTTGACCTGCGACGCCTTATTGATCGCCGTCGTCGAGGACAGGATAATAATCTTGGTGCTGCCATCCGTCAATTTCACCGTGACACTTTTGCTGTCTGCGGAGATGATTTCTCCGTTGACCGGCCGTGATCCGTTGTTTTGGAACACCCGCCTGCCTTGACTTGATTGCCCCAACTGTCCTTGTCCTGTCATTCCTGACCGGAACTGACCTCCCTGGGCAAAACCGGTAACCTGACTTTTTTGGTACTGCATACCGGCAAAGAACGCTCCGGCTCCCACCAATACCGCTAGGACAACGGTTATTAAAAGATTGTTTTTCATGATTACACCTCCTTTCTCTTTTGAATTACTCATAACGCAAAGCTTCAATTGGCTGTTTGTTGGCGGCCAACCGGGCCGGATACCAACCGAATAATATGCCGATTCCGGTCGACACGACAAAGGCTAACAAAACCGAACTGGGAGAAATGACAAACAGCGACGAGGCTAATCGCGAGTAAATATAGGAAACACTGACGCCTAAAATCATTCCCATGATGCCGCCGGAAAAGGTGAGGATAACCGACTCAATGAGAAACTGGGTAATAATGATCCCTTTTTTCGCCCCGAGGGCTTTTCTTAGCCCGATTTCCCGGGTTCTTTCCGTTACCGTCACCAACATGATGTTCATGATGCCGATTCCCCCTACCAACAGGGAAATGGCGGCAATGCCGGAAAGCAAAGTCGTAAAGGTTCCGGTTACCTGGGAGGCGGTGTTTAAGATGTCTTGCTGGGAGAAAATGGAAAAATCCGCTGAAGCCGCATCCTTAATTTTATGCCGGGCGAGCAGGAAATATCCGACCTGGTTTTGCGCTTCGGTCATGGTGTTAGCACTGGTGGCCTCAATACCGATCGAGCTTAGGTGGTCGACACCGAACAGTTGCTTCTGCGCCGTAGTCAACGGTACATAAACCACGTCGTCCTGGTTTTGAAACCCCGTCCCTCCTTTTGAGACCGTAACGCCGATCACCAAAAATGTCTGATTTTGGATGCGGATATTTTTGCCGATCGGGTCGGCGCCGTCACCAAACAGATCGGAAACCACCGTCGGCCCCAATACCGCCACTTTAGTCATACCCTCAACGTCGCGCGCCGAGATAAAACTGCCGGTATCGATCGAAACGTTATGCACCTCGAGGTAGGTCTGTGTTACTCCCATGATCTCGGTATTGGTGTTATTTTTGCCGGCAATTACCTGGCTGCGGCTGGAATATTCGGGCGAAACGTTTTTCACCGCGCTCAGTTCGGTTGACGCCTGAATTGCTTTGGCGTCTTCATAAGTCAAGGTGGTGCCGCCGCCGGCCGCGCCGCGCACCGTTCCTTCGGTTTGACGTGACGGCATCACGGTCAACAAATTGGCGCCCAGTGACTGAATTTGGTTCTGGACGGCCCGCTGCGTTGCCTCTCCGATCGAAATCAAAGCAATCACGCTGCCGATACCAATAATAATTCCCAGCACCGCCAGTCCGGAACGCATTTTGTTCAATGATAGTGTACGCAAACACTCCAGGGCTAATTCCAGCATAGGTTTAGTTAATTTTTTAACCGATTTTACGTTGTCTTTTGTTTATCTCGTCCTTGATGATCCTTCCGTCTTTAATGTGAATGATCCGGCGGGCATGGGCGGCAATATCCGGTTCATGGGTAATCATGATAATGGTGTGGCCGTCATGATTCAGTTGTTGAAAAATTCCCATAATCTCTTCGGCCTGGGCGGTGGCAATGTTGCCGGTGGGTTCGTCGGCCAGCAAAATGGCCGGGTTATTGACCAGAGCTCGGGCAATGGCGACACGCTGTTGTTGACCACCGGAGAGCTGATTTGAGGTATGGTGCATCCGATTGCCCAGTCCGACCATGTTCAGATATTGTTCGGCCCGCTTAATCCGTTCTTCCTTAGCCACGCCGGCGTACCGCAACGGTAACATGACATTTTGCAAAGCCGTGGTGCGCGGTAACAGGTTAAATGCCTGGAATACAAAGCCGATTTTCCGATTACGGATATCGGCCAATTGGTCTTCCGACAGCGCCTCGACGTTTTCTCCGTCAAGAATATAGGTGCCGCTGGTCGGTTTGTCCAACGCCCCCAAAATATGCATCAAGGTGGACTTACCTGATCCGGACGGCCCCATGATCGCGACATACTCGCCTTTCTTCACGTCAAACGAAACGTCGGAAAGCGCCGTGGTTTCGACGTTGCCACCGCTGTGATAGATTTTGGTCAGATGCGTTACCTGGATCATGAGAAGATTATCGCAAAATTCTAAGGGCCCCGCCGCCGCTGCCGCCAAATCCACCGGTACGAGAGTTGCTGGAACCAAAGCTGGAACCGGTCTGTCCGGTGGCCGATCCACCCGTCTGGCTGGTCACCACCGCATCTCCCTCGGAGACACCGGAAACCACCTCGGTTTGAGAGTCGTTCGATATTCCGGTCTGCACTACGACGGTTTCCACCTGGCCGTTTTTCAGTATCCGTACTACCGACTGACTACCCTGGGTTTGGATAGCGCCGTTAGGCACGAGTATCACGTTATCTTTAGTGTTGGTAATGATTGAGGCGGTGGCCGACATGTTCGGATAAAGATTTTTAGGTTCGGCGTCTAAACCGATCGTGACCGGATAACTGGTGACACCGGAACTGACGCTGCCGCTCGTATCAATCGAGGCCACTTTACCGGTATAGGTCTGGTCGGCAAAGGCATCAAAGGTCACGGTAGCGCGATCGCCGATTACCACTTTAGGAATGTCTATCTCCGTCAGACTGATCGTCACCGTCGCCGACGCTCCGGTTTTAATCATGGCCACTTTCGTGGACGATGTGCTACTGCTGGTGCTAGAACTGGTGCTAGTGGCGTCGGAATTGGTGATCAAACTGCCGTTGCCAACGGTGAGGTCAGTTACCGTGCCGGAAATCGGCGCGGTGATCGTATCCCTTGATTCTTGGTAGCTTAACCAGGCGGAGTTGAGGGAAACCTGCGCCTGAGTAATGACCGATTGCTGATTGATATAGTTTTGTTCCGCCGCCAACCAAGTTCCTTGGGCCGACTGGAAATCGGCCGATGAGTTTCTCATGTTCTCCCGCGGACTACCGTCGGCGTTCTGATAGTCGGAACTTGTGGCAATGTCGTAGAACTTTTTCCAGGCCGTATCCATCGAGGCTCTAAGATTTTCCGCATTGGCGCTGGCCGAGTTCAAGCTGTTTTTGGCCGAAAGATAACTGGCATAAGCCTGGGCCTGCTTTTGTTGACCGGTGCGGTCAAGGGTAATTTTGGCGATCGTGTCGCCGGCCTCAACATGGTCGCCGTTTTTTACGTCGACCTCAGATACGATTCCGGTCGCTTGGGTGAGAACCGAAACACTACTGGTATTGTCTACCGAACCTGATCCGGTCACCGACTCAACAATCGTGCCTTTTTCGGCTTGGGTAGTCTGATACTGCACCGTCGCCTTCGTCTTAAAAACCAACGACTTAACCAGCCAACCGACTCCGATGACTATCGCCAGTACGATTAACTTTTTTTTCCATGAAGCTTTAGCCAACCAGTTTTTAATCGCCGCCAGACGGTTTGTCACCGGATTAGGATTAACAGTAGTCATAATAGCGTTTAAGTTTAATTAAAATAACTTAAAAACAGCTTAACCAATTAATAACTAGGCCGAAGCGACTGGCAACTCGACCGTAAAGGCGCTACCCTTCTTGGGTTGACTGATAACCGAAATGGACCCGAGGTGGGCCTGAACGATTTTTTTAGCAATGGCCAATCCTAATCCATATCCGTCAACCTTGGAACGGGATTTGTCGGCCCGGTAAAAACGTTCAAAGATGTGGGGCAAGTCGGCGGCGGCAATACCGATACCTTGGTCTTTCACCGAGATCTTGACGCGATTATGGTGATACTCTGACGCCACCGAGATGGCCGCCGCTTCGGGGCTGTACTTAATGGCATTGTCGAAAAGAATGACAAATAACTCCACCAGGGTTTTTCTGTCCCCGTTAATCCGGCCGTCTTTAACCGTAAGCCTGACACAGATGCGTCTTTTTTTGGCCAGCGGCAGCACTTTTTTATAGGCGGTTTTGATCACCTCGGAAAGCGAGACGATGTCCAGCGACGGCTGCTCGACAAACGTATGGGTGGTGGTCAAACGCAACAGGCTGTTTGATAGATTCTGTAACGAGCTTAGTTCTTCCAAGTTGCTTTTAATCAGTTCCCGGGCGTGCTGGTCGGTAATGTTTTTTTCCAACAGGCTGCCTTCCATTTCCGCTCGCATCGTGGCAATCGGTGTACGCAGCTCGTGTGAGGCGTTGGAGATAAACTGGTTTTGTTCTTCGACCATCAGTCTGATCGGGCGCAAAGTTCTCCCGGCCAGGAAATATCCGGCGCCGCCAGCCATCAGGAAAATAATGCCGTTGATGGCCACGAGAATAACCTTCAGTCGTTTTTCCGTGGCCTGCAGTTCTTTGGTCGAGGGAGGACGGAAGATAAGATTATGCGGCGGAGGCAGAAAAAAGAATCCGCCCTCTTCTTGTTGTTCCAGCGACTGCAACGACTGCGTCCGGATGACAATGCGGCGGATTTCGCGCGTCGAAGCGTTATAAAAAGCCAGACTGAATAAGCCGCTGATCGACATGATAAAGACGAGGTACCAAAGTGTTAGCTTTAGTCTGGCCGATTGAAACATATGGTTTATCCCCTGATCTCGTAACCGAAGCCGCGCACCGTATGGATCAGTTGTTTGTGAAATGACCGGTCGATCTTGTCGCGCAGGTGCTTAACGTGTACCTCCACCGTGCTTGGCAGTACGTCGGCCTCATAGTTCCAGACGTACTCCACGATTTTCTCCTTACTGATCACATTGTTTTTGTGGCGCATCAGGTATTCGAGAATGGCAAATTCTTTGGTGGATAGGTAGATTTCCTTGTTGGCGCGCCGGACGTGAAAATTCACCGGATCAAGGGTAAGGTCGCCAACCTGAAGCACCGTCGCCTCGGTCAGCGGCGGCCGGCGCGTTAGTGCCCGGACGCGCGCAAACAACTCCTCAAAAGAAAACGGCTTGACCAGATAATCGTCGGCGCCGTTATCCAGTCCGGCCACCCGGTCGCTAACCTGACCTTTAGCGGTGAGAACGAGGATTGGGGTATGGATTTTTTCCCGGCGCACCTGCCGGCAGATTTCCAATCCGTCTGTCCCCGGCAACATGATGTCGAGAATGATGACGTCGAACTTTTCTCCGGTGGCCAAATCCAGTCCGTTTGTGCCGTTATAAGCGACGTCGACGGTATATTTTTGCAGTTCCAACGCCCGTCTGATCGCATTGGCCAGTTTGATTTCGTCCTCAATCACCAGTATTTTCATGCCCTCATGATATTAAATTCAACTTAAGGATTGCTTTAATCAGCCCACCACTTATCGGCCGCAACCTTAGCCAGTTCGCTTACCTGCATCCACAAAAACGCCCAGATCCAAACCAGCAAAATGGTTCCGAAAGGAACGGCGACCGGCATCAAAAAACCAGTCAAGGCGAGCAACGAAGCCGTCAGTTGGGTGAGACTGGTTGCCCATATTACTTCTCGGCTCGGCAAAAACCTCCACCAGCGTTGTCTGGTGTGGGCGACATAGATGAGCAGATGCCCGGACACCGTCAGCTTCAGAAAATATATCGTCTGGATCACGTCCCAGTTCAAATGAAGAACGTTTCTGATAATAAGGAACAACACCAAGCTGTTACCGATGCCGGTGAGTCCGTACAAGGAGCTTAAGGCAAAGCGTTTTTTGGCGTTGATCCTGGCCGGCCGGGTGACGATTTTCACCTTGTCAAACGCCAACGAGATGATGGGAATGTCGTTGAGCAGCGCCACCATGATAATCTGCAACGGCGTGAGCGGGTAAATCCGGTATATAATCCCCAGCACGCTGATGGTGATGATCAAGCGAAAACTTTCGGAAATCCGGTAAAGCGAGTAAGTGTAGAGCCGGGCAAAAATTTTCCGGCTTTCGATGATGGCGTCGCGGATCACGCTGATGCCGTTGGAAAGCAACACGATGTCGGCCGCCGCCTTCAGCGCCGTCACCGCATTCTTGATGGCAATCCCGACATTGGCTGCCTTGACGGCCGGCAGATCGTTGATTCCGTCGCCGTTGGCGGCCACGATGAAAAACTCCTTAGCCTTCTGTACCAGTTTCAGCTTGTCTTCCGGCAGGATCTCGGCAAAGGCGCTCGTTTGGTAGTAATAGTCTTTTTGCACCTTGCTCCAGTCGAGCCGGTCAAGTGCGTCTTTGGCCACGACCTGTCCATCCAGAGACAGTTTTTGGGTAATGTGGGTGGTGATGGCGCGGTTGTCGCCGGTAACCATGGTCACGCCGATCCCGTTGTCCTTGAGAAAACCGACAACGGCTTTGGCGTCTTCGCGCAGCGTGTCCGACAGAGCGATCAGGCCAATTAATTCCATGTCTCGCTCTTGCTTATTACCCAACCGCCGGGCGATCGCTAAAGACCGATAGCCATTTTTGGCCAGCGTCTCCACTTCCCGCTCAAATTTGGCTTTGGTGGTTTGATCGAAACGACACAGGCCAGCCACCACCTGCGGCGCACCCAATGACAATACTGTCTCCCCGGTTTCATCTTTAACCAGGGTGGTACTGCGTTTGCGGACGGAATCGGCCGGGATAAAGTCGATGACGGTGGACCTTGGCATCTCCACTTGGATTTCTTTAGCTTTGTTGCTGATGGCGACGTCAATAACGTCCTGGTCGTTTTTAGCCGTGGCCAGATTGGCGTACAGGACAACTTCGTTGTGGGTAAAGTTATTATAGGCGTAGATGTCTTGAACGGTGATGAGGTTTTTTGTCAAAGTACCGGTTTTGTCGGTTAACAGATAATTAACATTGGCCAGGTCCTCCAAGGCTGACAGCCGACGCACCAGGGCATTTTTTTTTGCCAGGGCCAGAACACCGAACTCAATGATGAGCGTCATAACGGTTGGTAGACTAATGGGGATCCCGGCAATCACCAAACTCAGGTCTAGGGTAAGCAGCTCCAAGAACGGAGCGCGCTGAACAAGGAAAACCACGCTCAATGCCGCCACCGCAACCAAACTAAGGACGGTAAGAAATTTAGAGATATCCAACACATCCTTTTCCAGCAGGCTTTTTTTTCGGATCCGTTCTACCGAGAATACCGTTTTACCAAAGTTAGTGTTCTTCCCGGTGGTGGTAATTTTAATTACCGCAATCCCGGCGGCAATAAACGAGCCGGAATAAACTGTCGCGTTGGCGGTCTTTTCCTTGGGAAGCGACTCGCCGGTCAGAACCGATTCGTTGACCGAAACGTGTTTGGCCTCAACCACCTGTCCGTCAGCCGGAACCACTTCGCCACCCGCCAAACGCACGATATCTCCAGGCACCAGATAACGGGAATCAATCACCTGCCATCTTCCCTCTCTTAACACCTGATTTTTTTGTGCCAGGTTGTCGTTTAGTTTTTTAATAGCGCTGTCGGCTTTATTCTCCTGCCAAAGAGCGATTAGCATGTTGATCAAAAGCAATACAATGATGAAGTAAAAATCAAACACCTTACCGATAAACAGGGAAAGCCAAGCGGCTGCCAGCAGCATCAGGGAGATCGGGGAGACCAATTTCCGCGCCAGCTTAATGAAGAAACTGTCGTGCTTGACCGGAATTTCGTTTGGGCCAAACCGGTTCAGTCGGTGTTGCGCTTCCAGAGTAGACAATCCGCTTTCCATAGGCTTATTTTTCATTATAACCTTTTTTGGCTCCGGTCGGATCCCATCACCTACCCGGGTGCTGGATGATGTAAACGCTTCCGGATTTGTCGTCGCTCAGATACAGATTACCCGCTCGATCGAAAAGCAGATCGACCGGCCGGCCGCGGGCGGCGGACGGTCCGTCAGTCGCACCGGGCGGCAAAAAACCGGTGACAAAGTCGCCGACGGCACCGATGGTATTCTTATTCACTTTGAGATGAACGACCCGGTAGCCGACCGGCACCGAGCGATTCCAAGAGCCGTGATATGCCACCAACAAATCGCCCTGCCAGGCCGACGGAAACTGTGATGATTGGATAAACACCAAACCCAGCGGGGCGCTGTGGGCTGGAATTAAATCAACCGGTATCTGGGTCGCCTGACAAGAATGGGTTGACTGGGGATCGAAAACGTCATCATGAACGCGCTCGCCATAACAGTAAGGCCAACCGTAGTCCTGACCGGGCCGGATAATATTGATTTCATCGGGAGGGAGATCATCACCTAAATAATCCCGGCCCATCTCTGTTCCCCACAACTCACCCGTTTGCGGATTGACCTGGATAAAGGCGGCGTTGCGCAGGCCGGTTGCCATTACCTGGTGATGACGACCGGCAGCGTCGGAAACAATCACCGTGGCGGAAAGCGGTGAATCTTCCCGACAGACGTTGCAGGTGGAGCCAACCGAAACGTACATTTTTCCCGACCGGTCAAAGGCAATCGTCCGGTTGTTATGATCGTGATTTTCCGGCAGTCCGAATAAGACTTTTGGATTGCTCGCGGTTAAGCCTACCTCATTCCAATCGTAACGCACCACCCGGTCCACCTCGGCAACGTAGAGTTTGCCCTGGTAGAACGCCAGACCATGGGGACGGTGGGTGTCGCTGATTACCACTTTATTGGTTACGGCTCTGCCCTGCCGGTTACGGTCAGGCAGAGCATAAACCAGACCGGCGTTTGGATCAGATACTAATATCGTTCCACCCGGACTTTCCACCAGATCCCGGGGCGACCCTAATCCGTCGGCAAACACGTGGACAACAAAACCCGCCGGCAAGATTAACGGAATGGCGGGGAGAGGTCCGGTTGATACCCGCACGGTCGGAGTCGGCGACGGAGAAGCAACGTTGGTTGATGCAGGAATACGCTGGTACATTATCACCGCCCCGATCGTCAAGACCATTACTACCGCCGTCACCGCGATAACCGCATAGCGCATAACGCCATTATAGCGCGCAATCACGTTTCTACGACAGAAAATGCGCCGAAAGCGTTCTCCCGACCCTAATCAACCAACGTCGTAACATATGGACTACCGCCAGATAGGCAAAGGGAAGAATGAGGAGAAAATAGCGGGAAAACGGCGCCTGAACCCCGAGGTAAACCAGGCATAATGAATGCAAAGATATAAAGCTCCTCTCTACCGATACTGGTCAACTCTGTAACCGTAGAGACAGGCGATTTTTTTGTAGACCTCGATCTTGCCGGTCGCGGCAATCAAACTAAACTTGGGGTTGTTTTTTAAGTGATGATAATACTCAAGTACCAAGTGGTTGTGCGTCGTCACGTCTTTGACCAAAACAATGACGTAGTCGGCCTTATCGTATTTGTCGATGTTTTTCAGAATGTCGGCATCGGTTTTCCCGATGTTTTTATAGGCCGGATCAAAAAGGAAATTGTAAAAATGCTTGCGTTCGGTAAAAAAGGGAGCGATTGAGCCGGTAGCCGCCACCCGGATTCGATCATCCCTCAGGACATTTTGCCAATACAAAACCGCTCCCAAGGCGTCTTTATCGATCTGATAACCGGGAAATCCGGGTAAGCCGTAATGGAAGTTGGTAAAGACACTGCAACCGATTAGGGCGGCGACAAGGATGAATGTCACTGCGCCGGGACGCAGCCGATGGGAAAGCGCACTGCGAATTTTGGCGAAACCATAAACGGCGCTCACCGCCACAAACGGCGTGATTAAGGCGGTATAGTGATAATAAATCTCCCTCATGTTACTGTTGGACGAGAGTAGATTCAGCAGCACGTCGGGCAAGGCGATGGATAACGTTAACGGCGACACTAGGGGAATAAAACCAAACGGAGACATAATTTTCTTCAGATATACCAAACTATCATGGGAAAACAACCGCTGGACCAAGGTGAACGGATGGGTAAAGTCGTAATAGGCTAGAGCAAACGGCGCGGCGCGGTTGAAAAAAGGAATCACCTTAAAGACAACGACGCTAAACATAACCACGGACGCGCCACCTAAAATAATCGCCAGCTTCTTGTCTTTTTTGGTCAACCATAAGTACAAAGAAAGACAGGCTAAACTTAAGGCGGCGTTTTCCTTGGAAAACAAGGTAACCACGACACCGATCAACCCCAGTGCTAGATTAAGCCGATCCCGCCGGAGCGGACGCAACGCCAGAAAGTAAAAAGCAAACAGCAGTCCGGTGGTTCCGAAGATCACCGCATGAAAATCAAATAGGTTCGTCAGTTGCAGCGGATAATAGTTGAGATACAACCAGCCAAACACCAGGGCCAGCCAACTTGAGCGCAACACGCGTTGGCCGATTAAAAAAATCGCCAATCCACCCAGGGCAAGAATGATGGTCTGAGAAATTAAAAGCACCTCCGGAGAAGGTTTAATCAGATATAAGGGAGACAACACCGCCATAATCGGATCAAAGTGGATCGCCAACCGGGAAATGTTCTTGGCCTGATCGGGATTGGTCATGCGCAACACTCGACCTTTGGCTGTGTTATATACCACTTGATCCATAATTCCCAAATCATAGTAGTAAGCGTTAAAACTCAATAACCGGGTGATGGACAGATAGGAAAAAATGCTGATATAAACGACAATGGCCGCCGCCATCAATAATCCGGGTAGTCTGTTTGCGCGTCTTTTGATCGTTTTGCCCATTATCTTAAAAACAACCGGTGGTAAATTATCTATTGTAATAAATCGAGTCTGAACCTTGGCTTAAAATCGAGACCGGCCGACGATCGTCCAACTTAATCCGGTTTATCACCGAAGCAGATTGTCTTTTATTACCGACAAGACTACGGACCGGTGGCTATGCCGCCTATCTTCCATTCTCCGTTGACCTTTTCCAGCGTTAGCCAACGGGTGTTGCCGCCGTCACTCCATCCGTAATAAGGAATCGGGGCGCTGGCCGAGTCGGGATTTACGGTTACGTCAAGCTTAACCTGGTACATATGTTGATTGTCCTGCCAGGTTTCCGGCAGCGCCGGCGTCACCGCCTCCACTTTGACCGAACTGATGGCGTTGAACTGAACCGCCCATGCCTGCTGCGCACTGGCGTCAGCAACACTCATCATGGCCACCGCTTCACTGGGCCGTTTGGCGTCGATCAAGCTAAAAAACCGGTACACCACCTCGTTTTCCTGGGCGGCCGGGGCGCCGGATTGTTCTCCGGCGGACGAAACAGCGGAACCGGCACGATCGGTAGCCGGCTGCAAAGGAATCTTACCTGTCACCACCTGCGCCAGTTTGGCTGCGAACGCCACGACTTCGTCTTCACTAATGGCCTTGCCCGAACTACGGTTGATCGAAACATATCTGTCAGGACCAAGCACCAGATAAATCTCATTGATCAACCCGTCCTCCTGCATAACCAGAAAGTTATCCATCGGAATCTTGGCGCTGACAACGATCTTCCTACCCATCAATTCATGCCCCTGCTTCTGCCTGGCGACATTCAAACTGTCGCTGTTGATAATGAGCGCCTGGGTATCGTTAAGGTAATAACGACAACTATGGAGGGTGCTGGTAGTCAATCCCTCGGTTCTCACGATCGTCTTCCCCAACAGTTGGGCTACTTGTTCTTTGGTCAGCAAATTACATAGGTCAGAGACGTTTTTGAACTGGTCGGTGACACTACCGGCGTTATTCACCGTGGTGGTCGTGGTCCCAGCTTGACCAAACCGGGACGGCGTTTGCTTTCTTGTCCCCACTACCACTAAACCAATCACCCCTAATATGATTAATCCCGCCATCAGGTATTTTTTCATATCTGGTAATTAATAATTAATCAACACACAGCGTCTGGATCTTGCCTTGTTTCATAAAGGCAAAACAACCCAGCTCTACCACCCAAACCGAACACCGGCCAAACTTTGTACTCAATGGCAACTGGCCGCGCCTTGCCCGACTCAGTTCCGATTGACTCAATTCTACTTGACAAAATCCCTCACACTCTCCGTTATCCCGACACAGGTTGCCTCGGTCGTTGGCTTTGCGATTGCAGCTTTCATGCGGCTCTGGACCTTGTTTTTCCCAAACGCCGCCGACGGCGACGCAGGTGTTTTTGGTCTTGGGAAGTTGTACCGATTGACCGCAGACGGTTATCGGTTGCGGATAGTCGGGACGGCCGGATTTTATCCATTGCCCATTGCGGCAAACCCAAAAACCCGAGGTTGCACCGCTGACCAAATAAAAAACAAAAAGAAGCACGATGCCCAGACCTAGGACCATAAGTATGTTTTTCCGGTGGCTCACGTAAAATTAATTGTATTCCGGCTGGACCGCTTTTGCAACTTTTTGCCTGGTTTCGCGCACGGCAATGGCGGGTAGGCGGCTTTGATGGCGTTGTAAATATGCCTCAACCCTGGTGCGATGGTGTTTGATCAAATTTCTCAATAGCCAGGAAACTGCCTTGGTAACTAAAATGGCCCGCTCGTCTTTTAACCGGTCAATATTTGTAAAGGCCAGCTGGGCCAGTCGCTGGTCATTTGACTGACATACCGGTTTAGTCAGTAACACCAGACTGGCCCGGCGTTTATGGATGTTACCGTTTTTTGACAAAGACAGCAATAAACGTTTCCAGTCTTCCCAACGACCAAGCATCTCTTTGGCGCCAAAGTTTGACTGGCAAAGCGAGTCTACCTCGGCCCAGCCCTGCAGATTTTCCAACCACTGATTAAGGTTGGCCGGATCAACCGACTGCCGCAGTTTAGGGGTAAGTTCAAGAATTTTACCGGCCAGGGCAATTTCGGTATGAGTTTTGCCGCGATAAAGAGAGTTTAACAGCTGCCGATATTCAACCAACGATAACGACATATGTTGTGTCAACCAGGCTTGGACCATGGCCTTTTTCTCAGCGGTACTGATCTTATGACTGATTTTTTTACTACCGATATAGTTGCTTAGATCGTCAGACCGTATCTCGGGAAAGACGCGGACCGCCTTTAGCAACTGTTGATGATGCTGATTCATTTTTTCTTCGGCAAGTCACGATGGTGAATCACCTTGCCCAATCCCATTTTTAACCGTCTTCCTGCTAATGCCCGGCGGATTACCTGTTCCAGTTGGGCACGGTAAACCGCAGTGTCAGACCGCTCAAACTCGGGGATCAACTCAGGCGCCTGATGTTTCAGGAAACGGTACAACCGCGCCTTGGTAGCCGGATTCAGATGGAGGTGCTCGAACCAGATCTCCCTCACCCCGACGGCTTCGAGTTTGTCCAGTAACTGGTTAAGAGACTCTAGGTTTGACAAAATATGGGGCAAAATCGGACCGATAAACGCATAGGTGTTTATTCCTTTTCGATGTAAGGTTTTTAGTGCTTCCAGCCGGGCCGAAATTGGTGGAGCTTTTACTTCCAAAAATCGGGAAACCCGATCGTTAAGACTGGTCACTGTGAGACCCACGTTCACGTCTTTCAGTCTCTGCAACACATCGATGTCCTGGGTGACTAAGGGCGATTTCGTCTGGATGGAAACGTTACCCGCGTATCCGAAATCGGCCAACACGGATAAACACTGTCTGGTCAATCGGTATTTGACTTCCATTCCGACATAGGGATCGGTAACCGAGCTGAAAAAAACCGCACCGAAATTCTTTGTCTTTAATCTCTTGTGGAGATTTTCCAGTTCCTTTTTTAGCAACACCGGTGCATTGATTTTAACGTCAAGATAGGTCCCCCAAACTTCATGCGGATGTCTCCATCTGGCAATCTGAGCCGCATAGCAATACATGCAACCGAATAGACAACCATTGTAAGGATTGACCACGTAATCCGCACCCGGCAAACCGGTCTTAATCAGAACGGTTTTTGCTGTTACCAGATTGATCTTCATCGTCTTATTGTATACCGACCATCACCCAATATGCAAAAAATAAACATACAAATGAAGCGCAAGAACACTATATTGATGGTAATTCTATTACGTCTGTAGATTATCTTCCGATTTTGTCTGCGGTCAAAAAATCATCCAACTCAAACCGGGGAATACGCAGTTCGTCTGCCATTTCAGCCAATAGTTCCATCATATTTGGCCTTGAGCCTTCACCGGTGGAGTCCAAAGAATAATCAAAAGCGTAGATCCGGCCGTCAACGCCGAGAATGGAATTGTCGCTATGAATGTCAGCATGAACCGGAGCGGAAGAGTCGGTCATCACCCGGACAAAATCACGAAAAACCGCAGCGGTCACCGGTCTTTGACCCTCCGGATAACCATCGCGTTCCCAGATTTCCGCTATCCGATCGAGCCGGCCGCCAGGGATTTCCGGAATGGCGGCCACCGCAATCCTCTCGCTATGCCTGGTGGCGATTTGGCCGGCCAGATCTCCCCGGCCCTGCAATTGGAAGTGGCGCTGCTGCGCCCAGGCAACAAACTCCGCTTCACCATGTGCCGGAGGCAGTCGTATGATGTCTACCGCTACGCCCGGATCGTAAATCTGCGTCACTGCCGGATCCCAAACCGACCAGTACATTAGTTGATATCGATCGAAAAATACCCGTTTTCCCAGGAAGTTTCTTACCAATACTAACTCCAAACCCCGACAGTCGTCGATTTTTTGTACCAATGCCAATTTATCTCTGGTTGGCAACCGCCCCAACTCTGTTTGATGTGTTAGACCGATACGACGATCCATCGAGATAATATTATACTATAGTAGTTTTGCTAAGCCGACCCAGCCGCTTCCAGAATCAAAAACAGTCTTCTCCAAATATCCCATAGTTTGTTATAATATAGCTTTATTATGGGCGAAATTCTTACTCTTGGTTTGGGCCCGGAACAAACTACCAAACCAACTTATCGTTCCCATTTTATACCGATCGTAAACGCCTTACCCTCTGATCTCCAAGCTCCAATATGGCAAAAGGCCGTAACGGAAATGGCGCGATTAGATGCGACAACCCCCGGAATTAAATCACATCCTACCCCGGCCGAAAGACTTACTATCGCACAAGAAGCAACAAACGGAACATCACCTTCAAAATTAAGAGACCAATTTCAGCTTGGCAGAAGCCGAGGATACTGTATGCACATTTTAACTGCTCAAAGAGATGCCGACACTGTTTTGGCTGATGCGTTATGGAAACGAGGATTAATACAAACTAGTGATATTCCTGATGAAATCATATCAAGCCCAAAGTTTATTAACCTACAACGATTACATCGAGAGTCTGATTTAATTAGGAATATCCTTGGTCAACCCAAAATCCAACGCCTGTTGGAAAAAACTCCGCATTTAGAGGCCTTGTTAAGAAGCTATCAACAATATTCCACACTAGAGCCGTTTTTATCTGAACTTGGCGTTCCCTTTCATCCAAAAGATCTCAAAAATATAAATAGGCAAGCTCACAATTTTTTGTTTGGGAGTAATAACGACACAATTCTCATGTCACTATTGACGCGCTGTCTGTTCGCCAAATGGGTTAACCAAGGTACTAATTGGTATGGAATTGGCGATGACGAGCTTGACTATACATTTTCTCAAGCCATCGAACTGGCATATACGCATCCGCCGCGAGCCCATACGAAACCGCAACTTAGATACCGTGAGTTTGGCTCCGCCTTGAGAGCGTTTTTCCGAGACATATTGGAACAGGAATTCACAGTGGAGATGCGCAGAACCACATTTCACGATCCAGAAGAACTTCAACGGTTGTTTATACCTAAAAACGGCACTATCGCTAGTTTCGACGACGTGGATGTGAAAGAAACATATATGCAGTATGCCAATCATTTCACCCGTCCACCAGAATTGGTTGGGTTTGCCTCTCGTTTCCTTGGCTCCAATAACAAAGGTAAAGCAATAAGGGAACTTTCCGAGCAACAAGGTCCATTGTACCCAAATAAAACCAAAACCCGCTGGTCTTGGGCCGGTGTGACTTTTCTTACCAATGTTCTATTACGCAGAACTAATGCTCTGATTACCTGGGAAACTCTTTCTGCAAACACAGGTAGTCGTTTACGAAGAGTTAGAAAAGCCATCCAGGAAACCACTCGACCTGACCCGTGATTAAAGATCGCTTTTTTCTTGGCGGCTAAATCCTGTACGGTCACGTCATGATTTTGATCGCCTTTAGATAAACGTTTCTTACCCCGGTGTTTTTCTCTTGTTTAAGAATGGTATTAATTTCTTTTAATAATCTGGGGCGCGCCGGCGCATCATGTTTCATGATCTCCCCCAACGCCAAAGCCGCACTCCAGCGTACCACTGTACCCTTATCCTGGCTGTTTGACAGTAATGCATCAATCGCCTTTTCCGCGGCTTTGGGCATGCGCATAGCCACATTGGCGATTACCCGGGCCGCTTCCCATTTGACTCTCGGCGCCTTATCGGTCAAACGTTTTATTACCTCGGCCAGATAGGGCCGGGCGATCTCCGGGTCGGTCTGGGTAGCGTATTCCAGCGCTTCGATACAAGTGCCGCGCTCAACGTCATTCCCTAAAGCCAAAGCTTGGGAAAACTCCACCGCCGACGGCGGGTGCTCGGTAATCAACCTGGCAATATGCATATTCAGCGCCTTTGGTTTTTTGTTAGTCTTTCGTATCTCATCAAGCAAACCCATAAGAAATTATTTTTTCCATGTTAAGTGGTAACAACATGAAATTTAGTACGGTTTTGTCGCCAGGGCAACGATCATCCCTCCCACCACCCCGATTACCAATATCGGAACGTAGACTCTGGTAATGATGGCGTCGGGCAGACTTAACAACAACCCGATTATCAATCCCTTGACCCATAAAGGAACAGGTAAATCAACCGTAGTCGTAAAAAAACCAATCGCAAACCGATTGATAAACGAAGCTGTCAATGCGGTCAACTTCTTCTCCATCGGAATGGGAATCATCAAAAGCACGTCAACGGCTCCAAAAATCAAACCGGCGATCGTGGCTGTAATGAGTTTACTCATGTTAAGTTGACCTGTAAAAAGAAATTAGGGAACTGTCAAGATCTCTAACCGTAGGCACGCAATTCCCTTTCATTTGGTAAACAACTTTTTATACCACCCGACCAAAACCGGAAGCATAAGGGTCAAGAAATAATACAGATAAACGTCCAGCTTATAATACCCGTCGGCCGGCTTCATGAGCTTAACCAGGAAAAAATAATCGCAGACCACCGCAATCACCATCCAGATAATCCCCAAGTAGAAATAATATCGCCAGGAGCGATTCTTGATGCGTTTAAGCAGTACCCAAAGCGTAATCAGGCTGCCGATCAGCATGATAACCCAGCCGATTAACCCCAAGGGCACAACCATAAAGAGGACGATCCCCAAAACATAACCGATCAGCCAAAGCGCAATGCCCCATCCCAATCCTTCTTTCATTAACGATTTCATAGGCTATGAAAACGCTCTGGTAAACAGCAGGATTAACGAGACGACGGTAAAGCCGGCAAACACCGCCACCGTCCGGAGAAACAACTGTGCTGCAGCCTTTTTCTTGCCGTCAAAATAGAGTTGGATCGGCTGATAGCAGAAGATGTATCCCATCACCGCCGCCGAGAGGGTAAAAAGCGAGACTACGGCGACCGGCGCCACCAGCTGACTGGACCGGGGCGCGAGCTTGGTGCCGAAATTCATTACCAATACCAAAACCACGATATACGCCGACGCGCTTAAACCGTTGAGAATAGGATTACGACTCATATAAATAGTTTAGCGTCTTTGGTCGCAAAAAACAAATTGTGTTAATTAAACGACAATATGCTATACTCGATTGAAGAGATGACTGAATCAACTCATACCAATGCTGGCGCCTTATCCCGGCGGGGTTTTATCAAAGCGGCCGCGGTGCTGACCGGCGGGAGTTTGTTGGCTGCCTGCGGCGGCCAGGCCGCCCCCACCCCCCAGGCTCCGAGACCTAGTCCGGAAAAACCAACTCCGGCGCCGATCGCACCCGCAACCACAGAAAATCCCCAACCGGCGGTCACCAGTTCGCCAACTCCGGCAGAAGCGCCTCTGCCAAACACCGAACCAATCGCCACCACAGAACAAATGCAGGTTTTTATGCAGGAAGCGGCCCGGTTCTACGCAAAGGTATATTATCCGGGCCAACCGGAAAATACCCTCCAGGGCGTAATGGATAAACGCGTCCAAGAAATGATGAGGGAGTTTACGGTCCAGACGATCAATCAAAAACCGCAGTATCAGCTTGAACGCAGTACCGACGCTGTTCCCAGCCAGATAGGCGCTGATCCCGAAGCCGTGGCGCAATTGATAAAAGAGAACCGGGGCCGGTTGGTTATCACTTGGATCAATGTCGCCAATTCCAGGTCGTTTGTCAGCAACCGGTGGGCGATCGAACCATTAAGCGACCGGATCACTGATCAAAGCCGAAAAGCCCGGTCCGGCGACATGCAACTGACTCAATTTGACCCGGACACCGGCCACGTCAGCCTTTTAGATATTAATAGCCTGCGCAACGCCGTCCTTGCCCTTCATCCCAACTTCCCCAATCAAACCACTGAAGATCAGAGGGAATTTTCCCAAAACCTGGTGGCGCTATCGGTTGAGTGGCCTGAATCAAATCAACCAAATAATGCGCCGCAGCCGGTTTTTACCGTGGTTTTCCCAAACGATATTCCCAAACCAAACGAAGCAGAGAATACGGCCGGGCAGCTAGACAAACTCCTGTCGTTTCCTGACGGCGACATGATCGCCAATGCCTTCAATCACGGACATTCTGCTGATGATGTAATAAGGGCGATGCTTAAAACGGCCTCGGAGCATCCCACTAGCCTTTGGCAAATCTATCCCGCCTGGCAAAATCACCCGACCAACTGAATCATTAAAAAATAGAAAAGAAAGTTATGATAAAAGGGGTCGAATTTCCTTCCGAAGGCTTGGTTCTTCATGGTGTTATAACACAACCGGATCAGGTCAATAAAGGCGTACTGTTTGTCCACGGCGGCGGCCATGCCAATCTTGGCCGTTATGCTTTCCTGCAAAACTACTTTGCCTTGAAATCAATCGTCTCGCTGGCCTTTGACAGCCGCGGCTGCGGTAGCAGCCAAGGGAAATTTGACGACGGCACGTTATTGAATCGGGTCACCGATGCCAAAAACGCGCTGGAGTATTTACGAAAAACCACTCGTTTACCCTGGGAAAACCTCTGGCTCTGGGGTTCAAGCATGGGCGGCCACGTGGTTTGTCGCCTTACCGAAGCCTATCCGACCATCGCCGGCGTCATTCTCCAGTCGGCCGCTGCCTATGGTCGGAAAACTGAGTCGCTAAGATTTAATCGGTCGTTTTCTGCGGCCATCCGCCAACCCGACAGCTGGCGCGGCTCGCCGGCGTTCAAAACCCTGCGGCGGTTTCCCGGAAAAACCTTGGTGGTTTACTCCCGACAAGACACTATCGTTCCCGATGGAGTAAAACAAGCATATAAAAGCGCCTGCAAAAGGCCGTCCGACTATGTAGTTTTATCGGGAGGGAAACACGCCCTGCTTCGCCCCAGCAACCCCGGACAACAAAGCGCCCTCGATCGCCTGGCCGCTCTTGCCACCTCAATTATTCTTAAGTGACTCTGGTTATTGCTTGGCAAACAGTTTAAACAACCAGCCGAAAATACCGTTTGCGCGGTTTTCTAAATCTATCTTATCTTGCAACGCGGTGTTTTCTTCCGACAGCGCCTTAATAGCCGCCTGCACCGCGCTTATCTCGCTTTGACCAGCAAGCTGGCTCTGCAATTTTTCCAGCTGTTGAATCCGCAGCCGGTTCTGCTCCATGACTACCTGCGTGTTTTTGATCGCCTGATAATCTGAACCGATTAATGCCTTAAGCCAACCGCTCCTGTTGTCAATCTTAGTCAATTCTGTTTGGATTTTTTGTTGGGCGGAATTTTGCTCCCGGGCAATCTGTCTGATTTGTTCGCCGACGCCTCCCTGAATTGCTTGACTGGTCAACAACTCCTCAACCTTCTGGGAAACAACACTCATGTGTTGTTCTGCCGTTGCGCTTCGGGGCGCCTCGGTCTTGACTGCTTCATTCTGCTGAACCGCCTCACCCTCTTTGGAACTTTCCCGTTCTTGGGTATTGGTTTGGATCTGGGAATCGTCTCCTTGATTTTGGGTCTGAACCTCGTTGTTGTTTTGAACTGGGCGGCCGGTCGGAGAGACGGTCTCCGTCCGCGGTTGCTCCTGACTTGACGATGCTTCATCACGTGATTGGGAGTTTGCCTGACCGACATTCTCCGTACTGGTTTCGTTTTTGGTGGCATAGACAACCGAACTAAAGAATACAAACGCAATAACGATAAAACCAAAGGATAATTTCTTCATGTGCTTCAATACTTATAACTTAACTAAGGATAGCAAAACCATCACATTTAAACAAACACTGCGTCAATGTCTTGACCCCAATACATGAGTCACTACTGGGTCCCCACGTTTAAGATGGCAAAAGCTAAATTGTGGTGACGATGGAACGCGACAGTATCGTCAAACGTCCCTCCGCCTTCCCCAAGAAAAGTCATATCGAACAATCTAGGTTCGCTTTGTTCGTCTACTGCGCCAGCCGCAAATAAAAACAGTTTTACCGGAGCATACCGAGGAGAGCTGATCGGAGCCGACCCAAGTGGAGATTGTCCTGATACGGTAAAAACATTATTGCTCTTTAAAAGCCTGTAAATCCTTTCTGCAAATTGGTGACGGGCTCGCGCATCGTCCGGACAAACCAATAAGTCAATATCTCCATAAGGCGATTTGAGATCGGTGCTTGAGCCAACCGCGAGAACAGAAGAAGCGGTCATTAACGACATGGAGGCGATTCCCACATATTGAAGCAGCAGTTGTACGGCTTCACGTTCCCCGGGGAGAAGCCGATGCAAATATGCTTCTTGATTCACTTCCCCAGTCAGATGATAAGGTTTTGTCCGCCTGCCCCATCTTTGCTCTGGAGTTTCAATCATCCCCATAAGTGAAGAGATTATAGCATAAAAGCAAGTGTTAACAAGCTAATCCTTAAACCTATGCGTTTTTGACGGGAAAGTTTGAGAAAAACCATCGATGTCTTAATCTATTTATTTCCTCTGTATAAACCCGATTACATCTGTAGTCAAAAACCAATCGTTTTATCACCTGGTCATGTAACCTTATCGCACTGACGATAAAAATCGTGCTAAAATGTCGGTATCATTATCATTCTTTATTCATATGGATCACCCGACCAAACTAAAATACATGGAAGATAGTTATTTGTTGACGGACGGGGCCACCGTGATTGAACTAAAAAAAGACGAATCAGACAACGACGTCCTGGTCCTCGACCAGACGGTATTCTATCCCCAAGGCGGCGGCCAACCCTATGATCAAGGAATAATCGGAAACGACCAGACCACCATGACGGTCAATGAAGTGAGATTTTTTGCAGGCCAAGTTCTGCATATCGGCAAAGTGGGAAAAGGAAGCTTTAACAAAGGTGATAAAGTAAAACTTGCGGTTGAGGAAAAAAGACGGGCCTTTAACCGCCGCAACCATACCGCCGGACACCTGATTGATATTGCCATCAAAACCGTCGGAGACTTTACTCCGGTGAAGGGCTTTCATTTTCCCGCCGGCGCCTATGTCGAGTATATGGGAGTAGTTGACGAGACTAAAAAAGAAGAGATCAAAGCCAAAATCCAGGCAAAGGTCAATCAACTGATTGACGCCACCCTAAGCGTCACTTCCCGGTTCGTCACCAAGGATCAACTTCAGGACTACTGCGACTTTGTCCCGACCTGGTTGCCGGAGGGCAAACCGATCAGAATTATCACTGTTTCCGGTCAAAAAAGCCATCCGTGCGGAGGCACCCATGTCAAAAACACCTTTTTACCACGGCTAGCAGTTTTGTCTGGACGAATTCTTTCATGCCGATCTCGCCGTACTCCTTACCCATGCCGCTCTTTTTGAAGCCGCCAAACGGGCATTCCGGTTTAAAGAAATTGTCGGTGTTGATTGCCACCGTCCCGGCCTGGATTTGTCTGGCGACGCGTTCACCTTTTTCAACATCGGTGGTATAGATCTCGGCGCTTAAACCGTACTCCGTACGGTTGGCGAGCGCTATGGCCTCTTCTTCCGTGCCGAAGGGGACAATCGGAAATACCGGTCCGAACACTTCTTCAGTTAACACCCTCATGTTGGGTTTAACCTTGGTTAAAATGGTCGGCAAAAAATAATTGCCTTTTTCAAGCGCTTTGTCTTTCGGTTGCCCACCCCCGATCTCCACCCTAGCGCCTTTGACAACCGCATCCGCCACCTGTTCCTTTAACAGCTTAAGCTGTTTCTGAGACACCAGCGGCCCGATATCGGTTCCCTTATCCATCGGATTACCCACCTTGACGGTGGTCAGTTTGTCCACGAACAACTTGACTACCTTTTCATAAACAGGCCGCTCGACAAACAATCTCTTAATGGCGGTGCAGACCTGTCCACAATTTAGAAATCTCGCCCAGTAAAGACTGTCCATGGTTTGGTTAAGATCGGCGTCGGCAAAGATAACGCCCGGACTGCTGCCCCCCATTTCCAGCAGCGCCTTAAGGAACTTTTTGCCGCATTTTTCATAAATCTCCTGTCCAACCTTGGTGCTGCCGGTGAACCAAACCAGGTCGACTTCATCATCAATCAACCTACTGCCAACCCGTCCGTCGCCGACCAGCAGATTGGCGACACCGTCGGGCATTCCGGTGGCGTTTAACAAGTCTATGACTATTTTTTGCGTTAAGCTGGTATATTCGGAGGGCTTGAGAATGACGGTATTGCCGGCAATCAATGCCGGAATCACTCCGGAGTCAGCCATGGAAAGCGGGAAGTTCCACGGAGCAATGCAAACACAAACACCATATGGTTCATGGGTAATGCGAAAGTGCTCGTTACCTTTTTGGTAGACTGTTTTGTCTGCTAGAAATTCGGGCCCGTTCTTTATATAGTAGTCGAGAAAATCCAACTCCCAAATCACGTCATCGCGGGATTGTTGCAGGGGCTTTCCCATCTCCAGCGAAGTCAGCTGGGCGATTTTCTCCTTATTTTTAACAATTAAGTCCCTGAATTTCTTGATGTATTTGACTCGCGCGCTAACCGATAAGTTTCTCCATGACCGTAGGGCGCCCCGGGCTTTTTTTACAGTCTGTTTAACTTCTGGTTGGCCGGCAACCGTCAGTTCCCCCACCACCGATTGATCGTGTGGGTTGATCGACTGCAGTTTCATGCTACTTATTCTACCAAAATCGATGGAATCAGGTACGCGCAATATAGTATAAATAGAATGTGGGCATAAACTCCAAGATCGCCAAAATTCCCTTTTGGGGGCTTTATCTGATACTGGCGGCTTTGACTGCGTTTAACTGGCTGCGGGTGATTCTGTTTCAGGCCGACTTTGAGGCTTTCCGCCATACCCAACCCTGGGATTATTATCTGTCACGGCTTTTCGCCGATACTTTTGGCACGACGCAGAAACAATATTTCATATTTGCCCTGCCGGTCGTATTAATTTTTCTTGATCTGGTTCCCAAACTGTTTGGCAAGTTAATCAGCCTGGACAAGGGTTCTAACGTCAAAGGAGACAATCATGTGGCGATTTTGTTGATGTTTCTTTTTATCCCTTCGGTTTTCAACTTTCAGGCACTGTTCGGTCTTGCGGCACCGGACTATTTAACCGTCAGCGTTTTGATGATCGGGATTTTTTCGCTGCTTTCCTGGCTGGACGAACGACAGGCCAAAACGAAGACCTGATTAGTCGACGGTGAAAGACACGTCCTCAAGCGCCTGATGATTTATCAGCAGCCTGTACCGATAACCGCCTTGGTCTAGATTAAGCTCCCCCGGCCCGGAACCAAAATCCATACAGTTTATGTTGGGTTTTTGGCTGGCGTTCAAAACAAGGTTGTTTCCCAAAGGCACCGTACCATGCGTTTTCCCGTTGATAATTTCGACATCGACCGCCGTGAGATTTTGCTTGGGAACAACCGCAAAACAGAACTTGTCCTGTCGGCGGTTGAAAACGTTGGTTTTTTCGACGGCGGCCGTTTCCAGACCCGTTCCTTTGGGGATCTTGGCCAAATAAAAATCAGAGATAAAGTCGTCGGGGGCCAGGACGAACGAACCGGTATCCTGGCCGGTCTGATACCTGGTTTTGCTGAGGTCAATGTGGTGAGTGACGGCGACGATTTCCTCCTTAACAAGATCGTGAAACAATTCCGGCGCTTTTTCGTCGGATATCTTGTAAACCACCGGGTTAAGGGACAGAACATGGCGGATAATGCCGAAACGCAGACTTGAACCGTCGCGATACAACACCAACGTATTTTGAGTCAGGTCTTTTTCCGTAAAACAGCGCGTCAGGCCGATCGACGTCCCCGGCGCCACGACGGGACTCATCGACTCGCCGCTGACTTTGGTGGAAAAATTACACAACAATTTATCAACCAGCTGGGACTTGCCGATCAAGGCGGTGAAGTATTGGGAAGGAATCGCCTTAAACCACCAAGGAGAACTCAAAACCAGTAAAATCAAAAGATACTTCAGAAGTTTCCCGATTATCCCCATGACATATATGATAGCAAAAAAGGATTCGCCCCGTCGGTCCGAACCCCCCTTTAGGTCCGTAATTAATCTTTTCGATTTTGTTTTCGCTTGCGGCTTAATCTTAATTTTCTCTGGAGTTGAGAAGCCTGGAATTTATCGATGTTTTTTTTATTCGCTTTGTCCACCAGTTTTTGACATTCAACGTCCGGACAGGCTGTTTCTGTGGTGGTGATAATCGAATTGCCCACCTTCTCTTTCCAAGACCGGACAACAACCCTCTCCTTACCGCAACGCCAACATGAATTATTGTGTCGATTCATCTCCTGGAAAATTTTCTAAATCTGCTCCGGTTCGAAAAAAAGCCCGCATCTTGATCTACGGGATGGGCCTTGACAACGATGATGCGGCTGCCTTTCAAATCCGTATTGTTATTTTTGGCAATCGCCTTTTTCATGTCCGTTTCGTTACCCATAACGACATAGGCGCTTCGGCTCGTTTTATTGTCTAGCCCGAAATTAACCCGGGCGGAGATAACGTCGCCGGAACCCGAAAAAAGATCGAAAAGGTCCTTGTCGGTGGTTAACGGGGAGATGTTCCCAACATATATTTTGTTAGCCATATAGACTTAGAAGATAAGAAGTTGCTCTGTTAATGGAGATAACAAATTCTTAAATCTTAAGATTATTTTACCATTAATATCGAAGAATAGCCAATCATAATCAATGTTGGCGATATAAACCGCCACCGATCGACGTCGTTGAAATCGCACGATCGACGATATCAAGTAAACGATTAATGCGCCTCTGAACGGCATTTTCACTAACGCCCAATAATTTACCAATGGCAGTCGTGGTTTGGTGCTCTTCAAAATATAAAGACAGCAACCGTTTATCATCTGGTGAAAAGGAATATCGCTCCGGATGGGCTTTCCAGGCATCATACAAATCCATTTTTCCTTTATTTAACACGGTTCTGGCTGTAAGCAACATCTGGCGCGATACGATACCCCATCCCAAAGCCACCAGATGACGGACATTAGAAGAAGAAGTTTGCATTTCTTCAGCGGTCTTTTCAAAACTATAATTAGGCTCTTTGCCATCAAGACCAAAGTAGATAACCAGAGCGCTGCTTGTCTGGGGCGATAGATATTTTTCAAAATTATGAAAAACACGTTGCAGGTGAGAACGTCTTTGGGCCAAATCAGTCACCGAGCGGGTCATTTCTTTTAGTTGAGATTCGTAGCCGTATGCTGTTAGGAACTCCTCTAACTTTTCTCTAGCGTCGCTGATTCTTTTGCGAATTGCCCAAGTATTAAGATGGGTTTCTTGAGCCAACTGCTCCGTCGAAATACCGTCCATATAATGTTTTCTGACGGTATCGGCCACGGCCGGAGACAGCGACGATAACCACTTTTTAATAACATGCGCAAGCTCCTGGCGCTCTTCTCTAGCGACCAGATCGTTTTCTAGGGACCTGACTGCCGGGGAAGGCGTCCTCGAATGGAAAGCCGCTGGTTTTTGAGTTTTACTTAAGACGGCATGCGAAGCTTGGCTTAAATATTTAGCTAAGGCATTGGAGGCATGCTCTGGGTTATGATCAAAACTTCCCCAATTAAATCTGGAGAAAATTAGGGACCAAACGGTTGAATCCAGATCATCCAATGCATCGGCCACCTCCACTTCTCTACGGCTCGACAGCGGGTGTTGCCTAACGAATTCTCTCCGGGCAATCATTACGCTAGGCCAAAAAATGGCGGTTAACGCCGCCTGCAGCTGGGGATAGTTTGGGACGGCACGAAAATCATTCGGTCCGCCTCCTTCCTTGATTAAACTGCGCGCCGCTGCCAAAGTATCCAGTAAGGCCGGATTGCCCAACAACCGACCGACACTTATTGTTAATTCACTGTTCTGGTTTCGACTTTTTTCAAGCATTGGGGAAAAGTATACCATACAAGACAATAACTATAGGATTGTATCGTAATTATTCAATAGCTTGGAAACTTTTGCGGTATAGTTGGTGTCAGGAAATTACAAGTTTTTTGACACTAATTTATGTACGTTTCCAATCCCTTTATCCCGAAAGTTCGAAGACTGGCTGTCAATGATGTTCTGGTTCGTGGTCTAACCCAGAAGGAGGTTGCTTTGAAATA
>JAMCST010000012.1 GCA_023380935.1 Patescibacteria group bacterium
GTATATTTAATTTTAGCCCTCAGTAAGGCTTAAAATAACCCTTTTATACTTAAACTTGCATAGATTTACATAGATTTAGTATAATATGCATAGATTTACACATACATCTATGGATAAACAACTTTTAGCTATTAGTGAAGCTGCAAAATTACTTGGAGTATCTATTGATACTCTAAGAAGGTGGGATAATACTGGTCGTTTAAGCTCGATCCGAAGTGGTCCTAGAGGTCATCGGTTCTATAAAAGAATAGATCTGGAATATTTTCTAAAGGGAATCGATACAATCGCAAGAAATTGGGCAGAATCTCATAACGCAGAAGAACCAAATCCGGAAGTATATTGTCCAACTAGAGATATATTTCAAGCTAGGTTAGAAAAGCTCCAAAAAAAATTAAGCAAGATTTTTTCAATAGAAAAAGTGTCATTAATCACGGCTATTGCAGGGGAAATTGGCAGTAATTCCTTCGACCATAATTTAGGAAACTGGCCAGATATATCAGGTATTTTTTTCTCATATACAATACGTAATAGGATGATAGTATTGGCAGATCGCGGACAAGGTATATTGACAACATTAAAAATAGTGCGTCCAGAACTATCAAGTTCGAGTGAGGCAATTAAGGTTGCCTTTACGGAAACAATATCTGGTAGGTATCCTGAAACAAGAGGTAATGGACTTAAATTCGTAAAATCAATTATAGAAAAAAATCCCTTCTCTTTATATTTCCAAACAGGCGATGCTCAACTGTATCTAAGAGATAACGAGAGTGAATTAAATATACAGATAGCAAAGACAATAATTAGTGGTTGTTTTGCTATAATAAGTTTTGAAGAACAATTATGACTATTGAATTAAAAAAATTCGGCACCACATTGATTTCTCGTCCGGCTGGGAAAGAAGCATGGTTAGCTTTTCAGCCTATATTAAAAAATGTTCAACAGGATGAATCGATCACTGTCGATTTTAAAGATGTTTTGGTATTAACACCTTCCTGGGCTGATGAGTTTTTAACACCTCTACAAAACAATTTTAAAAATAATATTCAGTTAATTAATACTAATAACCCGTCTGTAAAAGCTACGTTAGAGATCCTAAATAAAACTTAAATATTTCTTTCGGTGAGTTTTCAATAAAATACTCCGGTATGCAATAAATGACATAGTATTTATTATAAACAGCTTGAGAATTATTTTAAATCCATATCCGCATTAACGGCAATCAACGATACGTTTTTGAAGTGATTCCGTTATCAACCTATGGTAGACATAGAAGATGGGGAAATAAAAATGGAGTTTTACAAGAGTTTCCTTATTCTCGTACAAGAGTTATATCAAAAATCCGAACCCCAAAGCACTTATCCGAACATGGGCGCACCAAGAAAGCGGTATCTTGTTGCTGCAACGGTTTCATTAGCGTTTGCCATGGAGTCGTTCATTAACGATTTCGGGGAACAATTTTTCGAGGAATTCGACGATTTTGAAATGATGCCGACATATAAAAAATACCTATTCTTTCCAAAGTTCGCCAGAGTAAATGCGGCGATAATAATTAGAAAAACTTCTAACGAATATCGTTTATTAAGGTTGCCGTTTAGATATCGGGATATGTTTACCCACCATAAGCCTTCTTATAGACAAAGTACAAGTCGCGATGAAACAATGTTCAATGAACTAAATCACTCATGTTTAAGGGAAATGTATACTAATGCCATTAAAATATTAAAATTGATTAATCAACAATTCAGGATGTTTGAAGCTGATAATGATTGGTTGACTAGATATAACGAAAATCTCTAATATCTTCGCTTAACTACTACTATGCAAAAGTTGTCTGGTTTCATTATGATAGTGAAAGCCGTTGCAGCGTATTGAACCAACACCAAAAATATTCCTCTATTTGATTCCACGAATTCAAAAATCTGTCCACAATAAAATCTGATAACCTAATTCAATAAATCAAAGGAAGAAAACCCTTGCCGATAGATTTTCATTTGGGTAGCAGAATTGGATCAATTTAAACTCACATAATCTCCCCCACCAGACGCGGAAATCGGGTGTAGCCGGCGTCAGTGTTCAGATGCCCGCCGTGTTTGATGATGATCGGTTTCACCTTCAGTTTAAGCGCCAGCTCCTTCAAGTTGGCTTGAGGCACATAAGGGTCGTTGTCGCCAAACAGCACGACGCTTTTTTTAAGCTTGGGGACAACCCGCGCAAAATCGATCGGCTTTTCCTTCAAGAAATAGCTGTTGAGTTCGGCGCCGTAATCGCTGCAAAAGCCGGAGACCGAGATCAGCGCCCGCGCGCGGTTTTCCGACTGCTCCAACGCGTCCAAAACCGACACCACCCCGAGCGAGTGGGTGACGATAATCAGCGGCTCGGACTGATGCTTGTTCATGATCCGGGTAACTGCCCGGCGCCAGGTGGTGCGGTCGGGATGGTCGGCCGCCGGCAGCGTAGGCATAACCACCCGGTAATCCCGGCGTTCCAGTTCTTGCTTTAGCCACCCCTGCCAGTGGATTCCGGCATAACCGCCGATGCCGTGAACAATCAAAACCGTCGCCCTGGTCTTCATACTACGGATTATAACAAACGTTCCCGCTGCGCGCCGACACTGGTCGCCTCGCCGTGGCCGGGATAAATTACCGTATCGGCGGGTAAACAATCGATAAGGTGTTTGATCGAAGCCAATAACGCCGATCTGTCGCCATAGGAAAAATCCGTCCGGCCGATTGCCGCTTTAAACACCGTATCGCCGCAAAACACCGCTTTGGATTCGGGAAAATAAAAGGCCACGCTGCCGGGCGTATGGCCGGGTACCGGAATGATTTTCAACTTAAACGGCGACATTGTCAGGCGGCGTCCGGAAAAGAATTGACAGCGCGCTGGCACCACTGTCAGCCGCGGCTGGTGAAGAAAATGGCGGGCGGTGGGAATCAGACGGTCAACCAGAAAACGGTCTTTTTGGTCGATGAACAAGGGAATATTGGGATAGCTCAGCTGGATCTCGCCGGCCGCCATCAGGTGATCGAAATGCCCGTGGGTCGCCAGCATGGCCCGCAGTTGGAGACGGTCGCGCTGGAGTGTTTCCAGAATATAGTCGGCCGCGTCGGCCGGATCAATCAACAAACAGTCCTTATCCTCGATCAGGAGATAACAGTTGGCCGCCAACTCGCCCAGCGCCAGCGTCACGATTTTCATTTTTTTCTGCCTTCCAACCACACCAAAATCGGCGTGGCCACAAACGGCGAAGAGTAGGTACCGGTAATGGTGCCGATCAACAGGGTGGCGGCGAAAAAGCGGATCAGCGACCCGCCCAGCAGGGTCAGGGCCAGCAGCATGAAGATGATGGTCATCGAGTTGTTCAGCGACCGCACCATCGTCTCGGTCAGGGCGCGGTTGGCGTAGTTAATCAGGTCGCCCTTGCCTTCGTTGCGGTGATACTCGCGGATCTTGTCAAAAATGATGATCGTGTCGTGCACGGAAAACGACATGGTGGTCAGGACCGCCGTGACAAACAGGGTGTCCACCTGGGCGCCGAAAAAATGGGAAAGCAGCGAATATGACCCGACGACCACCAGAAAATCGTGGAACATCGCCAGCACCGCCGCCAAGGCAAAGTTGAAGTTTTTGAAAGCAAAGCTCATGTAGAGCAAAATACCGGCGATCGCCAGCGCGCAGGCGACCAGGGTTTTTTTCATCGTCTCGCTGCCCAGGGTCGGGCCGACGGTCTCGGCGCGCAACAAGGTAATTTTAGTATTCAGTTGTTTGGCCAAATCGCTGCGCAGCGTGGTTTCCTGGGTATCGCTGATCGCCGGAACGCGCAGGGTAACGATCTTTTGCCGCTGTTCTACCGTCACGGCTTCAATCTGGTGACGTTGCAGCACCGTCTTGACCTGGTCGACGGCCACCACCGTACTGGTTTGGTACTCCAGGTCAGTGCCGCCGGTAAAGTCAATGGACACGCGGTATCCCCAGTGGAAAACGGAAAACAAACCGCTGGCAATCACCAGCAGGGAAATCAAAACATAAAACTTGGTGTATTTCAGGAAATTAATCATGGCGGTGGTAAAAAATATTGATCAGTCGCTGGGTAATCACTACCCCGGTAAACAGGCTGGTGGCCACGCCGATCGCCAGGGTCAGGGCAAAACCGCGCACCATGCCGAACTGGGGCAAAAAATCCCAGTTCAAGGGATTGAACAGGATAAAGGCGACTGTCAGGGTGGTGATGTTGGCGTCCTTGATCGCGTCGATCGCCCGGCCAAATCCCAGCCTGACCGCCAGGTCAAAGTCTTTGCCCCGGCGCATCTCTTCTTTGATCCTTTCGAAAATCAGGATGTTGGCATCCACCGCCATGCCGATCGACAGGATAAAGCCGGCGATGCCGGACAGCGTCAAGACCACCGGGATCAGGCGGAAAATCGCCAGGGAGATCAAGCCGTAGATGATGAGGGCGGCCGAAGCGATCAGCCCCAACCGACCGTAATAAGCGATCATGAAAAACAGCACCAGCGCCAATCCGATCAGGCCGGCGGCCACGCTTTTGTTGACTTCCGACTGTCCCAGGGTCGGGCCGATGCTGCGCTGCTCGATCAGCTTGATGGGCAACGGCAGGGCGCCGGAATTGATGGCGATCGCCAGTTTTTTCGCCTCGTCCACGCTGAAGGTGCCGGTGATCACCGCGTTGCCGTCGGTGATGGCCGACTGGACCGTCGGCGTGGAGATGGGCACGCCGTCGATAAAAATCCCGACCGGCTTACCGATGTTGCGGGCGGTCACCTCGCTGAACAACCGGACACCTTTACTGGTGAAACTCAAGGCCACCTCGGGTTTGCCGGTTTGGCTGTCAAACTGCACCGTGGCTTTTTTGATGTCCGCTCCGGTCAGGCCGGTCTCCCTGGTCAGCTGGAGAAATGCCGGCGTGTTGGTGGCGATTTTCGCTTCGGCCGTCCCGACTTCGTTAAAGGTCAACTGGGCGGTGCGCCCGATCAATGCCACGGCGTCGCTGACGTTGCTGATGCCGGGCAGGTCGACGGCAATCCGGTAGCGGTCGCCCGACTTGATCGTTTGCACCACCGGTTCGGACACGCCGAAGTAGTTAACCCGTTTTTCGATGATGTCGCGGGCGGAGCTGAGGGCATCGGTTAGATCGCTGGCGCCGATTTTGCGCGTATCGGCCTCAAACACCAGGTGGCTGCCGCCTTTGAGATCCAGTCCCAGATGAGTGGTAAAGCGCTTGGTGATCTTCAGACCGAAAATCTCGGTATCGATACTTAAAGGATTAACGACAAACGCCAGTTTGGTCTGTCCCAAATGCAGATTAATCGGCAGATTCTCCGGCAGATCGATAAGAATGATTAACAACAAAAGCAACAAAGGTAAGATAATCTTGAGAGGTTTCATTTTGACAACTCTTCTTCGGCACCAATTAGCATAATTTTTGGAGACTTAAGAAAACGCCAGATGAACGGATCGTTGTTCCGTTTGCGGAAAACAAGCTCCTCCTCGGTCATGACGGTGTAGTTGATCTCCCGGCCAAACTGCGCTTCGGCCTCCTTGACGATCTGGGTCAACTCAGGAATCACCACCGTTCCCACCAGCAGCAAGTAGATCTCATCCTCTTTGATGCTGATGTTTTTCGCGTATTTGGTCGACAGAACCGCATACTTGATCTTGCCGAGCCGGCTGACGTTTTTGTAAATCGCGCTGGCCAGCAAACTGGACTTGGCAAACATGCGGATGAACTCGTCGTAGTAAAAATAGCTTTTGTTCAGCGAGTAGAAAACTTTATTGAGACGCCTTTCCCGCAACAGCAGCTTGGCCGACTCCAGAATGTCCAACTCCCGCTTGACCGCGTTTACCTCTTCGTCAACCTCACGCACCACTTTGCGCAGGTAATACATCTCCTGCGGATGTTGGTAGAACAACTGCAACACCTTCCGGCGCGTCTTGGAGGGAATAATATGGGCTAACATAAAGTTTAGTACTCGACCTTATTCCCGATGGGCAATATTTCGACAAAAATCTTTCCCCGCACAAAGGCCATTTCCTGGTTGTTTTCGTCGTACAGCTTCAGACGGGTTTCCTCATCCTGCTTTTCCCAGGTGACGGTGACGGCTTTGCCGTCCTGAAACAACAGTCCGTCGCCGCTGCCGGTCAGGCGGTAAAGGATGTGGCCGCCGGGATAACCGTCGTTGGCCGGCGACTCTTTGGCAAAAATAATCACCACGTCCCTGGCTTCGACAGGCTGGTTGTTGTTCCGGTCAACCGAGACCACGCCGCCATTGACGCGCTGATAACCGTTGGTTTGGCGATTGTAGTTCCAGGTAACCGCCATGTCGCTGGAAAAACTATTCCAGAAACCCAGTGAGATTTTGTTCACCGTACCCCGCTGGGCCGCGAGCGCGTCGTCCTTGAACTTCCAACTGGTAAAATCCTTGTCCCATCTGACTCCGTCCGCGTCCACCTCGGTCAGCTTACGCTGATTTTTGGCGTAATCCCAGAGCTTGCTCGTCGAGGTATACACCGTATGTTCGGTATCCCGGTTCGGCAACCGCTCGTAATCGCGCCAGAAATAAGGAAAGGGTACCGAAAACTGGTTGATGTCGTTGTACAACGACCAACCGAGTTTGTTGATCAATCCCAACGCGTCGGCCGGCGCGCCGTTCGCGCAACCCGACCCGGTCTCCGCATCGCAGTTTGCCCCGCCGACATGGGCGTAGAGAGGATAGTTTCCATATTCCCTTAACATCTTCATGAAATGGACGCGCGCCGAACGCACCGGACCAACATAAGGAGCGTCTTGACAGTAGAAAATCGCCAAAAACCGGGTGATGCCGCCTTCGGCGACCGCTTCGTAAACGACGTCGGCCGAACTTATACCCGACTGCGGCCGCGCCTGTTTGCTGTTTTCCACCATGATACCGAGAGGACGGCGTTTTTCCCAAAACGCCTTTTGGGTTTTAGTCATCAGTTGACCGTTAATCGGGCACGGCTCGGTTTTCGGCTCGCTCGACTGGCTGGAATTTTGACCGTTCCCGTTGGACTGGGGAGTCAGCTGGGACAAGGATTT
>JAMCST010000013.1 GCA_023380935.1 Patescibacteria group bacterium
AACTGTCAAAAAAGGCCTGGAAAAAGCCCGATTCTTCGATCGGATTAAAATTGCCCAACGAGTGCTGGAAATCTACAAGGAAGTGTATGACGACTATAAAATCAACTTTCAGCCATGATAAAGATCGGCCAGATTAATACCAATCGCGAACCATATCCGCTGCCGCCGGGCGTTGCCAATGGGGGTTTAACCATTACCGGACTTTTGTCAGAGTATCTTGATCGACAACAGTTTGAGCCGATTTTTTTCACTGCCGCCGACTCGACCGCCAGATCAACCATGGTGTCTTTCGGGATTGAGTCTTTTTTCAAAACCAGCCAAAAAAAAGTTCTTAATTTAAGTTACGATCGACTCGATCGTCAAATCCTTCTTTTTCGCGAACAATCGCTTTTTATTAAAGCCATGCAATATGCAAAAAACCATCGGTTAGGTTTACTACACGTTCATAATAATATATTTAACGTTTCCCACTTGTTGGAATTTAACCAGGTTCCGATCGTTTTCACTTCACACGACCCGATCACCCCGTACCATAAGGAACTTGTCAATTCTATTCCCCAATTTCATTTTGTGGCTATTTCTGATTACCAAAAAAAATCCGCGATTAAGCTGGGCATCAACGTGGCGGACAGAATCAATAACGGCATCGAAACACATCTGTTTGTCTTTAACGAAAAACCGACCGAGGAACTGTTATTCGTTGGCCGGCTGGTAGAGTATAAAGGCATTGTTGAGGCGATTAAAACCGCCATCGCCCTTAAAAAGACTCTTAAAATCATCGGTCAGTTCAATATCAATAATTTTGACGACAAATTCAACACTGCCCTCAACCGTTATTTTCAGCAATACCGATCGTTATTGACGCATTACCCTCGTTTTAACAAAAAAGAAATTATTGACAGTTACCAACGGGCTAAGTTAGTAATATTCCCTTCGATCCACCGGGAAGAACCGTTTGGCTTGGTGCCATTGGAAGCGATGGCCTGCGGCACGCCGGTCGTGGCCTTTTCCCAGGGTGCACTGCCGGAAATCATGGTCGACGGCGTCACCGGATTTCTTGTCAATCCTGCCCCCGATGTCCAACGCGGCCGATATACCGTCAAAAAAACCGGTGTGGCTGGATTATGCGAGGCAGTGGAAAAAATCCTGTCCCTTTCTTCCGGTCAATATGCAACCATGCGCCGCGCCTGCCGCCGGCACATTGAAGATAAATTTTCGGTAAAAACCATGGCGCAAAATTATCAAGCGCTGTACCGCCGGTTATTATAAATTCGCTTAATTTATGAAAGTCGCTTTTATTAACTCCAACGTCGTCAAAATCGGAAAAAACGCCAAAAAGGGTTCGGAAATCTTCGATTACGTTCTTATCAACGGCATGAAAAAAAAGAAACAAACCCTCCGCGTTACCGCGTTTGCCTCCGGCAATTCGTCTCTACCGGCAAAAATCGAGTCGGTTAACTATTATTCTTCATCCGAAGACAAGTATGTCGGGATGGAACATCACAAAATCTTCGAAATCGCTCTCTTGAGCAAGGCAATCTCCATGCAAAAAAACTTCGATCTGCTCCACCTGAGCATCGGTAACGGAGAACTGATTCTTCCCTTTGTCAAACTACTGCGGCGGCCGGTAGTCGTCACCATGCACGGCTCGCTGCACGAAAAATACGTACAGAAGTATTTTTCCCTGTTTAAAGACTTCAAAAACCTCTACTTTGTCTCCATTACCAATTCGCAGCGCAAGCCTCTTCCTAACCTTAACTATGTACGTACCATCTATCACGGAGTCGATTCTAAACGAAACTTTATCTTCAATCCTACCGGCGGCAACTGTGTAATCTGGACCGGCCGGGCCGTCCCCGAAAAGGGCCTGGATACGGTTTTGACCGTGATTAAACACACCAAAAAACCGGGACGGATCTTCCCGATCATCAAAGAGGAGTACTTCGAGTGGTTAAAAAACATCATTATCAGAAGAAGGAACCTAATGAACCAGGCGGTAAAGATATATATTGACTTTGACGTCCACCGGATGGAACTGATCCACCACTACCAGGCGAGTAAACTCTTCCTGTTTCCGCTTGAATGGGAAGAACCGTTTGGCCTGACCATCGTTGAGGCGATGGCCTGCGGCACGCCGGTAGTTGCCTATGCCCGCGGCTCGATCCCCGAACTGATCAAAGACGGGGAGACCGGACTGATTGTCAACCCGTCCGATGACGACATCCGCGGCAATTTCATCATCAAGAAAACCGGCATCGAGGGTCTGTGCGAGGCGGTTGAACACATCTATAGCTTGCCTGAACCCAAATATCAGGCGATGCGGCTGGCCTGCCGTCAACATGTCGAAACCAACTTCACGGTAGAACGGATGGTCGACGAATATGAAAAAGTTTACCAGGAAGTATTAAAAAAGAGGCCCCGCTGATGCCATGGACTCGATCAAGGACATTCTAAAACGCTTCAACCCGCTTGAGGACAAATACGTCTCCAGGGAATTCCAGGCATTTGGCGTCCATCTTGCCGAAAAGCTGGAAGACACCGGCCGCAAAAGCCTGTACATCAAACTGGCCAAAACCCTGCCGCGCCCGGTACTGGAAGAGGCGCTGCGCTTTGTCGTCGACTCGCGCGCCCGCAAAAAAGGCGCCCTGTTCATGTGGAAGTTAAAACAACTCGGCATTATCGGGAGACCGCCCGTTCAACCGGCTAAAAATACCCCCAAGCCCAGTAGACGAACCGGTTAATCCCCTGCCGCCTCAACCACGAGATTTTGTCTTGAACCGATTGATCGTCATCAAACCAGACAATATGGAAGTCCATCAGTCCGTAATCGTCTTTCACCTGGGAATAAACATAATCTACCTCGGTCTCCCGCGCTAGATCGTCACGTCTGACAACACAGTCCTGCCAGCGACACTGATCGATGAACTGGGTGGTAATTTGTTTCAAGGTTAATGACTCGGCTTCCTTGATCGGCCGCTTTTTTTCATCAACCGTCCAGTCATAACCAAACATACCAAAAACTACCGTGATTTTCCCTTGGGGTACCGCGCGCCGGTAGTCGGAGATCATTGTCTGCATATCATAACCGTAGGTCGCCTTGCCGGCCAACGGAAAGTTAGGACCGGGTTCGCCGCGACTTTTGTGAAAATCATAGGCCATAATCATGATCTCGTCGGTCACCTTGGCAATCCCGGCCAGGTCATAAGGACGGTGGCGGTAAAAAAGGTCACCGGGAAGGACGACGGCCGCGTGCAAGCCGGCCGATCTGATCTGGCGGGCAAAATCGGAGACAAACCGGTCGGTTAAAAGAACGGTTTTTTCCCGCGACAGCGTCTGGCTCAACTCCAGATCCAGCACCACCCCCTGAAAACCGTTGTCTTGGGCGACGTTAACTACGTCGGACCAGATGCGCTGCTGCACCGACTCCGCTTGATCAAGTAACGCTAAGTTCGCTTCGTTATCGGTCATGGTCACGGTCAGATATTTTTCTTGACTGTCACTTGCCAAACCGACAAATTGCTTCAAGTGCCGGTAACCGTCGGTCTGCCGTTGCACGCCGTTTTGGTCGATCGCGACGCCAAAGTAGATTAACCGGTCGTAATCGAACACTTTCTCATCAAATCCTCCTATTCCCCAATAGGTGATAAATAACGATTTAGTGTCGGGTAACGGCTGGTTAAGGCCTGATGACGTCTTTTTTGTCTCGACCTTATCTTGAGACAACGTGTCGGTCTTGGTCGTCGTTTGACTCACTAGTGGTGTTTGCACCCGCTGACTTTCCCGCCAGCCCCAGTAGCCTACCAATGTCAAAACCATCCCCACGATCAACAAAACGACTTTTTTCATTGTCAATCATCATACCGAGCTTTTATCCGTTTTTCCAGTTGACAAGTATATTTTTTTCCTCCATAATGAATTTAAGCCTATGAAAATCACGGTATACACGATCAATGACTGCCAATTCTCTAAACAAGAGAAAGACTATCTGAACGCCAATAAGATGGCGTTCGAGGAGAAAAACCTGGAAACCAACAAGGAGTTTTTGACCGAAATGCTAACCTTGTCCAATAATTTTGCCGGCACGCCGGTTACCAAGATTGAAAAGGACGACGGACAGATTGTGGTCTTGAAGGGTTTTACCAAGGACGAGTTTGATACTGCCCTGGGGCTAACGCCGACTGCCCCGACTCAAGTCGCCACAGCCGCCGCCACGGTACAACCGCTTACACCACCGGCCAAACCAACCGAGCCAACACCACCCCAACCCACTGCTCCTGAGCCCACTACCCCACCGCCAGTTGGTCCACCGGTATCCACACCAGAACCGCCAAGGCCAACCATGGCAGCGCCCGAACCAACACCAATATCACCAGCGGTCAATCCAACCAATCCGCTAAATTCGATTCTTTCCGATCTGGAAACCAAGGCTAACCCTACGCCGACTGAACCGACAACCAATCCACCGGCCGGCGGACTTCCCAACATCCCCGACTTCGGCAAGACCAACTAGCTCCTACCCAATCCACCTCGTAGGTGTATTTCAGGTCATAATAAGGCTTCATTACAGGTTAAATTTGTCATGATGTTGGGTATATTCCGTTGTTATTTTCCCCAAATGAAGCTAAATTGACGGTAGGAAATGAAACAATACCTACGGGATAACTATTACCACATTTTCAACAAAAGCATTGCTCGTTTTCAAATTTTTAATACCCACACTACTATTAGATTCATTGAACTACTGGATTATTACAACAACAGTAAACCCAAGTTGAGATATTCCGTTGCTATAAAAAAATGTCTATACCAATACCAAAATATTCTGTTACCTCGGCCTAATTCACTAATAAAAGTGATCGCCTACTGCATTATGCCTGACCATTATCATCTTCTGGCAAAAATCATCCAATCCGATTGTTTGTCCAAATACTTAGGTGATGTTGAAAACGGATTTTCTCGCTATTTTAACCTCACTCATCATCGCCATGGTCCACTATGGCAATCACGCTTCAAGGCGGTTAGAATAAAGACCAACGAACAATTATTACACGTCAGCCGTTATATCCATCTTAACCCGACCACGGCCCAACTCGTTCTATTACCACAAGACTGGGCGGGATCTTCGTATTGTGACTTTATCAACCATCCCCAAGCCTTAAGAAACTGGGTTACCGATATTTCCATCTATCAACCAGCAGATTACAAACGATTCGTTGAAGATAATCAATCTCATCAATTGAAGCTAAAATCGATCAAAAATGTACTCTTCGACTGACCCAATCCACCTCGTAGGTGTAACGGGCAGGGCCAGGAGGAATTGAACCTCCATCAAAGGTTTTGCCTGCCCGCCGTATCGTGCAGGTCCGGAGGGAGTCGAACCCCCACTTGGGGTTTTGGAGACCCCAGGTCTACCGTTAACCTACGGACCTTAGAGGCATTGCAGGCGGGGAAACCTCTATTCTACCGTTAAACTATGGCCCTTGGCGGTTGGTGCACCCACCCAGAATTGAACTGGGATCAGTGGTTCCGCAAACCACTACTCTATCCGTTAAGCTATGGGTGCAAGATTAGTTAATTTTATCATCATGACCATGATTTTGCTAGAATAGATGTCATGCGCCGTCTATTGCTTCTGGTTGCGATTTTATTTATCCTAGCCTGCTGTGCCACTACCACTATCCTTACGCCCCCGCACCTGTACCTGGGAGAAATGGCGATCGGACTGCAAACTCCTGCCCAAATCGAAAAGACGGTCGCCCAAAGCTCCGCCCAGCCGGTCTTTTTGACAATACGCGACCGCCGTTATCAACTTAAGCCTCAAGACCTGGGTCTATCCGTCAACCGGCCAAAAACCATGGCGACCATCACGGCTTTAGTCCACCAATCATTACCCCGGCGCCTGATCCGGTTTTTAAAGGCGATCGCCGGGGAAAAAACCCAGTTATTGCCTGTACTGGACTTCTCCGCGTCCTACTACCAGTTTATTGACCAAACCGTTTTTGATTTCACCCTCCAACCTGACATCTTCGTCGTCGACAACGTCAATAAACAAATCGCCTACCAAACCAATGCACAGCGTTGGAAAATCGACGGCGATGATCTAAAAACCCAGTTATTTTTCCGCTTCGGCAGTCAACCGTTAACGATTGAACCCTTGTTAAGAAACGCCGACTCCGGACAAAAACAGCACCAAATCTTCAGCCAGAACCAGCAACTTAAAGACCTGTTCAGCCAACCGCTGCACCTGGTCATCAACGATAACCAGACTCTCCATAGTTACACGATTACACCCGACCAGCTGAAAACACTGATCTCTATCGCCTACAACAACCAACAAGAACAGATCAATCTGAGGCTTAACGAACCAGCTTTTCAACGGTCTGTTCTTGCCAACCTGCAAAGTCGTTTTACCGCCGATCGTCGCCTGGATGTCGCGACACTGCGCGCCGACATCCTTAATGCGGCTAACGGGCGTCTTCAGGCCAGTCCCGATCAGGTGATCGTGGCGACCATCGGTAACCAACCCAATACCCAGGGTGAAAAAGCCGACCGCTATATCGAGATCGACCTGTCCCAACAAAACATGTACCTGTTTGAGTTCGGTCGGGTAAAAGCCAGCTACCGAATCTCTTCCGGTCTATACCGGCCGACACCCACCGGAACGTTTAAGATCATCAATAAGGCTCCCAACGCCTATTCCGAGTTTTATCATGTTTGGATGCCTTACTGGATGGCATTTTATTACGAAAAAGCCACTGACTCGTATTATGGCATCCACGAACTACCCTACTGGATCACGGACAACGGCCAGAAACAGCAACGGCCGCGGGAGTTTATCGGCTCGCCCCATACCGGCGGCTGCGTCTCGCTGGATATCGGAGCCGCACAAACGGTATATCAGTTCGCCCAAATCGACATGCCGGTCTACATATTTAATTGACAATCTGATATAATTTATATATATTCAAGACATATGAAGGTTTTTTTTACAGCCTCACAAAAGGGAAAAAATTATTTTGACCAGTATTACAAACGCATCGCCGAAGAAAGCGAAATGAGAGGATATTTGCTTTTGAACGATGGCGTTCTCGCAACCAAAGAGGAAGAACTCGGCAGCGACGGCAAAGACACTTATGAAAAGCTTTACCATAAAACACTTAAGGCGTTGCAGGAAGCCGACGTTTGCGTATTCGAAACCACCGTTTCCAGCTCGTATGTGGGCTATCTAATCTCAAAGGCGTTGGAACTGAATAAACCCACGATCGTTCTTTACTTCAAGGATAACGCCCCAGTCTTTCTTCTCGGTATCCATGAAGAGAAATTAATCATCCGCAACTACAACGACAACAACCTCACTCAGGTGCTTAGCGCGGCCTATGAATCGGCCGGTAAGCTACGCGACAAACGCTTTAATTTCTTTATCTCGCCGGATCTGTTAAACTACCTTGAAACCGCCAGTAAAACCACCAATCAAACCAAGTCGATGTTCATTCGCAAGCTTATCCTGGAACATCGCAACAAAAATAGCCACAACAAATAACGAGATAATGCTTTATACTTGATACATGGCACGGGTCTTGGAATACCTGAAAAAGTTAGGTTTATCAGAAATCGAGGCTCTCCTGTATCAAGGTCTTCTTGAAAAAAAACAGACTTCAGTTATGCAACTAGCCAATTATGTTGGGGTTAAACGTATCACGGCCCATTTTAATATCGAAAACCTGATTAAAAAAGGATTGGTCACCCAGACTACCAAGGGATCAAGACGTCAGATTATTGCCGAACCACCGGAAAACCTAACTTCCTTAATCGAGGAAAAAAAACAGCGGTTGGCGACCATTGAGGCTGATTTTCCGGCGATTTTAGAAAAATTAAAAACCCATACCGCCAATTATTTCTCTACCAACAATCCGTTTTTCCGGTATTACGAAGGAGAAACAGGTTTTAAAGAAGTCTGTCAAAGATCGCTTGATTTTGCCGACCACGAAGTTATGTTTCTTTCTAATCTGGATGAATGGTATAAGGTATACACGGTCGAATATGATAAAAACCACTATATCCCGATCCGCCTAAAAAAGAAGCTGTTGCTAAAACTACTGGTTTTCAAAAGCCAATTGACAGAGTCAATTAAAAAAGAGGATGGATTATATTTGCGCCACACAAAATTCCTGCCGCCGATGAATAAATTTTATACTACTACCATCATCTACGGCAACGAGGTTTCCATCATGATCTCCAGTCGGCCTTATTTTGCCATCACCATCAATAATCGCGAATATAACAATACCTTCAAAAGCCTCTTTAACGTCCTGTGGTCGAAGGCGGATTAATCTGTTTTTGGAAGTGGTTGGTTAGATAAGCAAGAATCGTTTTACTCAAGAATTCATTGTAGAGAAAAAATACAATTAAATTACCGTCTTTTTCTTTTTTATTCAGACGTGCGAACATATAACGAGTCTCTTTGGGACTGATTCCATAATTAGGCAACTCATCAGACGTAAAAAAACCTCCACAGTTAAATACTTGTTTAACTTGGTCGCAAAGTTTTCTCCCGTAAATAAAGGTGGGTTTTTTGTCTTTACGGAACAAGCCCTCCAAACCATAAAACATACAAGCATATAGTACATTACCGTTGTTTTTTATCAGGTTTGATTCTGTCTTATCAACGGTAATTTTGGTTAAAGAGCCGGTTTTTAGTATCCTGCAACCGTTATTTTGAAGGAAATACTGAGGAAGCTTCGCTTGAGCAACATTCATAATTACTGAATTTTATATCTACGTATAACTTATATATTTGACAATAGATTATATCAGATTTCAACCAAACTATCACATCGCTATAAGCTCTCTGTTATCTAAACAAAACAGTTGTACGTGAACAACAAAATATTATTTATACGGATTAATTAACCGCCCCCAAACCAAACCGGAACACAAACGTTGTTGTTGTCCAACATGTTGTAATAATATAACAACAATCTCTTGACATTGACTAAATCTTCGTTATAATTAAGTCATGGCAACTGACTCGGCCATCACCAGGTCACAACTGCTTCCGATTTTCACCCTCTTGGAAAAACGCCAGTTCAAATTAGCCGAGAAAAACCTGATTAAGATACTGCGCAATTTGATTGAATCAAACCAAGACGCAAAAAAACGCTCCAATTGGCTGGGCTTAACCCAAATTCTCTACTCGGACTTTAACCGCAGCTACCTAAGCTGGGCAAAAAACCGCGGGAGGAACATCCGCCGGGAAATTAGTACTCTGCATTCGGACTCGCACGACAACTTTCTTTTGGCTCACTGTACTGACAGCGCCTCGGTCGACGATCTGTTTTACGCAATGATGCAATCCGCATCACAACGCCGCTTGACCCGTCAAAATCGGGAGATTTCCAAACAATTGGAGCTTTATTCTCACCTGATTCAAGCCTAACGTCACAACGTTATCCCCTATTCTCGTGCGTAGATAATTCAGTATATACTTAATATCGATAAATACATATCGATGCCATCTGTTGAAATTGGTTCTTAAAATGATCTAATCAACTGTTCTAATAAAAAATAGATTCCCCCAAACCGACATGACTAATTGATGCCCTTCAATCTATATTAATATGGTAACTTCTTTATCAAATTAATACATATATCATACCTACTTGACAAAGTACATAAAAACTGAATATACTGAATTTAAAGTTATAAGTTACGGAAAAAAGCTATCCTTATGGACAAAAAGAAAAAGAGACTATTACTTAGTCTCTTGATCATCCTAATCGTCGGAGGAGGTGCCATTGCCGGGACCTTTGCTTTCTTTACCGCCAGACGGACCGTCAGCCAAAGTAAATTTACGGCTGGAACGTTGGATTTGGACGTATCGTCCAACAACGTCGCTCTGGAACCGTTCGTCATCGACAATATCGGTGAAAACGGCGACATCAGCGGGGCCAAAACCTGGACGGTAAGAAATACCGGGTCACTCCCTGGTAGACTCTTGGTGAGGTTGCAAAACGTCACCAACCAGGAAAATGGCTGTAACGATCAGGAAAAGGCGGCTGAGCCGAACTGCGAGGCGGACAACGTGGGAGAGATGGGTAACGTCGTTACCCTTAATGTCTCGCTAAACGGCGATGACAAGGTTTCCTCAACCTTGGCCACTGACCAGCAGTCCAAGATCGGACTGGACTGGAACGCCTTGACCCCGGTAATCATCCAACCGGGCGATAGTGTGACCATCGGTGCCCATTGGGCCACGCCCGAGAGCGCTTATGGCAACGAAATCCAGAGCGACAGCGTCAGCTTCGACATGGATTTTCGTTTGATCCAGCTTATCAGCGGACCGACTCCGACCAACGAATAAGCCGGAAATTTGTTTAATTAAGTGGGTGGGCGGAATATCCATTATTTCGCCCCCCACTTTAATTTAGCGAAGATTAGCCCATGAAAAAGCATCCTCTTAAACTTCTTTTTGAACTGGCCACCTGGATTGTGATTGCCATTTTCGCCCTTCTGGCCGTCTTTACCATTATGTCCAATACCAGCGCCTTTGCCGGCTATCAGTCTTACCTGGTACAGTCGGGTTCAATGGAACCGGCCATTATGACCGGTGATATCATTGTCGTCCACGCCCAACCCGAGTATCATAAAAATGACACGATTACTTTTCGCGGCAGTGACGGCCGGATCGTTACCCACCGCATCGCCGCCATCAACGAAAAAGACGGCCGCCGTTACTTTACCACCAAAGGCGATGCCAACCGCTCCGAAGACAACGACAACGTCATTTCCGATCAGGTGATCGGCACCGTGGCGTTGGTAATTCCCCGCCTCGGCTATCTGGTGGCATTCAGCCGCACCATTCCCGGTTTATTCCTCTTGATTCTTATCCCGACCGTGACCATTATTCTTGACGAATTATTGCGTCTGATCAATGGTTAGTATCCGGACAAAAACCGCCTTATTTCTTCTTATTATGTTAGCTAACTTTCTCCTCAACACCCACTATACCGATGCCGATCTGGTGGCCGAACGCGTGGTGCAGGCCAATCGGCTTTCCGCCACCACCCTGTCTTTTGCCTTGCAGCACTCGGCCAACTTTGGCCAACTGGGAACGTTGTTCAATACTACCGGCTTTCAACCGGGCGGGTTTGACATCCGAGCGATACGCATCAAAAAGGATGGAAAACTGAACTTTAAATATCGTCTCAAAACAGTAAAAAAAGGCGGTGACGACGGTCTATGTGCTGCCCTTAACCTTCAGGTGGTGCAAAACTGGCAGGTTAAATACCAAGGCCGTCTGCTCGACCTTAATCTGGACACGACCATCCCCACCTCCGGCTTTGATAACTGGATATTCTATCTGAGTATTGATAGCGACCAGGCCTCCCTGAAAAACAAAACCTGCGAATTTGACCTTGATTTTAAAACCTGGCGCAACAATCCCGAGGAAAAAACCGGCTTTTGGGCCCAGCGCCTGATCAACAGCAACGTCAGCAGCGGCAATTGGTGATAAAATGAGACTATGCAGACAAGACCGGCGGCGCTCAGACGTTTTGACCGACTAACCCACGCAAGAATTTATTACACCTTGGTCGTGGTTTATGTGTTGGCTACGTTAACGATTGGACTATTGTCTTCGGAAAAACTACTCTGGCCTTTCCGTTTTTTCACCATCCGTTCCAACTCGATGAATCCGGTGCTCAATACCGGCAGTCTGATTATGGTAAAAAATCAGCCGTTCTACCAAGCCAACGACATCATCAGTTATTATGCTAAAGTCAACGGCCGGGAAACTATCATCACCCACCGGATCTGGAGAATCGGAGGCAATGTTTACATTACTAAAGGCGACGCCAACCAGGCGATCGATCGGGAAATTGTCGTCCCCCGTTTGGTAATCGGCAAAGTCATCTTAATTATCCCGATCATCGGCTATCTGGCGGCCTTTATCAAAAGCGCGCCCGGCTCTTTCATCTTCATTACCCTACCTGCCGCAGTTTTTGTCACCATCGAACTGATTAAAATTGTTTGGCTGTACCGATAAAACCATGCATTACGCTCAGGCCCCGGAAATCAAACGCCAGATTGTCACGCTGGTGGACAAGCTGGAAATGAACCACATTGACACCAACCGGATTCACTGCATTCGGTCGCTCGACGCCAAAACCCGCGCCTATGCCCGAATCTGGGGCATGGCCCGTTTATTTAAGGAGGTGGCCGGCATCGAACCGCATTACATTATTGAGGTAATCGCCAAAAGATATGATAAATTGTCCGAACGGGAAAAAATCAAAACCCTGATCCATGAGCTTATGCATATTCCTAAAACTTTCTCCGGTGCACTGCTCTCCCACCGGGGACAATACCATCGCATTAACGACCGGACGGTCGAACAGCTACTGCGCTCAATTGAAAGATAAGGCGCGCCTTTCAATCACCGGAGCGGATTTGACTAACAAACGATGACCGGTTATGATTAATGCATGTTTATGTCGACCGAACGCCATAATCAGTCCAGCAACGATCACCCACCCGTGCCTAACGACGAAAATCGCACCACGGTGAATCAAATCTTAAAAACAATCTTGCATGGCTGGAATTTTGATCTGTTCACTGGTATTGATCGACCGGTAACCGGCAGTTTTTACTACAAAGATACAATTTATCCCTGCTCGATCTCCTCGCGCCGGCCCCGATTAAGAAGGTCCAACAAACACCAATGGGAAATCAGGATTGGTCCGGCCAACTGCATTATGAGCGCCGGTCCGGGAAGCCACCTGATCGACATCCCCGATTTACCAAAACAATATATTCCCGTTGCCATAGATCATCTGGCCGTAGATCCGGTAAAGCGCGGTCAAGGATTTGGGACTTTAACGGCGCAGACGCTCGAAGTCTTACTTACTCAATATGCGCATATTACAAATACTCCTGTCGTAGTTTTTTGTGAAGATGATTCAGATACGGGATGGACGCAAAGAATAGCTCACAGATATAAAGCCACGTCGTTATCTGCTGATTGGTTGGATACTTCTCCAATCGCAAGATTAGTAAATATTAACCCAGGTTTTTATAAAATATATCAACCGAAAGTGCACAGACGTTAGATTTTTGCCAGTTCCACTCCGACCGTTCTTTTTATTTCAAACTCAACCCCGTCGCTTTCCAGTTTAACCAAAGCGGTGTTTTTTACCGAACCTGACGGCAGGGTTTTGTCATCGCCATACCCAAGGTGGATGAGAAAAACACGCATTACTGCCCCATGCGTCACCACCAACACGTTTTTACCCAAATACGCCAAGGCGATTTCCCGCAACACCGTAATAAAACGCCCCATCAGTTGCTCATCGCTTTCTCCTTCGCTGTAGAAACGCAGCCGGCGCCGCTCCGGCTCCGGTAAACTAGTATAGAGATGATAGAACTGTTCCAGCTCTTTACGCACCTGGCTAACCAGCTTGCCATCGAGTTTCCCGAAACTGCGTTCCCGCAACTCTCGTCTGGCAATAACGGCCAACCGGCGTTCTTTGGCAATGATCTGGGCGGTGCGATACGCACGCAGCAGATCGGAAGAGAATGCCGCGGCAAAATTAACGGACTTAAGCCTTAAGCCCATCGCCTCGGCCTGGCTAATGCCAACCGCAGTTAAAGACGAGTCTTTTTGGCCCTGCATCCGCCCTTCGATATTCCACTCGGTCTGCCCATGCCTAACTAGATACAGGCGACAACTTTTTTTCATTGTTTTTTTCAAACTAAAACGCTAGCGACAGGAATAGCTGCTGAAGAAGAATGAGTCCGCCCAATATTACGGCGGCTACCACCGCCCACCACCATTTTGTCTGGAAGACGATTTTCAGATCATCAAGAAAATCAAACAGGTTACTAATCATCTCTTCGTCAAACACCGCCATATGACTCACATTATAACAAAATGAGGAAAAAACTAACTCATCTCCACCCTAACTTTATTTTAGTTAATTAATTAACTAAAATGTTTTCGACTGGTTGACAAGTCATTCGTTTTCTCCTATCATATCTCTCATGAAACCGCCCCAATCCCTTGACGAGGCTTTTGTTCAAGTTTGTGAGGAAATGAAACAAATCTTCATCAAAAAACACCGCGACTACGGCAAAAACAACATCTTGGACACGGGCGAACTGGGGATCGCCTTTCGCGAAAGCGACAAGATCAACCGGTTAAAACATCTGCTTGACGCCGGTAAACCGCCGGAAAACGAAACGGTTGACGAAAACTGGCTTGATGTAGGAGTTTACGCGGTAATTGCCATGCTGCTGCGCCGGGGCTGGTTTAAAAAACTCAACCTGAAGAAATAGGTTGTGTCTTTATCGATTTAACGATACCAGTAGGCGAGCCCGGCTACTCCACCCCGCTTCAAACTGGCAAACTCGGCCTTTGATTGACCGGCTTCGCTCATGCCGTCGTTAGCGGCGGCAAAATGGACCGTGCTTATTCCCAACTCCGCCAGATACGCCTCGACCTTATCCTTAAACCCGGGCAGTTTCCAAAACATTGAGCCTTCGGCCACTGCCTTAACTCGCAACTGGTCAGTCAGTTCCACTGCCCCGGCCAGGTGGCTGGCAACGACTTGGGCCGCCTGATCCCGGATAATCTCGCAGACTTGAATGACCGTCGCCCGATCAGCTTCATCAATTCCCCAGTCAGTGTTCCATTTTCCCTCAAGAATCGAACTGACCAACTCGGTTTTCCAACCCGATTCTGCGTCTTGAGGCATGGTACGACTATTGATTAAGCTCGCTTGAGATAGCTGGCTAAGAATCAGCTGAAGCTGCAGCCCCTTGTACTTGCCCGACACCAGTTTTTCATCCATCTGTTTACCCTTTTCTTCCACCGGCAACAAATTATCCAGTTGAGCGATGATTGAAGTTGACCGAACATCGCCGTTCAGATATTCGGGATCAAGCAGGCGGGTGGCCAGATCGATCGCGCCGGACTCGACGTTGACCAGCATTGTTTCGCGATCATCCCACTCCGGAGCAAAGTCAGGGCCGAGAATCTGGCGTAATTTTCCCACCGGTACGGCCACGGCAAAGTTATAGCCGGTTCCCACCACTAAACCGATGTTTGCCTCGCCGGAAATGAGAACCGGCGTGTCGTTAAAGACTGTCTGGCGCCTGGGCCGATCAGTAATGCCTTTATCGATTAAATACTGGTTAAACAGCTCGACGAAGTTGGCGCCGATCATACCGGGGATGACAAATCCCTTGGTTAAACCGGTCACGCGGCAGTCCAGCCGGTCGGGTTGTTCGGTCGGCACACCGGGAAAAGAGAAAATAATGGATAATGCCGCTTCCGGATCGTCTTTAATTAACTGGGCAAGATTGGGCAAGGCAATAAATAGGTGGTCGAAAAAATCAGTCGGATCGGCAAATCGAGTAAGTGGCTGGCCGGATTGGTCGGTTAACCGGCCTTCCAACATCTCGCCGGTTGGCTCGGCCTTCCCCTGATCAACCGTCACGACTCCGGCACGCATCTTGGTGCCGCCAACCTCAAGGGCAATGGTCTGCTTACCTTCAAATTGGGACAGATCAGCCGGCACCGGCCGCAGAAAGGTAGGAAATGATTGGGAATGCTGCAGGCGGTCAATGATTTCCTGACGCACACGGCTAGCCAGCCCAATCATTTCTTCGTGGCTAAACCGGCGCACACCTTGAGACATCAAGGTTGTTTCCAACGATACCGAAGCTACCCGCTCGTCCCCTCTTGACATGATTTAATTATATCAACGGCCGACCGGTTATGCAAATTTGGGCCGTTAAATCAATCTATCACTCTGATTACTATCGCAGAAATTCGACTGCGGCAGTCAATCGCCCATCATATCTTTGGATTACGGATGGTATAATTCACCATATAGACGAGCCGGAGTGGCGGAACCCCGAAGAACGCTTACTGACTCGCGAGGTTTACATCCTCGCCTCGTCAGAGCGCATCTACGGGGTAAATGTTTAACTGACAGTTGGCGATACGCAGTGAATCTTACTGCCAGTTAGTCCCGAGTTTATCTCGGGAGCAGATGTAAAGATTGTTATTGCCGGAGTGGCGGAATGGCAGACGCGCACGCTTCAGGGGCGTGTTCTCGCAAGAGAGTGAAGGTTCAACTCCTTTCTCCGGCACCGCGCCATCAGGAGAGGTGGCTGAGTGGTCCATAGCGAGAGGTTGCTAACCTCTTGAGCTGATAAAGCTCACGTGGGTTCAAATCCCACCCTCTCCGCTTTCGCCCGACGAAGTCAAGCTTAGCTTGACGAAGGCGGGCCTCGCTTTCATAATTCAGCTGGGCTACGGCGGACGCAGTCCGTTTTTATGTGATAAAATATCAGGATGACAAACCGCGACAAATACTGCGACGCCGCCAAAGCCCAACTTGAACCCAATATTTTCAAACACTCGCTGGCGGTTGAGGCTTGCATGGGAGCGCTTTACGATTATTTCCAGACACAGCATCAGTTGGGCGCAGACGAACCAAGCCGAGACGACTGGACGCTGGCCGGACTGATTCATGACATCGACTACTCCGGCGAATACAAGGCCGGCCACCCCAAACATACTGCCACCGTTTTAAAAAAATACGGCCTAGATCTATCAACTACCGTCGACCACATTGTCAAGGCTCACGCGCCCGATCTGACCGGCATGCAACCACAGACCAAAGCCGACTGGTCGATTTTTTGCGTCGACAGCCTGACCGGACTGATTGTGGCGGTCGCCCTGATCTACCCCACTAAGAAACTGGCCGACGTTAAACTGTCGTCAGTGCTAAAAAGATTTCTCAAGCAGCCGCGCTTTGCCGCCGGTACCCGGCGCGAAGATGTGGCTAAATGTAGCCTACCAAATGGCTTAAATCTCCCCTTGGAGAAATTTGTCGAGATTAGCCTTAAGGCAATGCAGACGGTTGCCACCCAGATCGGGTTATAACGAATTGAGGCGCCCCCGGCTGGCGACTTTCCACAGTATCTTAAACCGCATCCGCTCAAACCGGGCCAATTCATTATCCTCGATGACGATTCCCACCGGCACCCGGTCACGATAGGTAATAAACGCGACGCAGTTTTTGTAAATCATGTAGTCGGTGTTAGTGATGAAACGGCTGGGAATACAGACGATTTTGTTCCGAGAAGTTGAATATTCCCGTTGATACTCTTTGTCATCTTTTGAGTCTGAAACAATGTCTTTTGTTATGATCATTTTGCGGATAACGCGCACAAAATATTTTTTCAAATAATCACCCATCACCCGCGGACCGTTTTGGGTTAAACAAAAAACATCAATCTCTTCCGCACTCAAACTGTCTTCATAGATCGACTTGATGCCTTCGACTCCTTCGTAGTACCGGATTTTCGGCTTTTGGGTTTTGGCCGAACTCAGTGCCTGAAGCTGCATCCGGCTTTGATTAATGGCGGCGACCGCTTGATTAATGGCGGATTTCTTTAATTCGATGGTTTGCAGCAGTTTTTCCGGCGGTGAGGCCAACCAACGTTTTTTCTTGCCGGCGGCTGATCGGCTCACCAGCCCTTGGCCAACTAGACGATCAATGATTAAATAGACGGTCGCCCGAGGAATGTTGGTGACCTTGGCAATTTCCAACACCGCGGACGCGCCGTTTTCCAACAGAAAAAAATATATTTGAATTTCCTTATCGGAAAAACCCAAATTCATCAGCGATCGTTTGACGGTGTCCATGCCTTAATGGTATTGAATGTTGCTAAGATTGTCAACATTTATGACAAAAATTGGTTAAACCATAATAATTTTGTACTATAGAGTCACTATGAGCGTAGAATCCCCTACTGCAGTAATTGATGCAATGTACACAGAGACACTGAACAACAATTGGTCTCAAGTTGATGTATTAGCCTCAACCTTACCGAATCAATCGCCGTTAAAGCGTAGAGAAATGATTGAATATTTACTTAGCATATCGAACATTACAGGCTTAAGACCCTCCTATAACGATGTACTTGCAACCTGTCTTGCTTGGTCGATAGATGCGGGTCTTGATAATCCCACTCTATGCAAAAGAATTTTAGACAAATATAGTGTATGTCCTACTGTTTGGGAACGTGATTGGGCCACTCCATCGTCAAAACTGTGGTGGGCCGTTTCTACGCAGCAAATAGCAAATCACGCCGGCTTAGAAACAGGAGTAAGAGATCAGGCTGGGACATTACGTGACAGATTAATTGACGCCGCAGTTGCGGAAACACTAAACTACTGCCTCCAAGATGATCTGAAAGGCTGGATTAAAACCACCTCCCGCCTCCAAGAACAATATCCTTATGCGCGTGAACGTTTTAAACTCTGTGCTATTAAAGACAATCTTGTATTTCTGCTCGATGTCACACACGAGCATAATCTAAAAAAACTCGGCCTTGTAAGAAGAGCCCCATTTTCAACTAATGCTTTAGCCGTAGAAAGATATCGCGCTTCTTTATCCGTGTAATTTTGTTTTTCGGCTTCGTTCGTGTAAATCCGTGTATTTTAGTTCAAAATCATCCGGAAAAAACCACAACTGTGTATCGTTGATCATTTCGGTAGTGCGATGACGGTTAATCAAGACAAGCTGAAGTTTCTTCGCTAACCACTCCATCCAAGAACTCGATGATTCCGGCACCGTATCCGTATTAATCAATCTTTTTTCTGGCCGGGCGTTGGGAAACCACCGGTATACCCAGTTGTTAGCCGCCAAAAACCGTTCATATGCTTGGTTTTTGCTGACCAGCGGCCGCATCTGTAAGACTTCGTGGGCCACGTATTCAGTTTGTTTATTTTTTGGGATTAATAAACCGCCCGCGTCAAAAAAAAGGTTTAGGCACACCTTGTCTTTAAAATGTGCGGCGGATAACCGATCACGATTAATATGCCGTGGGCGTTTAATCCCCAAAACCAGCGCCAAAAATGTCGCGATAAACCTACCGGTCCATAACTGGTTTTCTCCGGTGATGATGAAAAGATCAATGTCGTCTTTTTTTTGGGCATTATTCATCGCCACCGTCCCGGACAAACCGATCAATTCAATCTGGGGAAACCGAGCCAGAAGACTGACGTATTTTTTGATTTTCTCGATCTTACGCTCCGAAATTCTCTTTTTTTTTAGCCTCTCTGTCTGAAAATTCTTAGTTCTTAACTCCAAATTCTTTATTTTAATACGGTACTCCCCTAGAGTATTTTTTTTGATCTTTTCCGGGAAAAACCGGTGAATTTCGTCAATCGTGGGGACATAGTCAAAATTGGCAAAATACGCCATCACTTGTTTAATTTCTTTTCCCATGCTTGATTCTCGCTGAGTCGTACTTTTCATGCCTCCATTGTCTCATCTCCCCGTCAATTTGACAATCGTAACCTATAATATATAATGCTTATGTATGGAACGATCACCGAAACCGACAGCAGCGGAAAGACCGGTTTTCAAGTTGATCCATATAATCATAAACCACTTGCTGGGGTTACCTAAAACCAAGGTTGCCTCTGCACCGACGCGCCCCCAGAACGACACTCTAACCGGCGTTACCTATACTTCATGCGGGGATTTCCCACTTAATTTTCAGCATTTACGATAAACCGGTTACTAACGTAACTTCTGTCCAACAACCAAAACGCCAAAACTAAGAAGGCGTAGTTGTCTTTTCCAGCGCCACGGCTGGGTTAGTAACCGAAACAGCCATTCCAGGCCAATCCGGCGAATCCAGACCGGTGCCCGTTTTACCCGGCCGGCATAAACGTCAAAACCCTGACCGACTCCCATGGCCACGCAGTCGCCCAGTCGCCTGCGGTGTTTTTCCAACCACAGTTCCTGGGCCGGCGATCCAAACGCTACCAGTACCAAACGTGGCTTTATTTCAGTCACTATATCAAAAATCCTTTTTTCTTCCGACGGCAATATCTGTTTGATATTTTTTATTCCGGTCAGCCCGAAAAATTTAGCCTCGGAATACCGCTGTTGGTAGCAATCGGCAATTGACTCTGCTAAATTGGCTCTCGCTCCGATAAGCAGCACGGTTAAGCGTCCTTTTCCCGCCTCACTTGTTAACCGTTCCATCAGATCAACGCCGGTTACCCGTTCCTTGAGGTTGATTTTTAACCATCGGCTTGCCAGAATCACCCCAAAACCGTCGTTAATTCTGATCTGGGCGTCATTAAGGATCTTTTTGTATCGAGAATTACTCTGGGCCACCACGATGTTTTCGGGATTGAGAGAGACGACATGGCACACTCCCTTGGGTTGACGCCAGAACTTTTTAATATACTCTAGGATTTCACTATTGCTTAAATTATCTACCTTAATTCCGAGCAGTTTGTTTTCCATTTTCCTGTCGTAAATACTATAATGGTATTTTATTACGAATAAATTATACCAAAGACTGTTAGTTTGTTCTAATTATTTAGACATCAAAAAAGTTGTCTTTACAGACTAAATTAGAAATATTCGCTTTTTTATATAAATAAAAGCGTAAAATACTATATCTAATTTTTGACTCTTAACCTTACCTTGGTCAAAGCGACCCGACCTGTGTATTGATTATTTTATAATCTAATATAGGTCTATAATGAGATGTATGATTTAAGCCGTTATCTAATTGCCTCCTTATAGCTGTCGAGATTTTCTACGGCCATACCCACTCCGCGGATGACGCAGAACAGCGGCTCCTCGACCACAAACGCCGCCACGCCGGTATAGTAAGTAACAAAACGGTCAATATTCTTCAACAAGGCGGTCCCTCCAGACAAGACGATGCCTTTGTCCACGATGTCCGCCGCCAGTTCCGGAGGCGTATGAGCCAATACTTCCTTGATACCCTCAAGGATTTGTTTTAACGGCTTTTGCACCGCCTCGTTAATCGACTCTTCGCTGACATCCAGGATTTTGGGCAGGCCGGACTGAAAATCGCGTCCCTTAACTTCGTAGGTTGTCGACGCAGACTGATTGGTTACGGATCTACCCGCCGTGTCTTCTTTAATAAAGGCGTTGCCTATCTTCATTTTTACCTCCTCGGCCGTCCGCTCGCCCACAATCAAATTGTGCTTTTTACGCAACTGCTGAATGATCGCTTCGTCCAGTTTGGTCCCGGCCACCCGCACCGTTTTATTAACCACCAGTTGACCAAGGGAAATCACCGCCACCTCGGTCGTTCCGCCGCCCAGATTGACAATCATGTGGCCCGAAGGTTGGGAAATTGGCAGTTTAGCGCCGATCGCCGCGGCCAGCGGTTCTTCGATCAGATAAACTTCGAAGGCGCCAGCCTGGCGACAAGCTGCCACTACCGCCCTCTTTTCTACCTGTGAAGCTCCACCGGGAATGGCGATCATCACCGTCGGCCAGTAGATTTTTCCTTTAAGCGACTTTTTCAAAAAGAAGGTGATCATGGCGGCTGTGGTGGTGTAGTCGGCAATTACGCCTTCACGCATCGGTCGGGAGGCGATGATCGAGCCGGGCGTCCGTCCCAACATCTCACGCGCATCGTCACCGACCGCCAATATCCGTTTATCTTCAAGGGAGTAGGCCACGACGGTCGGTTCGTTCAACACAATCCCTTCGTCGGCGACGTAAACTAGAGTATTGGCTGTGCCCAAATCAATCCCCACTTTTTTTCGCAAAAACATAAATATATTGTATAATATTCCTGATGAAAATACTGTATCGTATTATAGCGTTAACCGTATTTACTATAATATTAGTGGCGGTAATCGCTTATGCGCGCGGCTACCGTTTTAATCCGGAGAACAACAAGGTAACGCCTACCGGAATCATGTCGGTAATCTCTTGGCCTAAGGCCGCTTCAATTTACATCAACGGCGAGTTAAAGGGGGTAACCGACACCAACCTAACATTGCCACCGGGGAAATATACCGTTACCATCAAAAAAGAAGGCTACACTGCCTGGGAAAAAACTCTGGTACTGAAAGGCGAGTTGGTGGAGTCGGCCGAGGCCGTCCTCTTTCCCATCAATCCTTCCCTATCGCCTCTTACCAACATCGGCATCACCAAGGCAATCCCGGTGGAAGACTCGGATCTGGTCCTGCTTTTTTCCCAAAATGACGACCAGGAAAAAGACGGTGTCTATCTATACGACGCCAATAACCATCCGATCAACCTCCTACCGCCGTTAAAGCTGTTAATCCTGAAAAGCAAACTGGCGGCCGGCATTGACTTTAGCCAAACCCGGGTAACCTTTTCCCCCGACCTGAAACAGGCATTGGTCGACTTTAACCCCACGGCCTATCTGCTTAACCTCAATGAAGATAACACCCAACCGCTTGAAGTCACCAACTCCAAAGATACACTGATTCAGGCCTGGGAAGAGGAAAAAAACCAGGAGCTCAACAAAGTAATGGAAACATTTCCCAAGGAAATCAGCCAGATTGCCAGCGACTCGTTTCAGATCAAGTCGTTTTCTCCGGACAAATTAAGGTTCCTTTACCAGGCCAAAGCCGATCTGACCTTGCCGTCGGCTTTGAAGCGACCGCTGATCGGCACAAACCAAACCCCGGAAAACCGTCATTTATTGACCGACCATTGGTATGTTTACGACAAAAAGGAAGACCGCAACTACGAATTACGCGACCTGTCTACCGACCCGAAACAATCATCCAGTCAACTGGCTTACTGGTTCTACGACTCGCGTCATCTGGTGATCAAGGAAGAAAAACAGATCATTATTGTGGAGTATGACGACTCCAACAAAGAAACGGTCTACTCCGGCCCGTTTTCCGGCGATTTTCTTGCCGTTACCAGCGACGGCAAACTGTTGATCCTCGCCGACCTTAACCCGAGAAACAACAAACTACCCGATCTATACACGGTCGGCATCAGATAAGGATAAACTCTTTCCCCCACCGTGATGGTTGAAAAACGCCTCATTCGGTCTTCCTTACGGCAAACACCAACAGCCGCTTGAGAGTGGTTCCCGGCGGCCAGCAGGTCTGTAAAGTGAGAAACTCGCGGTTGGTCTTGCGGGTAAGATATTCCACCTGGGATGGGTCGACAACCGTCTTGTCGATCACCTGATAGACATAGCGCTGGCCGCGGTAGAAAATGTTGATCTCGTCGCCCTTTTCCAGCTTGTAAAGGAGATAGAAGACGGCGTTGTAATAACTGACGTTCCAGATGTAGTCGGTGGAATGGGCAAACAGAAAAATATGTCCTCCCTCGCCGGGAAAAGCGGTGCCCAGCGCCTGGGCGACGCCTTGTTTCAGAGCCGCCAGATATGTCTTCTCGTCACCGGCGTCAACATTGGGAATCACCCGGGCATTGGCGCCAATCTTGGGGATGACAATGCTGAAGTTGGGGTCGGCCGGCACCAGAGCCTCAATCGGTTTAATATTCAGCAAACGCGCCAGTCCGCCTTTCGGTTGGTTATTGGCCACGCTAAGCCTAAACTCCCCGGGCTTTTCCACCACGACATATTGTTTATGGAAGTAATGATCGACAAAATAACGGATCTCTTCCTTGGCCGGCTGATAAAACGTCTTCGCCACCATAAACAGCGACGCCAGGACTAAAAAGTTACCCAGGGTGCGCATGGCTAAAATCCGCCAGTAGTCGGAAGACCGGTGAGTTTTTATTGAGTGTTTCATCGCCTTTATTTGATTGATTCGTTTCGTTGCCCGGAACAACCGATTAATGCTGTGCCAAGGGGGAGAGTTGGACTCCCAACCTTTCCCTTAGGACGGGACTGCTCTATCCAATTGAGCTACCTCGGCTCACAATCATGCTACAACGTATCCTATTGTACCAGATTTAACCTCCGACTCGGAGATTTTAGCTTCCGATTTGGAAGTTTTGGCCTCCGATTCGGAGGCTTTGAGCTTTGACATTTAAATTTCGAGCTTTTATAATGGTTGCATGTTTATTGTTATCGAAGGGATTGACGGCGCTGGCTGCGAAACCCAGGCTAAAGCCGTTTCCCGCGCCCTTACCGACCGTTCCGGCCAGCCGACCGTCAGCTTGATCAAATACCCCCATTATGACGATGCGGTGGGGAAAATGATCCAGCAGTTTCTTTATCAAAATAAGAGCCTGACGGCTAAAGAACAGTTTCTACTCTACTCGCTTCAATTTATCAACGACATTCCCAAAATCAACCGCTATACCGCGGCTAACGCACACCCACCGACCAACTCCTATTTGGTGGCCGACCGTTACTTTACCTCAACTATCTGCTATCAGACACTGGAAGGGATTCCGGAAGAGATTGCCTTGCGCTTTGCCGACGATTTTGGCATAATTAAACCCGATCTGGTGTTTTACCTCGACGTTGATCCGGACACCGCGTTAAGCTGGAAATACGGCGAGGATAAACGCCTGAATTTCCGTGAGACCGATCTGGCGTTCATGAAAAAGACCTATAACCAGTACGATCGCCTGGTTAAGCGCCAAGTATGGACAAAGTGGGTCAGGATTAACGGAAAACAGACTAAGGAAAACGTCACCAGAGAAATATTAAATAAAATTAACCAGCCCCAATGAGCTCTCCAGCCAAACTCGAAAAAACCCTGATTATTATCAAGCCGGACGCGGTGCAGCGCGGCCTGATCGGCACGGTCTTCTCAGCCTTCGAAACCGCCGGCCTTAAACTGCTGGCGGCCAAGATGCTCCGGCCCGACAAAAAAGTGATCGAGAATCACTATCCCGGCACCCCGGACTGGATTAAGGAAATGGGAGAAAAAACCCTGGCCAGTTTTGCCCAGTCCGGCGCCGATCCCAGACAGCGATTCGGCACCGACGACCCACGGCAACTGGGACAGTTTGTTTACCAAAGACTGATTAAATACTGGCAGGAGGGGCCGATTGTCGTCTCGGCCTGGGCAGGACCCAGCGCTGTGACGGTCGCCCGCAAGCTGCGCGGCCATACCATTCCCGCCCTGGCTGAACCGGGGACGCTGCACGCCCGGTTTTCCTTTGATAACTCGATTCTGTCTTCGGCGCTAGACCGGGTAGTAAAAACCTTTATCCATGCTTCAGGATCAATTGAAGAGGCGGAACGGGAGATTAAATATTGGTTTGGCACAACCGAATTTAAAAGTTATGAGAGAGAAACCGATAAGTTATATCTTATATAACAGAGGCGAAGATATCGGGGTGAGGTGGTCGAAAAAAACGGTATTGAGCCTGTCTATACAATAATGACAAAACAAAAAGCCTTGTTAATCATCAAGCCGGACGCGGTGCAGCGCGGCCTGATCGGCGTCATTCTCAGCCGTTTCGAACGGGTCGGTCTGACCGTAATCGGCCTGAAATTTACCTGGGCTGCTCCGGAAAAAATCAAAGCTCACTACCCGGAAACCGAGGCTTGGTTCACAAAAGTCGGCGAGCGCACCTTGACCAATTATGCCAAAAAGGGTCTGGATGCCAAAACCGTTTTCCAGACCGACGACCCGGTCGCCATCGGTAAAACCGTCAAACAGTGGCTGATCGACTATCTCCAAGAATCAGCAGTGCTATTAGCGGTTGTAAGCGGCTACGACGTCATCGAGATTGTTCGTAAACTGTCGGGCAACACCATTCCCCTACTCGCTGCTCCGGGTACGGTACGCGGTGACTTTTCCCACGATACGATTGATCTGGCCAACGCCCAGAACCGGCCGCTGCGCAACCTGATTCATGCTTCGGACACGGTCGAAGACGGCGAAAAAGAGGTGAAGCTCTGGTTTGCGGACGAGGAGCTGTTTGACTATCAACGCTGCGACGAGACGATTATGTTCCCCGCCAGATAATTAATCTTTTTTCTCAACGCGACCAAACTCCCATTATTGACAATTTGATAATCGCTCATCTTAAGACACCGCCCCACCTGCTGGCCGTATTTTTTTTGGCCGATGCCTTTATCGCGCCGATCCACCACTAAAAACTCCCGCCAGGTTTTCGGGTCCCATGGTTTGGCACGCCGCAACAGACGTTTAAACCGTACCGATCTTTTGGCCGTCACCGCAATCAATTTAAAGTTGGGTAACGTCCGTAAATAATTCACTTCGGCCGGATTGCGAATGCCCTCAATAACAACCCGTAAGGCGCAACCCGTAACTCGTAACTCTTTAACTGCTCGTTTAGCCAACCCCCCCTCCCCCTCCTCTTTACGTAAACGGTCACCTAAATCCTGCAGATCGGCCCGGGTAAAATCTTTTATTCCTTTGTCTTTGAGAACTTTATGGAGAATCGAGGAAAGATTAAAAGCAGCAAAGCCATGCTGTTTTACCAAACATTCAACCAGTTCTCCTTTGCCTGAAGCAATCTGTCCAACCACTCCAAGGTAAATCGACTGCATGGAAGCATTTTAACAAATATTTCACCCGAGGACAGACAACTGTGATATAATTAAGGTGATATAAGTTCTTTACAACCAAAGAACTCCTTCGCACCGTCGCCGCTATAATCGCAACCGAGCACTATCTTGGCCAACTGGGTAAACAATATCTGCGCTGGGAATGTGTGCGCCTACGCGAACCGTGGCTATTGGGAGGCGCGACCCTTAAGGGAAAATTAATAAAAACCGGGTTTTTGGGATATTTTTATACTGATGGCCTACTTAGTAAAGACCCAATCGAACACGACCAAATCCGGATCAACACAATACAAGACATGGCGAATGCCGGAGCCTCACAGTTAGGACGATGGCAATATTTATTTCAGTTGACCCATCAACCGGAAAGCTGGTGGCAGATCAATCGCTTTTTTACTGGGCAGATCGCATGGCATGATCTTAATTCGGACTGCAAAAAGCAACTGGACAAGATGTTTGGGGGCTGGCTGGGAAGACTGAGGGCAAGGGCGCTAACGATAGATAAACTTACTTACGAGCATTTCAGAAACAATACCTGCCGACAGGTCGAGCTAAGCAATCCACTTGCCGGTTTTGATTCTTATAATGGTCAAACCTACCCGGTGGACGCGCAATTAACCAATGATCAAACCGTCGGGTTAACCATGATGATGAATATTGGCATTGTCGGCCATCCTGACATCCGCAAAAGGATCGCCGAGCTGTACTAGTAAGGTAAATAATATCAAATCCCGTACCAGGCACGGATTAAGGAAAGCACGTGCTGTCCGGCCCAAAGCATCACCACGGTTCCCAGTACCAAAAACGGCCCGAACGCCACCCGGCTTTTCATTTTTTTCTTTTTTGCCAAAAACAGCGCTGATGCGTAAACGCCGCCGAGAACAAAAGCGAAATATAACGCCAACAAACCGCCCTTTACCCCCAATAGCATTCCCATATTAAACGCCAGTTTGACATCGCCGAATCCCATACCCTTTCCCTTAGTAAACAGATAAACCAAAAGAATGGGCATCGTCACCATTACGCCGGCCATTAGTTGCCAGATCAGGTCGATCAAGGTTAATCGCGCGCCAAGACGGGTTAAAAGATAAAACAAGGCGGACGTGAAAAAAACAACCTGAATCTGGTCGGGAATGATTTGATACTTTAGATCAGAAACAAATATCACGATTAGTGAGATCATTACGGCCGACCCGGCAACCATTAACGCCCAACTACCGACAGTTTGACGACTGCTGGCCGATACCTGGCCGAATAGAGGAAACGGAAACCAAAACATCAGCACCATAACCAGTCCGGTCAACAGCTCAATCAATGGATATTGCCAGGATAACGGCTTATGACAATAATGGCATCTGCCCCGCAACCAAAAAAAAGATAACACCGGCACTAAGTCGCCGGCCGCCAGGGTTTTGTGACAATAATCGCAGTGGGAGCGGCCGTTGATCGACTGATTTTTCGGCCAACGATCAATCAGAACGTTGAGAAAGGAACCGATTACCGTCCCGGTGACAAAAATGATCAGAGACCAAAGCCCACGTTCGTCAATCATAAATTAAGATGAATGTCGCCTTCTGGGAACGGTCCGATAATCGCAAAGTTAAGCTTAGACTTGGTAAATAGTTCCTTAGCCAAAACAACGATTTCGGCTTTGGTCACGGCCTCGATGGCAGCGATGCGCTCCTGGGGTGATTCAATCTTGTTTTCATGGAGCTGCTTTAACCCATAGAAATGGGCGATATTAAACGAATCTTCCATAGATAATAACAGTCGGCCTTTGAGCATCTCTTTGGACCGGGCAATGTCTGTTTCCGCCACCTTACCGGCCGCAATCTTCCGGTGTTCCTCCAACACCGCCTCCACCGCATCACGCACCTTAACCGGATCTTTGGCCACCCCAGCCTGGGTGACAATGCTGCCAATCTCCTGATACTGCTCGACGCCGGTGCCGATGTAGTAACACAGACCGCGTTTTTCCCGTACCTCCTGGAACAGCCGTGACGAGGCTCCCCCACCCAGGACAGTCGCCAATACTTTCAGCGCCGGCCGGCGCCGGTCATCAACCGCAAAAGTGGGGAATCCTAAACAAAAATGCGCCTGCTCGGTTTTTTTCTGGTGGACGTGGATGCGCGGCCGGCTAAACGCCTGATCCCAGTGAACAAAACCTGCGGCTTCCCCGGCTTTCCAGTCTCCCAGTTTTTGTTCAACGATATCGCGATAATTTTCTATTTTCGCCTGAAGGTTCTTCGTCCGATTCAACCCTCCGGCCACGATCAAAACCGCGTTGTTGGGATAGTATAAGCTACTCATGTAGTCGATAAAGGTTTTGCGGGAAAAACCGGTGACCGTTTCCTTACTCCCGGCGATTTCCATGCCCAACGGATTGCCGTCATACATCACCCGCTCGAAGATGTCGCCAATCTTGCGCTGGGGCATGTCTTCGTACATATTGATCTCTTCGACAATCACGCCTTTTTCTTTAGCAATCTCCTCTTCCTGAAAAAGCGAGTTGAGGAGCAGGTCGGACAAAATATCCATCATCTGGGGAAAATGGTCGGTGGCCGCCTTGATGTAGTAACCGGTATAGTCCTTGGAGGTAAAGGCATTCCACAAACCACCCATTCCCTCGATGGTTTGCGAAATAATCTCCGGGTTGGGATATTTCTTGCTGCCTTTATAGAACATGTGTTCAAGAAAGTGGGCAATGCCGTTGTTTTCCCGACGTTCGTAACGCGAGCCCGCCCCGACCAACAATAAGGTCGTCAGGGTCGGAAAAGTATTGGTATCGACCAAAATAAGGCGCAGGCCGTTTTTAAGCGTAACCATTTGTGGTTTCATAGTGTTATATTTTAACACGCGCCGGTTTAAAAAACCGGTCGGATTTGTTAAAATTGATCGATCTGGTCTGTTTGCCGGTCCTGGGCGACCGACAACCATGGTTTAAAGACATCGGAGGTCGTCTAATGGTAGGACGTCAGACTCTGAATCTGACTATCTTGGTTCGAATCCAGGCCTCCGAACCATATGAAACTAAAAGATAAAGTCATCGTACTTACTGGCGCGAGCGACGGCATCGGCAAACAGATCGCTCTTAAACTGGCGGAAAAGGGGGTAAAACTGGCTTTGATCGCCAGAAACTCTTCCGGCCTCAAAACAACTCAAAAAGCGGCCCTAAACAAGGGCGCCGCCCAGGTAATATGCTATCCATGCGACCTACGCAAGTTAAACCAGATTAATGTAGTGGTAGAACAAATCCTGACTGACTTTACCCAAGTCGACGTTCTTCTTAACGTGGCGGGGATATGGCAAAAAATGATGCCGTTAGAACAAATCGAGGCAACGGTGATTGACGATGTCATACAGACCAACCTAACCGGACTGGTGCACTGTACCCGTCTATTACTGCCCTATCTAAAAAAACAGCCGGAGGCAGCCATCGTCAATGTGGTGTCCAAATCGGGCGTGGTCGCTCAAGCCGGCCAGTCGATTTATACCGCCAGCAAATACGGAGCTCGTGGATTCACGGACGTACTTAAAGCCTATCTGAAAGGCACTAACGTTAGAGTCGCCGGAGTATACCAAAGCGGCACCAATACCGACATGTTTGCTAAGGTAGACGAACACCCGCCAGTGGAGAAATTTACCGATCCGGAAGATTTAGCCGATGTTATTGTGTTTATGCTATCTCGACCACCCAAGATCTGGATACACGAACTGCAGGTAGAATACTAAGTATAAGATTAATCACAAGATTCCCAACGACGGTAATCAAACTGAAAAATTAATGTAACCAATGACTAACGTAGAACAACTAACTAGGACGCAGCAGTCTTTCATGCTGGAAACTCCCCGTTGGGTTCCTTGTGGCGACAGCGGCCTATTCCGAAAAGTCGTCAATCACGTAGTAATAAAAGGCAGGGGGCGAGGCGCCAGAAAAACCCGTATCCCGGTTGAGTGGGAGTTTCAACAGGGATTTGACGGCGATCTACCTTACCGTAAGGTGGCGTTTTTTCCTGACCCAACCAATCCCTTACCGCTTTTTACCTTGCAGACCAAAACCCTAGCAGTTGATATCAAATTAGAGGTCGTGGTCAAACAAGCGAGCGGTAGCTACCTTGTTACCTATGGAGCAAACGGGGAACTGAAAACGCAAGAAAAATTAGACGATCTCCCGACTGATTATCAAGCTGTCACGCTCGATGGTCCAATACCAACTTTCATCAAGCCGGCATATATTATTGAATATATCTCGCTTTGGATGCACACGCCTATTCCCCGACCGCCGATCAACAAATTGTTACAAGAAACAATGGTACACGAGGCGCCTGAAGGAGAAGGTGCACAGGCTCAACTTAACCGCTGGACATCCAGACTCTATTAGTCGTGCGCTTTAGTTGCGAATTTCTCCCCTCGTTGTTAGAATATAAAGCATTCATTTTAACGGGTCCATAGCTCAATTGGTAGAGCAGCAGCCTTTTAAGCTGTTGGTTCTGGGTTCGAGTCCCAGTGGGCTCACATGCACATCGGCGTTGACCTTGATGCGGTTCTGGCTGATCTGATTACTCCGCTTATCCAGTATCATAATCGCGTTTACCAGACTAACCACCGGTTAAGCGATCACACCGTCTATGACTTGTCGGTATTGTGGGGCTGCTCCGGCCAGGAAACCTTGAAACGGTTGCATGACTTTTATGTCAGTCCCGATTTTTTAGCCGTCAAACCGTTACCCGGCGCCAAAACCGGCATCGCCTATTTATCAAGCAAACATAAACTTAGCCTCATTACTTCCCGACCTCACTCAATTTCCGCCCTGACCAACGCCTGGATCAGCCAGCATTTTCCCAACCGCTTCAGCGCCATTCACCATACTAACTGGGTGGCAAAAAATCCTCGGGAGCCCAGACAGAAAAAATCGGCCGTCGGCCAGGCGCTGGGGATTGACGCAATGATCGAGGACGCCCTTGAGTTTGCCCTTGACCTGTCAACGGCCAATATCCGGGTGTTTTTGATGGATATGCCGTGGAACCAAACCAACCGCTTGCCAAAAAATATTGTCCGGATACGTCATTGGAAAGAGATTGGTAAATACTTATAAACGACGTCAAAATGATTTTGCTATAATTGGGCCTATGAAGGCGGACTTTGATCTGGACGAAGTTGAATCCTCTCTGATCCAACTGGTTAAGGAGGCGGGGATTATATTGCGGCGATACTTTGAGTCGGGAGGTTTTACCCAGAGACAAAAGGCTGGCGTCGACTTTACCACCCAGGCTGACTGCGAAGTGGACCAGTTCCTCAAGGACAAACTCGCCAAAAAATACCCGAATAGCAATTTCCTTACCGAAGAAAGCGCGCCGGCCGATTACGCGTCATTAGCCGACAAGGGAAACCTTTGGGTGATCGATCCGTTAGACGGGACGATTAACTTCTCCAGGAAACACTCCAATTTTGCCATATCGATTGCCTTAATGGACCATGGGCACACAAGATTCGGAGTCGTCTATCTTCCGGCCGAAAACAAGCTTTATTTTGCCCGTTCGGACAAGGACGCCGCTTATCTTAACGGAGAGAAGATTAGTTGCTCCTCTACTGCAGCATTGCGGGAAACCGTCGTTGCCTGCGACTGGGCCTGGGATTTGGATAAACGTAAAACTCTTGTTGCCTGGCTTGGCCGGCTATCCGGCCATATCCGCCAGATCAAGTCGATGGGAAGCGCCGCTTCCGACCTGTGCTCGCTTGCGGCTGGAAAAATAGATGTATATATTCATTCGGGTCTCAAACCGTGGGATGCCGCTGCGGCCGGCCTGATCATAAAAAAAGCCGGCGGGGTGGTGACATTACCCGACGGTTCACCCTGGTCTCCCTTCCAACCAGGCATCTTGGCATCAAACAAAAAACTACATCACCGAATTATTAGACTCGTTAGCCCTCAATCAACTGCCACTAAAGTTATGAAGTCGCGAATCGTGGCCAGCGTCATAATTGAGAAGGACGGTAAAATTCTGCTGGGCCGCAAAAAACCCGGCACTTTCCCCTATCCGAACTGCTGGATCATCATCGGCGGCGGTGTGCGTCTAGAAAAAGAGACGGTTGAAGAAGGACTAAGGCGCGAGGTGCGCGAAGAGGCGAACATTGAGATCGCCGACCTGAAAAAACTCGAGTTTGCCGAAGACAACGAACCAAACAAACACGGAGAAATGACCCATTATCTCTTTTTAACTTACTTAGCCCGATACCAATCCGGCACGCCCACTCCGGGAGATGACGTAAACGAACTGCGTTGGTTTAGCAAACAAGAGCTAAAAACGATTAAAATTTCCCGTCCGTCAATTATCCGCTTTAAACAGTTAGGATGGCTATGAAAAAATCGCGTAATATTGTCGTCACATTGGAATGTTTTGTAAAAAAAGACGGCAAATATCTGATGTTGCACCGCGCGCCGGAAAAACGCATCATGCCTGATGTCTGGATGGCGCCGGGCGGCCACCGGGAGTTCAATGAGGGCCTATTCGCCTGCGCCCGACGCGAGGTGATGGAAGAAACCGGACTGCGGATTAAGCATCTGAAGATTAAGGCCACGGGTTGCGCCTACTTGCGGGATCTGAACCAGGAATTTTACTTTCATTTCTTGGTCGCCGACTGTGCCGGCGGCCGGCTCAAACCCAAGGCTGATGATGGCGAGTTTGTCTGGCTGACGCCGCAGCAGATTTTGCGCCAAAAAAACTTGTTGTCGGAGCTGAAAACTATGCTTCCCTACGTTTTTCAAAACAACCAATCGGTCGTTTCCTTCCGCGCCGTTTACGAAAAAGGCAACCACCTCAAGGAACTGGAGGTCGAAACTCCGTAGGGATTTCTTTCAGTTAATTAATTAACTGAAAGAATGTTGCCTATGGCGCGTACTGCAAAATAATGTGTTTGATCGATGCAAGCGAGTCGGCTTTCATTAACTTGTCACGCATCTCGGCGGCGCCGGCGAACCCTTTGCAGTACCAGGTCAGGTGCTTACGCATCGGGAAGATTTTGAGATCGGGCCGGTAGGCTAAGAATCGCCGACAATGCTCAACCATCACCTGAAAACGCTCTTGAGTGGTGGGTGTTTTGCCGGCAAAAACCCAAGGATTGCCCAAGGCCGCCCGGCCGATCAAAACGCCGTCAACCCCATATTGCTTAGCTTTGTCTTTGGCATAGCTCACTGATTTTATGTCTCCGTTACCGATTAGTAACGTCCGGGTTTTTTTACACAGTTTAGCTGCCAGAGCAATCTCGTTCCAATCTGCACGCCCGTGGTATAACTGTTTTAATGTCCGTCCGTGAAGAGTGATTGCTGCCGGTCCAGCTTCTAATAGTTGACCGATCCATTGCTCGGTAATCGGCTTGTCATAACCGATGCGCGTTTTGACCGAGATTGGAATTATATGACGAACAACAGATTCTGTCAGTCGCTCTCCTTCCCGCCAGTGCTTCTTTGTCCGCGCTGTCGGGAACCCTTCCGCGACTGCCACCTGTTGTGTATTTACTTTAAATACACGAATGAAATTTAATATACTTTCACTCAACCCAACCCTACTAGCCAACTTCCCCTCTCCCCAGTCTTTGGCCGCTTGTTTACAGCTTTGAATAATTTGTTTTGCCGGTGCTGGATTGAGAATTAAACCGGCTCCGCCGCCGCGCTTGGTTACGCCCCGATCCGGACAACCCATATTAATATCGACTCCGTCATAACCCAGTTCCGCCGCCACAAACACTGCCTGATAAAACGCGGCCGGATCAGTACCGAAAAACTGGGCGACTCGGGGTGTCTTGGTTTGGTGATGCCTTAGGGAATACAACACTTTAACGATACCCTTTTTTATCGCTGCCACCGGCACAAACTCGGTAAAAATCACGTCCGGATGGCCATACTTATCGGTAATCTCACGCATTGCTCCATCGGTCACCCCATCCATCGGCGCCAGGCCGATAAGCGGTTTTTTGAGCTTTTCCCAGAAACTGTCGGTTGGCATAGTGTTGCAATAATTCTGCGGATTGATTTTTTGTTTGATAGTGATATATTACTATATATGCCGGGAGGAAGAGTAGAAATGGAGCCGGAAAGCGCCACCGTAACCGTAACGCGGATCAGACACGACGTAACCGGAGACACGATCAGATACGACAATCACGTCGTTGGCGGAGAGATGCCAACTGGCGTAGTCGGTTGTCAACTTAAATCCGGAAACGAACTGATTTTATGGGATCTAGGAGCGGCGTTGGTATTAATGGCTAGTTCTGTTTGTAATGCCTGCCCGGCGGCCACTGGTTGTTTTGTCGCTTCCTTTCCAAGCCTGTCCGATCTCAGTACCCGTTAATTGAAAACCAGCCGACGATCAAGATTGACTTACTGGTTTTCCACCACCAGGTTAATAATCTTGTCTTTAACGTAGATAACTTTGTAACGGTGATTGCCGATCGTCTGTTTTATTTTTGTGATACCCAACGCCCGCTTGACTACATTTGCTTCACTGGCCTGTGATTTTTTGACCGCCACAGTAGCCCGCAGCTTGCCGTTGATCTGAACCGGAATGACTAGGTCAACGTCACCGATTTTGATGGCTGCCGCGGTTGGCCAACGGGAAAGATGAATCGAGTGTTTTTCCCCAAAAATGCTTCTCCAGATTTCCTCGGTAATAAACGGGGCAAACGGTGCCAAAACCTGTAAAAATTGTTTGGCGCGGTCGGGCGATAACGCGATTTCTCCCGTTTCCGACTGACCGGTGGTTTCCCACTGGTTCAAAAACTCCATCATTGCCGCAATTACCGTGTTAAACTTCATCTTTTCCATGCCTTGACTGGCTTTGTCAATGGTCCAGGAAAGTTTATTAATTAATTCAAAATTGGTTGGTAAAGACGACCGTGAAGTCTGACGATATGGTTGATAGAGTTGCCAGACGCGCTGCAAAAAACGGTAGACTCCCTGCAGGGCCCGGGTCGACCAGGCAATTTCCAGATTAAACGGCGCCATAAACATTTCATACAGACGCAAGGCATCGGCGCCGTACTCCTTAACCACGTCATCCGGATTGATAACATTACCCAACGACTTACTCATTTTCCGGTGATCCTCGGCCAACACCATGCCGACGTTACGCAGTCGGATAAACGGCTCGCCAAAATCCAGCAGGCCCAGCTCCTGGAAAGCCTTGACCCAAAAACGGGCGTATAACAAATGTAACACCGCATGCTCAGCTCCGCCGATATACCAGTCAACCGGTAACCAGCAAGAGCCAACACGATCCAACTGCGATCGCCAAGTTTCCAAAAATGGCAACGAAGACGCTTGTTTTTGAGTCAATCGCTTGGGGCCCCGTTGGGGTGAAGCGGACGAAAAAACCCGGCGTCGAATGTCTTGATTTTCTAGGGCAAAGGCCAAAAAATACCAGCAGGAACCGGCCCAGTTGGGCATGGTATCGGTTTCCCGGCTGGCCGGTCCGCCGCAACGGGGACAGGTAGTGGCAACAAAATCACCGATCTGGACCAGCGGTGACGCGCCGGTGGCCGTCGGCTCGTAGCTTTTGACATAGGGCAACTTCAAGGGTAACTGATCGTCGGGCAGCGGAAACCAACCGTCAAGACCATCTTTGCTTTTTGACGCGACACCTACCAGACGTTTTTTCGCTTTTTTATCGCTCCAGTAGTTAATCTTTTTATCGGCACAGGCTTGACAAAAAACCATCGGGATCGGCTCACCCCAGTAGTGTTGTCGGGAAAAGATCCAGTCGTGCAGATGATAGCTGATCACGCGTTTCCCCCAGCCCTTTTCCTCCAGGTGGTCCATAATCTTGTTGGTGGCCGCATGAATATCCAAACCGTTCAAAAACTCCGAGTTGATCATCGTCCCCTCGTCTTCCTGAACCTGGGCGACTTGGGTAATGGCGCCGCGGTCGCCGTCTTTGCCCACCACCACGCGCACCACCGGAATCCCAAAGGTCTGGGCGAACTCAAAGTCGCGCAGATCATGACCGGGTACGCCTACTACTGCGCCGGTCCCAAATCCCATCAAAACAAAGTCGGAAATCCAAACCGGCAATAACCGGCCGTTGAGGTTGTTTACCGCATGAAAGCCGGTAAATACCCCGGTTTTTTTGCGGCCTTCGGCCTCGCGTTCCATTTCGGATTTACGTTTGGCCGCCTCGACATAGTCTTTAATTTCTTTAAGTTTACCTGCCGGAACGGTCAGTTTTCGGTCAATAATGGCGTTAACGAACCCATGCTCCGGCGCAATCACGATGAAAGTGGCGCCAAAATTGGTGTCGGGACGGGTGGTAAAACAAGTGATCGTATCAATTACCTGAAACGATGAGGAGACAAAATTTTGAGCGACTTTCTGTTTGACAAGCGATGGCGAGGAGTTAAGTCGCGATAAAATTTTCGTCGACTCATCGGCAGAAATAACCTGATAGTTAATATCAATCCCCTCTTTTCTGCCAATCCAGTTTTTCTGCATTTCCAGTATGCCGGTCGGCCATTTTAACTGTTTTAAATCATGCAGCAGCCGGTCGCCGTAGGCAGTAATGCGGAATAACCATTGCGGCAGTTCGCGTTTCTCCACGACGTTTCCACACCGTTCGTGCGTACCGTTGGGTAGCACTTCTTCTTCGGCCAGACCGGTTTTGCATTTCGGACAAAAGTTAATCGGCGCGTTTTTTTTGTATAGTAATCCGGCCTTAAACAGCTGGATAAAC
>JAMCST010000014.1 GCA_023380935.1 Patescibacteria group bacterium
ATTGGTGTCAACGAGCAAACAATCAAATCCTACATCCAAAATCAAGGTCAAGAGGATTCTGGACAAGCTCTGCTTGAACTCCCCTCAAAACCCCGAGCGTAAGCTCGTGGGTTGTTTATAAGTTAAAAAATTAACTGGTAATAAAAAACCCTCCTTTCGGAGGGTGTTAAGTGTTTATGACACATCAATATCACCCTCCGCAACGAGGGTGATGATGTTGTTCCCGATCGTAGTTAATCGCTCTATCCATAATTCACATTATAACATACGAAACAGATTTATTGTTGAAAAACATTCGGTATTTGATATACTATAGGCATAAATAATAGGAATTGATTTCGATATGATTTTAGAAAAACCACCATTGACGGTTAGTCATCCAAGCACTCAAGATTTTCGCGCCAGCCGACCAATGACTCCTAATGAGCTTATTCAGGAGGCGTTGTTGCGCACTACCGACATTACTGTGAGGCGTAGCCGGACAGAACTTGGTTGGAACGAACAGGAGATCCTTCAGGAGATTGCTAGGCAAAGACAAAGAATCACCGAGCGGACTTTTGCCGATGTTGATGCAGCCCTGGCCAAACAAAACGGCAATCCTTTAGCCGTAGTTAATATGATCTGTAACAGTTTGAGAAATGGTAATGCTGATGTTGCGGAGACGCTTCGCCAACAGTATAATCAGATTGGTTGTTCAGTTCCCGTTTTACCCATAACAATGCTAACAAGACAAGGACCAGAAGGAGGAGCGCCAATGGCGAGAGAAACCGCGTCTGGAAACGGACACGACGGACATAATGGACACCGTGACGTGGGTCTTGCGGCTCAGGCAGCGTCTCATCTATTAGGTAAAGGCGCCGCCACTGTACCAGACGCAGATCGTGACAATGAATATCAGTACCGTGGTGGCGAAAATCCGGCTGAAGGATCACCGCTTACCGACGATGAGGTCAATGCAAAACTAGAAATATATTATAAAAATCCCCCACCGGTGTTTCACGGCGCTTTGGTTATATCTGATCCTCAAACCTGGAGTAAAACAAATGCTCCTACCAGTTTGGAGAACGCCGATATCTCTCCTCCCACTGATCTGGACCCTAAAAAAGCAGGGTTTTATGGAAAAACACCTCTTTACCTTGCCAATGGTGACGATGATGGTAGATTAAGGCGACCTGCGTTTGCTTGGATATTAGCTGGTTTGACTCCTGATTTTAGCGGCGCCGGTAGATCATTTAGTGCGGCATGTCGTGGAGTATATAATCGATTTGAACCAGGGTTGTCTCGTCAGAGAGAATGGCAATTAGCAGAAGGGCAGGAAATTGGGCTGGTGCCGCCGACCCGAACTTTAAGATCTACACTATCTAAAATATGGCAGCTTATTGCGCCTGGTTGTAATCAAACGGTCATTGGGGCAGTTAGGTCAACACGATCCAGAGGTTATGGGGTGGAGCGTCCTCCCACCAATCCCTGAATAAGAAGATAAACTATTTATATGCCTCAAGAGTAATGTTGGTTTCCTTGATTGTTCCGTTTCTCCAATATTTTACTTTAACCGTATCGCCGACGTGTTTTTGCAAAATCAGCTTGGCCAGTCCCTGGTCGTCGCTTCCGGTGATTTTGTGCCCGTCGAACTCGGTGATGATGTCTTCGTTTTGCAGCCCGGCCTTTTGCGCCGGCGAGCCGTCCACCACCTCGACCACATAGGCGCCCTCGACCACGTCGTTCAGGATGGCGGTCTGTTTGTCGATGATTTTGTAACGCACGCCCAGATAGGGGCGCTCGAACGAGTTGCCGTTTTTCTGGAAATTGTCCAGCAGTTCTTTGATGACGTTGACCGGAATGGCAAAGCCGATGTTCTGGCCCTGCTGGGCAATGGCGGTGTTGATGCCAATCACCTGGCCCGACGAGTTGAGCAGCGGCCCGCCCGAGTTGCCCGGCGAGATCGGTGCCGAAGTCTGGATAACGTTGTCCAGCTTTTCCACAAATCCTTCAAAGGGAGAACCGGCGGTAATCCCCCGTCCCAGTCCGGAAACGATGCCGGTGGTGACGGTGTTGGTGAATTCGCCCAGCGGCGTGCCGATGGCAATGGTGGTTTGGCCGAGCTTTAGCTTGGATGAGTCGCCCAGCGGCAGGGGTTTAAGGCCGGTAGCCTCGATTTTGATGATCGCCAGGTCGTTGAGCGGGTCGCGGTAGATATTGACGACCTTATATTCTTTTTTGTCATTGGTTAGGACTTTGTAGCCAGCCTGTTCGTCGGCCACCACGTGTTTGTTGGTGATGATAAAACCGTCGGCAGTGACGATGAAACCGCTGCCGATGTTTTGGTTGATTTGCTGTTTTTGGCCCGGGATCTGGGTAATGCCGCCGAACGGGTTAAACGGATCGATTTGGATCGATCCGGGTGTCTGGGTGGTGGTGACGATTCCCACTGTCACCACCGACGGCAGGGCATTGGCGATCACCCGGGTAATCACGGTTTCGTCCTCGGCCAGACTCTTTTCCGGCGCGGCGTTAATATACTTGGGCGCCGGCGTGGTGGTCGATTTTTGGGAATTGAAATATTTCCCCAGATCAAGCGGAGGAAACAAGCGGTAGGCTTGACCGATCGCCAGTATCACAATCAAAACGACGATCAAGGACAGCAATTTTTTCATAAGCTATGTTGTAGTACAAATATACTATTTTGTCAATAGCTCAATCGCCTTTTTCAACTGGAGGTCGTTGTCCTTGGTCAGGGTGTTGCCGTCGGGAATGCTGTTCTCCACCTTGATGTTCGGTTCGATGCCCTTGCTGTTGATCCAGTCGCCGTTTGGCAAGATCCATTTGGCAATGGTAACGTGCAGTCCGGCGCCGTTTTTCAGGTCAAGCGCCTCCTGGACCGAACCCTTGCCGAACGACTTTTCGCCGACCAGTTGGGCGCGGCCGTGGTCGCGCAGCGCGCCGGAAAGAATCTCCGACGCCGACGCCGAACCCTTGTTAATCAGAACCACCAGCGGAATGGTTAGCAGGCGGCCGTCGCGTTCTACCAGATAGTCTCGGTTGTCCGCGCCGGTTGACTCCTGTTTGACGACCAACTGGCCGCGCTTGAGAAACTCCGAGGCGATATAGACCGAACTTTCCAGGTAGCCACCCGGATTGTCACGCACGTCCAGTATCAGCCCCTTGATTTTGTGCTCATCCCAGGCCTGTTTCACCTGGTCGACCGCCCGATCCCACTCGTCGTTGGTATTTTCGCCGAATTGGTTGATTTTGATATAGCCGAGATCGTTTTCAAATTCCACCTCGACCGAGGCAACATTAATCACGTCGCGGGTAATCGATACGGTAAAGGTTTTGCCAGTGCGCTCCAGCGTTAGTTTAACCTGGGTGCCTTTTGGACCGCGGATTTTGTTGACCGCCTGAATCAGTGTCCAGCCTTTGGTGGCGGCACCGTCGACCGCGGTGATTATGTCCCCAGTCTCGACTCCGGCTTTTTGCGCCGGCGAGTTTTTCAGCGGGGCAATCACGGTGATGCGGTTGTCCTTTAGCCCCAGTTGGGCGCCGATGCCTTCGAATTTGCCGTTGAGGTCGTCTTTTGACTGTTGGTTTTCCTGAGGAGTAAGGAAAAAGGTATAGGGATCGTCCAGCGATGCCACCATGCCCTTGATCGCCCCATAGAACATTTTTTGCGGATCGAGTTTTTTCTTGTCGACGAATTTTTGTTCGACTTTGTCCCAGGTGTCCCAGAACAACGAGAAATCAATGTTCTTGACGTTTTGGTTGGCGGGGGTGGCGGCGTTGAGGATGTTATAGGCCTGGCGGTCGATTTTGGCTTTGGCGGTTTGGTACTCACCCAGTTTATATCCCGATCCGAACACCAGGACGACAAAACACAATCCAAGCAAAATATTGGTCAAGCGATGTGATTTCATCTTATTGGTAAAAATACATTGTACTCGAATTTTTGTCAATAATACAATAAGTCAACGGATGGACGGCCAAAAACGCCAACAGTTCGGCCGGTTTGCCTAACTTTAACAACGCATGGGGTAATGCGGACGGCTGGGTCAGGCTGTAACAAGTGACAAAACCGCCGACGCCGAGCGCCTCCAGTTTGTTTTGCTGGTAGGCCGTCAGTTTTTCCGCCACCACGATTTTTCCGTTGACCGTTTCGTAGTCGAGCGGGCGGTCGCCTCGATAAGCCGCCCACCGTCCCCCGAAGTTGCCGCTGGCGTCTTTAAGCGGATAGCTTTTTCCGTCGTCGACCTTTAGGACAATTTTATTTTTCTCGACCGCCTCGATCTCTCCATGAAAGTAGCTGGAAGATGGCCGGTCATCGCGGTTGTCGCTTTCGACGACGATCGAACCGTCTTGGTGGTTGATGTCCTTGAGGACGCCGTCGGTCTCGCTGCGGTAGACGTGTTTACCCAACCACCCGCCTTTTTCCGCCACCACCTCTCCCCGCTTGATTTGGTCGCCGATGTTTTTTTTCAGGTACTGAAAAATCTTGGCCGGGGGAAAATTCAGCTTGGTGGCCAGGACAACGTGTTCCTGATGAATCTGGGGCGAGCGGCAGAATACCGTGCCGAAATCCACCGTCTGTCCGGCTTTGACGATCAACTTTATCCCTTCTGGCAGGGAAACGTTAATTCTCATGACGCATATCATTATAACAAAGACGAGGAAAGAAAATCCGGCTTATCGTTCGCTTTGGTAGGAAACGTACTGGATCAGGGCGAGGTAGCGGGCGTATTTGATCTGTTTAGTGAGGCTGCGTTGGTGTTTGGCGCAGACTCCGCTCCTTTCGCGGCTAAGAATCTTCTGGCGCGGCGACAGGAATTTCACTAAGTTGTCCACGTCTTTGTAATCGGGTTGAACGTGATACTGGCAAAAGAAACATTTTGTCATATGCGCAATATTTAGGGTTAAGTAATAAAAATTGGACTAATTTAAAAGGGAATGTCGTCGGGGTTGACCGATTCGTCATCGTTCTTTTCTTCCGGTTTCGGTTCGGTGGCGCCATCTTTCTCTCCGGCGTCTTTGTCTTTATTTTTATCCGGCTTGGGAGAGTTTTTCTGTGCCGGAGTGTCGGTTTCCTGGGTCGGTCCCGCCTGGGTGTCGCCAGTTTTTACATCTTCGCTGACCGGTCGCCGGCCGTCGCTGAAAACGATGAAATCATCCATGACAATCTCAGAGATCGTCCTTTGGATACCGTCCTTTCCGGTAAAAGAACGATAAGTCAGCCGGCCTTCCAAATAGATTTTCCGGCCTTTGGTTAATAGTTTGCCGCACAGTTCGGCCAGCTTCTGCCAGGCGACAATCCGGTGATACTGGGTGTCTTCCTTGGTCTGACCGTCGGCCGTTGTCCATGAACGGTTGGTGGCGATACCGAAGGTGCAGACGGCGGTGCCGGCCGGCGTGTACTTTAGTTCCGGGTCGCGGGTGAGATTGCCAAGCAGAATGACCTTGTTTAATGAACGGCTCGACATTGGTTTAGTTAAGCTTGAGCAATAGATAACGGACAATCGTCTCGTCAAAGTTCAGTTTTTTCTTCAGTTCCGGCAGTTGCGCCGCCGGCCCGCTGATTTTCCAGATGAAATAATACATATTATGATGTTTTTTTATCGGATAGGCCAAGGTTTTTTTCCCCCAACCGGTTTCGGAATCAATCTTTATCTTAAGTTCGCCAAGCAGGGTTTTAACGGCTTTGGCATAATCTTCCTTTTCGAGCAACACCGTCAGTTCATACTGGGACATATGGTTGTAATTTTAGAATTTAGGGTTGAGAATCGGCGACAAACCAAACGTTTAGTCGTTATATATAATAATATCTGTGATGGCAAAAATCAATAGCAAGCGCAACTTCCGAGTCCGCGCCGAAGGCGTGGCCGCATTCATGTTGATGATTTTCTTGATCTATTCCCGTCTGGTCGGGTTGGGTTGGGGGCTTCCCTACCCGATGCATCCCGACGAACGCAATATGGCGGTGGCAGTGCAGTCTTTAAATTGCGAGTTGACGAGTTGGCGGGTTGACGGGTTAAATGGTTTGCGAATTGAAGAGTTAAGAAATTGTTTAAACCCCCATTTTTTTGCTTACGGACAGTTTCCCCTTTATCTGGCCTATTTCGGTCTGCGTCTTTGGCACTGGTGTGCTAATGCGGCGGGACCGGTCAGTTTTGCCGCAGCCACCATCGCCTTGAGATTGATTGCGGCGCTGGCTTCCATCGCCACCGCGTTGATTTTAGTAAAAATTGCCGTGTGGCTAAAACCGAAAACCAAACCGGTTTTGTTTCTTCTAATCTTTACCAGTATTCCTTACGCGATCCAACTGGCCCATTTCGGCACCACCGAGTCGCTGTTGATGTGTTTGTATACTGTTCAGGTCTATCTGGGATTGGTGTTTCTGAAAAAAAGGCTGAACCGCCGGCGTTTCATCGCCTTAAGCGCCTTGACGATTGGTCTGGCCGTAGCGACCAAGATCAGCGCGGTAACGTTCACGGCGCTGCCGGTGGTTTTACTTTGGTTGACCGATCACCGGGTAGGTCAGGCGCGGCGGGCCGTTCAACTGGCCGCCTTGCTGATATTGGTGGCGGCATGGACGCTGATCTTTTCTCCCCATTATCTGCTAAACTTTCCGGATTTTATCAGTGCGTCGCATTATGAAACGGCAGTGGCCCTGGGTCAGGTAGTCCCCTTTTACACGCGCCAGTTCGTTAACTCGATTCCGGTTTGGTTCCAGTTTGTCAAAGTTTTTCCCTATGCCTTGGGTTGGCCGCTCTGGCTGGCGGCGCTGCTGGGGATAATAATGGCGCCGTGGAGACGGCGGTCGTATCGCCTGTTGGGTTTGGTTTTGGTGGTGGCCGGTTTTCCCAACGCCTTTATTTTCGCCAAATGGACGCGTTTTATGGCGCTGACGTTTCCGGTACTGGCGCTTTTTGGCGGGCTGGCACTGGCCGATTTGCTCAACATTGGCCGGCGTCATTTATCGCCCCTTGTTTATTACGGGGTTGGTGGTGTTTTAATCATGGTGTTGATCCTGCCGGGATTGGCCGAGCTTTCCCTTTATCAACGCGAGGACATCCGTCTGACCGCCTCGCGCTGGATTAGCGAAACCATTCCTGACGGGAGGCACATCCTATCGGAGACGGCCAATGTGGTCGATCTGCCCCTTGGGGATTCCTATTCGCGCTATCGGGTGATCAACTTCAATTTCTACGATCTTGACAGTGATCCTCGTTTATTTAACCAGCTGCTTCAGGCGTTAGATCGGGCCGATTATATTATCGTTCCCTCGCGCCGGATCTGGGCAAACTATACCTGCGCGAGTCCGGACGGCGCGTCGGTGTCGGCGAGTCTCGTTTCCGGTTATCGCAGTGATCGGTGTGCCAATCTCAAACTGCGCTATCCCCGGCTGAATTGGTATTATCAAAATCTATTTAACGGTCAGCTTGGATTTCACCTTGTCAAGGAGTTTGACGCCTACCCGGGCGTGAGTTGGTTTGGCCAGTTCGTAATTCATATCGACGACGAGCAAGCCGAGGAAACCGCGACCGTTTTTGATCATCCGGTGATTAGAATCTATCAGCGGCGGCCGTCGCCACCTTAGTCTTGGTCGATCGGCGGTGGTTTTTTTGAAGTAACGGCGGAAATTATATATCAGGGTAATGACAAAGATCAGCAGGAACAGGCCAAGGTAAGGGAACTCGAATATGATCAGTTCGGCCAGCACGATCGCGCCAATCGTATTGGCGATCGCCAGACCGTAAGAGGTATAATGCCAGAAGCCATCGGTTTCCATAGGCGCGGTTTATCAATCCTGCCTATGGATGGCTACCGCCGATCCGTCTGGAAACGGAGCTGTGTTTAGCCCTCCCGAAGCAAAGCGGATTCCAACTCTTTTTGATAATTGGTGTCAAGAATAAAAATCTCGACCCGGTCACCGGTTTTGGTGGAAATGTCGCTGTGGGTGCCGATCACCTCATGGTTGGTAATCCGTTTGATCGTTTTGTTGAACTGTTTTGTGGTTAATTCATGGAGGGTTTTGCGCATGTTTTTCACTAACTCGATGCCGTCGGCGCCGGCCAGCAGATGGCGCTCAATCGGCAACAGTTGGCTTTGGGCCCGAATCACAATCATGTCGTCGATGATATAGGTGCGTACTTGTTTGGGGCCGACGCCAAGTGTTTTTACGTAAAATTTAGACAGTTCTTTAGAGATTTGGTCTTCGATCTGACCTTGAGTGGTCGGTCGTATGTTCATTTGCGCTATAATCTTGCCCTGGTGTACTGCAAAACTATCTCAAGAAGAAGTCGGTGAGGAGATTTTCTAACAGTCCACCATTAATAAATTCATTATAACATCGGTTAATCAATTGTACAAGGGGTATTTGTGGCTGTTTTCATGACGGTGCCACATATCCGGTATGTAAATAGCGGCATTGTTGACACGGATGATAAAAAGGACATAAAGTCACCCGGCAGTCCACTGGTTTTCCCTCAAGCAGCAGCAGGATCCGGTTGACGTGACGCAGTAGCGAGCCCTTCAGATAGATCAGGTCTCCGGACTTAAGCCGCGGTTTGAGCGCCGCGGCCGCCGTTGCCACGTCGTCGACCACCATCACGTTTTCCCGCGCCATCCCGGATCGGATGGCCGTTTGGGCAGTGTACCGTTGCCACGGCCCGATGGCCACTAAATAATCGATCTTCAGCCGAGCGACCAGGGCGCCGATCTGGCGGTGTTCGGTCTCCGGATCGGCCAGTTCACCCATCTCGGCCAAAACGGCAAACTTCCTGCCTTTAACGCCCCGTACTGCCGCCAATGTTTCCAGGCCCGACCGGGTCGAGGCGGGATTAGCGCGCAGGGAGTCGTTAAGGACAATAGTTCCCAACGGTCCGGCTTCCACGCTCATTCGTCCGGGTAAAGGGACAATGGTTTTAATCACTGCCAGCAAACGGGCAAATGAGACGTTAAACGCCATGATTTTTTGCAGCGTCGCCAACGTCAGCAACCCGGCGGCCAGATTAAACGGGTGGTGTTTCCCGATCAGTTTGGTGGTGACAGTGCATTGGTTTGGCAGCCAGCCAAATCCGGCTGCGATGCGAGAGCGGTGCAACGTAAAGCTGGTGCCGTTTAGGTTCGTCTGAATCTGATCAATCCAAAGATGACAATGGTGGGGGTCGCTGCCATACCAAAGCACCTGGGCTTGGGTGGCCGTGGCCATGGAACGGACGATCTTATCGTCGTAGTTCAGGATGGCATAGCCGCTTTTGGGTAAGGCGGCCATCAGTTTTTGCTTCTCGGCCACCAGTTTTTCCAGGGAACCGAAATGTTCATTGTCGGTGTGCACTGGCGAGATGCCGGTAATAACGGCAAGACAGGGATGGGTGATTTCCAGATGCTGATCCATCTCGCCCGGGTGATCGACTCCCAACTCAAACAGGGCGAAGCGGGTGCCGGGGCGGACCTTGAGCGCGGTGATCGGGACGTTAAAGGTGGTGTCCAGGTTGGGATCGGTGACCACGGTTGGCCCGGCGGCCGTCAGCAAAGCATGAAGCACCGCGGCGGTGTTGGTTTTTCCCTGGCTGCCGGTCAGGGCGATCTGGACGGCCGGCATCCGTTTAAGCCAGTGTTTGGCCAGTCGGCGGCGGATACCGTGAAACAGTCTTTTGTATCGGTTCGGTTGGTACGACATAACGTTATTTCAGTTAATTAATTAACTGAAATATAGAACGGTTATCTTTTCGGTTTGATTTGACAACCGTCGGGTTGGTCTTCGACCAGATAACCGTTTTTTTCGATCTGCCGACGCAGCGCATCGGCTTGGGCAAAATCACCGTTCTGACGCGCTTGTTGGCGTTGCCGGGCCAGTGCGGTTATCGTTTCCGGAACCTGTGCTTCGGATGCTGCGTCGAGTTTCAAGCCAAGCACCCGGTCAAACTCATAAAGCAACTCCAGTTTGTCAGCCGAAGGCACATTTGACTTTACCATCTCCCAAGTGACGGCCAGTGCCTGAGGAATCTGGAAATCGTTAGCCAGTGCCTGGGTAAATTGACGCTGATAAGATTCAAGTTGGGTCAGTTTTTCCCGGGACAAACTGGTGCGCTGGGTTTGTTTTTTCAAGGCAATGACGGCGTCACGCAGTTTTTGGTACGAAATTTTAGCGTTATTCAGTGCCTCCAGGGAAAACTCCTGACGGGTGCGGTAATGGGCGGTGAGAAAAAAATAGCGCAGGTCAAGCGGATCGTAGCCTTGATCGATCAACGAGGATAGGGCCAGGCCGGTTCCCTGTGACTTGGACATCTTGCCGGTTTTCAGGGTTAAGTGTTCGTTGTGCAGCCAGTAGTGGACAAACGGCTTGTGGTTGGCCGACTCGCTCTGGGCAATCTCATTGGTGTGATGAATGGCGACGTGCTCTACCCCGCCCATATGGATGTCGATCGTCTCTCCCAGCAGCTCTTTGGCCATCACGCTACACTCGATGTGCCAGCCGGGAAAACCGACTCCCCAGGGCGACGGCCAGGTTTGCAGGGCGTCGGCGTGTTCGCCCACTTTGAAAAACCACAGGGCAAAGTCGGTGGCGTGTTTTTTCTGCGGATCCTCCACCGTTCCCTTGCCGGCGCCTGGGCGATTTAGATCGAGTTTCTGCCGGTTAAGTCGGTTGTAATCGGGAAAACGGGAAACGTCGAAATAAATTGCTAGCGGCGTGACGTAGGCCTGGTGGTTTTCCAACAGGGTTTTGGTCATGGCAATCATGCCGTCGATGTGTTGGGAGGCGCGGGGCGTGTGGGTGGGGGGAAGAATGTTTAGTCGGGTCGTGTCGGTTTCAAAGATTTTGATATATTTGTCCGCGATTCGTTCGGGACTAAGCTGTTCGCGTTTGGCGGCCTTTTCCATTTTGTCCTCGCCGGAGTCGGCGTCCGAAGTCAGATGGCCGACGTCGGTGTAGTTGCGGACAAAATCCACCTCGTAGTCAAAATAAACCAGGCTGCGGCGGATCAGATCGGCCATCGTCATGCCGCGCAGGTTGCCGATGTGTTGAATCCAGTAGACAGTGGGACCGCAGTGGTAAAAAGTCACGCGCGGCGGGTTGATGGGTTTGAATTCCTCCATCTGACGGGTTAAGGTGTTGAAGAGTTGCATAAGACCCAAGGAAAACGGTTGATAAGGTAATGTTGATTAATTATAGCAGACAGGTAAATGTTCACGCGGCAGAGGTTAGTAGGTTCAGTAATAAACAGGTGTACCAGCGGATATTGTAGCAGTTCCGATTTTGACTATTCTTACTATTTCCCAACCTTTGTATATCTGTATAACATGTCCTTGTTGATGTTCTCCCGGTCTTGGTGTCGTTTTAGGTCGACTGATCCAAAGAGTATAACCCGGAGGCACTTTTCCAATTCCTTCGGCATTCGGTCCGCAGTGTTGGAAAATCATTGTCCCGTTCTGTAATACGAAAAATGGTTCACTTGGTTCGATGGGTTTAGGAACCACAAGACTGAGTTGATACGGTCCTTCTACCTTCATAGTTAAAATTCAGCGACAGAAATTCTTATATGAATTCTATCAAATTATCCGTTTAATACAATCCGTATTCTATTTTTGTGGTCTATAGTCCGTTGCGTCCGTTTCCCTATTTATTTACGATATTTTCAGTTAATTAATTAACTGAAAACAAACATGGTATACGTATCCAAGAAAAAACTGCCAGATCAGATTTGGGAGAAAATTTACCAGGTGTTTCTGAAAGTGATGGACAGTTCGGTGAATGCGGGGAAATTTCACGAGTGTGTTGATGAGATATTCAGCCCCAGCGAAAAGATCATGATTGCCAAACGCATTACCGTCATTTACCTGTTAGTTAAAGGCGTTGATCCGCCGATCATCGCTGACACCGTTAAGGTGTCCACGGCCACGGTGGCCAAGTTTGCCTTGTTGAGTTTTCAGCCAAACAGTCGGTTGGCGGAGTTAATGCGCTCGCTATTGAAAAAAGAAAAACTGGCTAATTTTTTCGAAAACCTGGCTGTGGATTTGTTGGTGCGTCCCGGGGTAAAACACGGAAACTACAGACGGTTTTGGGAACACGAAAAACACAAGCGGTTCAGGAACGCTACCGGCCTTTAGTTAATTAATTAACTGAAACAATTGATTTATTCGTTTCAGATAGTAAAATAGGCACATGGAGAAAGCGATCTTCTCTCATAACTGGCAAGACGAATATGTGGAAGGTCAAATTAAAGGAAATGATGGGACTTGGTTAAAACCCGGTCTGTTATTACAGTGTCCATATCAGACAGCCTTGCTTTGGGGTAGAAACGGAATACTACGTCAACAAATTCGCCGACAAGCCGCCCATGACTTGTGGGTTTTTCACAGAAACTGATGGGAATCAGCCACAATCTGCGATGTCAGGCCAATTGGCAAAATTCCAGCGATCGACGGTTATACAATCTTTCCCCAGCTTGTTATAATATACAAATTACCACGGGGTATAGTTCAGATGGCTAGAACACACGGTTCGGGACCGTGAGGTCGTGAGTTCAAGTCTCACTACCCCGACTAGTTATTAATTCAGAATCGAGTTGTCCTTAATATGATAGATAAATGTCCAGATTGCAAAGGTACACTAGAGAAAGGCTGCGTAATAGATCATACTTACGGAAGTGCACTCGTGCAAAGGTACGCCAAGGCGGAGGTTCCCACAACGCCCTTAAAATTAATGATGGGGATGCACGAAACTGATTTTAACGATGTCCGGAGAGTAACGACATATCGCTGTACTCAGTGCAACAGACTTTTTCAATACGCCCAGAGTTTCGTCATAGTTCCTAATCTGGGTGTACGAAACAGGAATGTTATAGCGATCATTTTCGGGGTCGTTTTTGCAATTATGATCTTAGGGTTTTTGTCGGCATTTATTTTTTCAAAGTAATGGCAGTGATTTTTAATGTGGCAAATATAGTGTAAAAAGCTCGTCGCTTGACATCTTATTCCTCTTTGTCTATTATCAGTTAATCATAGAAATAACGACAGAAATAAGCAATCGGTCAAAACAACCATGACAGTACCGATTCAACCACAATCCTTTACTCCGTCTCCAGAGGCGTCTCCGATCCGATCAGAGGCACCGCCACAGGCTCCTGATCTAAGTGAATTACGCCAGCGATTTAGTCTGGCCCAAGCCAATTTTGATCGAGCCAAAGACAATCTTTTAGCGCGCGAATTTCCCCTTAGGCAAGCCGAGGCACAGGAATTAAGAGGCGTAGTGGGTTCGCCAGCCACAGAAGCAGATATTTTAAAGATTGTTTCTGATTTTGAGCGGGGAGAACGTGTTCAAGCTGATCATCCTGCAGTAAAAGAAGTAAGAAGACGAAGGAACGCCGGCGAAACAATGGATCAGATTAAAGCAACGGCACAAGAGACTATCAATAAACGGACTAGGGCGAACGCTATTCTTAGAGTTGCAATGGCAATGGAAAAACCAACAAACGCTGTACCGATTATACCTGGCGTTACAGATGAAGTTAAGGCCAGGATCGCCGCTGGAGAATCTCGTGAGTCAATTATGGTCGCAGCTCAAGCCGCTGTTGATGGCTATAAAAGGGTTGATCAACAAAGACAAGCGTTGGCATGGACAGAAGCGAGAATTGCTGGTATAAAGCAGGAACAGCAGCGGGTGATTGATGCCCGGCGACAGGCGTTGGGCGCAACAGACGCTGATCAATTAGGGCAGATAAGAACGAAGCTGGCGTCGACAAGTGGGGTTTCATCTTTACCACAGGTGACCGCCAAATATCCCGGAAAACAATAATCTGAATATTGTTTATATTCCCTATTGTTTTCCCGACGCCGGTTTGACTTCGGCCTGTTCGCGCTTGGCGACTTTTTTGGGAGAAAAAATTGAACGGCGTTCTTTGCCGTGCGGGACTTCGGCCGGCGTTTGGTTGGCCGCTTCTTGGGCGCGTTTTTTCTTTTCCGCCTTTTCCCACTCTTCTTTTCTTTTTTTCTCGAGCAGTTCCTGCTTTTTTTCCTGAAGGACTTTTTCCTCACCCGACTTGACCAGTTGGAACAAACGGTTACGCAGCATGTCGGCTTTGGCTTTGTCTTGGTTTTGATAGCGTTGTTGGAGTTTTTCCAGGTCAAGCGGAGTGTGGCGCTGATTTTGCTTATTGCCGCCTTCCGGCTTTTCCACCCCTTTGTCGCCGGATTGGTTGTTAGCCGGCTTAACCGCCTTTTCCAGGATTTTAACCGGATTGAAGGTCTGTTTGACCGCCTGAGTTGACTGTTTGACAGTCGTTTTGCCCAGTTCGGCCAGCTGCTCGAAGGTGTCGGACCAAAATGAACCTTTAGGCATAATGGTTAAGTTAGGTAATTAGGTTAATTTGTTTAAATTCCCAACATCGCTTTCCCCTTTGGGCTAATCTTATCCATGGTCCAGGGCGGGTCAAATACGAGCTTGATCTTTAACTGTTTAACCCCGATCTCTTTTAGTTTAGCGCGAATCTCGTCTTCAATCAAGGAAAACAGCGGACAGCCGATGGTTGTCAAAGTCATGGTCAACTGCACTTGTTTTTTCGGGAAAACTTTGATATGATAGACTAATCCTAGATCGACGATTGAGATATTGAGCTCCGGATCAAATACCTCCAGCAATTTATCTTTAATCAACTTAGCGGTAAATGTCATTTATCCAGTATAATGAATTAAAAATCAGGAATTTTAATATTTATTAAATTTATGAATCTATATAAACTGCGTTTTTTGTCGCTCGGCGGCATCGTCGGCGTGACAAAAAACATGTATGTCTATGAATTATACAAAAACGTCAACGCCAAAACGATACCGAACAAATCGGCCGGAAGCGAAAACTACCAACTCCAGGACATCGTGATTGTCGACTGCGGCATCGGTTTTCCCCAGGAAAAAGAACTTGGGGTCGACTTCGTCATTCCCGACATTGGTTATCTGGAGGACAAAGTCGACAAAATTAGGGCGGTTTTGCTTACCCATGGCCATGAAGACCATATCACCGCTCTACCCTACCACTACGACAAACTTGGCCGTCCGCCGATCTACGCCAGCCGGCTGACCGCGGGGTTTTTAACGAGCAAGTTTAAGGAATTCGGCCAGAGCGTGGCGATTAAACAAATTGAGTACCGCAAGGATTATCGGTTTGGCGAGATCAGCGCCCGCTTTATCCATGTCACCCACTCGATTCCCGACGCCACTCATATTCTGCTTAAGACACCGGTGGGCAGCATCTATCACGGTGCGGATTTCAAGTTGGACCTGATGCCCCCCTACGGCGACCCGCCGGACTTTTACGAAATTGCCCGAGCCGGTGAAGATAAATTGCTTTGTCTGTTATCCGACAGCCTGGGGGCCGAACGGGAAGGCCTGGCTTTGTCCGAAGCGGTGGTGGGTCAGACCTTTGAGGACGAGATGCGCAAAACCAAAGGTAAATTTATTATGACGACCTTTTCCTCAAACATTTCCCGGATCCGTCAGTGCGTCGAGGCGGCCATCAAGTTTAACCGAAAGATTGTCTTTATGGGTCGGTCAATGCGGGAAAATACCACTTTGGCACAGGGGATCAATTATCTGCCCATTCCCCACAGTCTGTTTGGCAAGGAACAGGAGATTGTCCGACTGCCTCCCAACCGCGTCTGTTTGATTGTGGCCGGGTCGCAGGGGCAGTATAACTCTGCCCTGGCCAAAATCGCCCATAATCAAAACAAGAGTATCAAGATTAAAACGGGCGACAAGGTGTTATTCTCCTCGGATCCGATTCCGGGCAACGAGAACGAGGTCTATGCCTTGATCGAGGAACTGGCGCTGCGCGGCGCCGATGTCGTTTACAGCGATATTCAGGATCAGCTGCACGCCTCCGGCCACGGCAACCGAGAAGATCTCAAATACCTGATTCGTCTCACCAAACCCAAATATCTGATCCCGATCGGGGGCACAATCCGTCATCAACGCCAATATCAGCAGATTGCCCAGGACCTCGGTTATGCCAAGGATAAAATCCTCCTGCTCCAGGAGGGCGAGGCGGTCGTGTTTACCTCCGATCACGCCCAGACCGACGTCGGAGTGGAAACGGACAATATTTACGTCGACGCTTACGGGGTCGGCGATGTGGGTAACGTGATCCTGCGCGATCGCAAAACCCTTTCTTTTGAAGGGATGGTGGTGGCAGTGGTGACGATCGACAAGCAGGGACATTTGTTAAGTCCGGCCCGGGTGATTACGCGCGGCTTTGTATTTGAGAAAGCCGAACCGGTCCTGATGGCCGGCGCGCTGGCAACCATCAAACACGGACTGTCCGGACAATCAGGAATCCAGATGGATATCACCGGACTGAAAAGAAAATTGGTAGCGCAGTTGGAAGATTATTTCTTTAAGGAGACCGGCCGCCGGCCGCTCTTAATGGTCGAGATAATTCAGGTCTAGTGAGGTAGAATTGATGATTGTCTATGGCTACCCTACCACCCAGTCTAAAAAAGATTGCATTTTTCCTGGAACGGCTGCCGGGCATCGGCGAAAAAACCGCCAACCGGCTGGCGTTTTACCTGTTGCGGCTGCCGGAAAAAGATCTGCAGGACTTTGCCGTCGAGATCAATCAGCTTAAAGCCAGGACCAAACGCTGCCGCGTCTGTCTCAATCTGACCGAAGCCGATGTTTGCGACATCTGCAGTGACAGACAGCGTGACCAGGGAGTAATTACGGTGGTGGAAAGCGTGCTCGACATTTTGTCTTTGGAAACCGGCAATATCTACCAGGGAGTCTATCATGTTCTGCACGGCCGGATCGACCCGCTCAACAACATCGGCCCGGACGACATCTTCATCGCCGCCCTGATCAAGCGGATCCAGCAGGACGGCAAGATTAAGGAAGTGATTCTGGCCACCAATCCGGACATGGAAGGTGAGGCAACGGCGATGTATATCCGGGATAAGATTAAAGAGTTAAAGGGTTTGCAAGTTAAAGAGTTGAAGATTACGCGGCTGGGTTACGGTCTGCCGATGGGCGCCAGTCTGGAGTATGCCGACTATATGACACTGAAAAAATCGCTGGAAAACCGCAGCCGTTATTAAGGTGTAGTACTACTTTTTGGCGCAGCGGCTTTTTGGATTAAAATCTCGTTTATTTGACTACCGTCATCTCTTGTTTGTATTCCTCCACTAACCGTAAGATCACCTTTGCTGGTGGAAATGTAAAAGCCCGAAGCGGCCACCGGAAATATGTTGTATTTGCCGGAAGTGTGCGCGCCGATTAAATATACCGCGCCTTTTTCCACTTGAAAGCGGAAACCGTCAACGACAAAAGTTTTACCATCGGTAATCCCCTGCACAGTGTTTTCTGCGTAAGGCATGCCGTCTGGAACACTGATGATTAGGTCGCTGCTAGCCGCGGCAGTTTCTGCTTCGGTTTTAGCCTTGGTATCGACAGCCGGTTGAGAAGCTTTTTCCCCATTGGCACCATCTTTGGTTTTAGTGCTTGGGTTGGCACTTTTAACCACCTTAAGGTATAGATCACTGCGGCCAGCCGGACGGGTTCCCGGAGGGTCGTCTTTAGTGCGTCTGGCCTCGGTTAATGTGGTCTCTTGGTGGTTTCCGTTGGTGGTGACGATTTCCACGGTGCGCTGATCAATTGGCTTTAATACGAATGGAGTGGTAGGAACGTCGGTAATCGCCAGTTTGCTATAAGTGCTAACTATTTGATTGTCATCTTTCAATTCTATACTTTTCCCTTGGTAGTTCTCGAAGGAAAAACCCCCGATTTTAATCGGGTTATCGGCACCGACGTTATATTCGGCTGAAATCATGTCTTGACCCTGGTCCGGATTAAGAGCAAGGTTATGGTCCGGCAAAGGCGGGGTGGGTTTGACTTGTTCAGCCGGTGCGCATCCGGTTAATGCAACTGCTGCCGCCGTTCCTCCCAGCGCCAGCGGTGCGATACGGGCCGCTATCCGTTGAACCGAACTGTGAGCGGCAGGTTGTTCTACCATATCAACTATTATGCGGGGATTTGGATTGATTGTCAAGGGTAATTGGTGCGGTTAACGCAGGTTATCGGCGATCAGCTTGGCCACCGAAAACTCCATCAGTTTGGGAAATTGCTGTTCGCGGCGCAGGGCAATCGTGTTGGTGGTAAACAGTTTTTCCAGCGCCGTTTCCTGTAATTTTTTAGGAGCGTCCGGGGTAAAGTCGTGATGGACAGCCGCCACATAGACCGCAGACGCTTCATGCTTTAGGCACAGATCCACCGCTGGTATAACGGTGCTGCCGGAAACGATCATGTCGTCGACGATCAGCGCGATTTTGTCTTTAACGTCGCCGTAAATGGCCAGCGGTTCGGCGTGGTGGGGAAGGTTTTGGTCGCGCTTTTTTTCGATCACCGCCTCGGAAAAGCGTTCGGTCCGGAAGAATGCCCGGCCAAAGTTACGCACCTTTTCCACCGCCCCCTGATCCGGCGCCACCAGCGCGATCGTTTCCGGGGTTACCGAAATGCGCTGGTTGGAGAAATAACGGCGGACCTCTTCGGCCAGCAGCGGTAGAGCGGACAGGGGCGCAAACGGAATATTAAAAACCCCGGCCGTCGCCTCATCATGAATGTCAATGGCGTAAACCTTGGCAAAACCGATCGTTTCCAGAAAACGCACCACCACGTTGACAGACACACATTCACCCGGGCGGTGCTGGAGGTTTTGTTTGGCATAGCCGAAATAAGGAATGACGGCAATGACTTTTTCCGCCTCTTCCCTTTTCAAAGCGTCGCAGAAAAGGAACAATTCCATCAGGTGGGTGTCGGTCGGGTTGCTGGTCGGTTGGACCACCAAACAGGTCTGGTGTTTTACCGGCGTCTGGATAGTGACCTTGACCTCGGAGTTGCCAAAGCGGATCACCTCGGCCCGGGAAATGGGTAGATTAAGATAGTTGGCGATTTCCTGCGCTAAGCGCTGGTGCGCCGTGCCGGAAAACAGTTTGACCATTGATTGATGAAAACTGGTGTTGTGATCAACCCTGCTGTGAGATCTCGATCAGCTTTTTGGCCGCCAGCTCCTGGGTTTTTTTTACCGCTTCGTTGATCGCTTCGGCAATCCGGTTTTCAATGATGCCGTCGACCGACACCTCGATAATCTGTTGATCGCCGCGCAGTACCACCCGGACGCCGTTTTTTTCCACCACCACCTCTTCCTGTTGCAGCGCCGCCTGCATCTTCTGCGCCTGCGCCTGTAATTTTTGGAGGTCGCCTAAACCACTGAGGGGATTGTTCATAAATGCTCTATAAAATTAATAAGTTGGTAATCGACTGGCCAATCACGCGGCTTGGTCGTTTGATTGTTCCTTTTTATTGTAATACTCCATAATGGCAATCTCAAGGGGAATTACTTCGACCGGACTGTTTTTTAATAAGGCATAGGCGTCGTTGAACAGCTTCAGCAAAGTGAGTAATTGGCGTCCGGACAGTCGGATGGCGCTATCGTCGACCTTGGTGACGCCGTAATGCGCCAGCAACAGTTCATGCAACCGGCTGAGCAGGTCTTCGATCATCGCTTTGGCGCTGCCGCCGGCGTCGCCAAACTCCTTGATCCAGGCGATCGCCTTTTCCCGCGGTTCAATTTGCAGGATGTGCAACAAGTTTTCCGGAGAACGGATCCCCAGATATTGTCTGGCCGCGTCGGTTTCCAACTTATGCTGCATCACCAAGTCCTGGAGAATTTTAGCCGCATCGCGGAACGACCGGTCGCTGTGTTGGACGACCAACTCAATCAGATCTTGATTTAGTTTTAACTTTTCTCCGGCGGCAATCCGGTTAATCATGCGCGCGATCTCTTCGGGATGAGCCTTCTCAAAATTTACCATGACGCAGCGGGAGACGATCGTTTTCGGCACCTTTTCCAGATTGGTGGTCGCCAGGACAAAGATGACGCCGGCGGGCGGTTCTTCCAGCGTTTTTAGCAGCGCGTTGAAACCGTCGTGGGTGATCATGTGAGCTTCGTCGATGATAAAAATCCGGTGGCGGTTGTGCATCGGCGCGAATCCGGTCTCTTTGATCAGAGTTTTAATCTCTTCAATGCCGCGGTTGGAGGCGGCGTCGAGTTCCATAATGTCGGGCGAGGCGCCGCTGTCGATGGTTTTGCAGTTGGCGCAGCGATTGCAGGGTTCGATGGTGGTTTTTTTGTTTTGGGAAAAGTGGTTTTCCAGGCAGTTAACCGCCTTGGCAAAGATGCGCGCCGTGGAAGTTTTGCCGGTACCTTTTTGGCCGACAAAAAGAAAAGCGTGTGGCAGTTGACCGGACTCCAAGATTTTGGTGATGGTGGAACGGGCGCGGGTGTTGTCGATTTCCGCCAGCGTGTGCGGTCGGTATTTCAGGTAATACATGATTGGGTCTAAATGCTAACGGCGTCAGCGTCTGACCAGATTGGTAATGCCGTGTTTTAACAACTGGATCAGGGTCTGGTCGACGGTTTTGTTGCGTTGCGCCGCCAACAGTACCGCCTGGGGATAACAGATGATGATTTCACCCAGCTGCTGGTCCGGATAATAAAAACTCAATACCGGCAGTGCGACGTTTTCGTTTTTGTAGCGTTGGGAAATCATGCGCATCTTGTTTTTTCCCACAAACACCAAGTTCAGGTCAAACGGATTTTTTGCCGACATCTGTTCAAGCGTTTGTTGGGCAAAGGCGCGTGTCAATTTCCGGTTAATTTTATATCGGGAAGGGACGATGATATTAATCATACGCTAGTGGATTTTACGGCGGTAATAACCGGTTCTGATGATGCTGTGCCGTTTGTGGCGCATTTTTCTTCGTTCCTTCTCTTCTTCCTGACGCACTAGTGACGGTTTTTTGTAAAACTGCTTTTTTCTCACGTCATCAAGGATATTTTCCTCGATAAACGACCGGGTGAATTTACGAAACACACTGTCTTTGGATTCGCCTTTTCTTCGTTTCACTACGACCATAAAAACACCTCCTTAAGATGGCATGCGGAAACAACTACGTATAAAAACCGACTCCAGATTTAATTCTTCTCTATTCTATTAAACTTTCTTGACGATTGCAATCAATTGTGGCAGGGTGAGTGGCGAAGGGATGAAGTGGGGATTTTTTGCCGAGGCGTTCAACAACATGTTTTTGGACACATGCAAAAACCAGGTACCCTTTTTGTCCGCCTTCATGATCTCCCGATGGATTGGTGTCAATGCGTACTTAAGGCTGGGGTAGGACTTGATGCGCACCGAGCCTTTTTTCGGGTCTTTGGTGATCACCAGCCGGTAACCCTGTTTCAAAGCGGTTTTAATGGCGCCGCTGTTGCCGGTCAACAGGGCCAACGACTTTCCCCAATGGCTGGTAAATACCAGGCCGCTTTTGATGGCGGCCTCGGCACCGATTTTGTTTTTTAGCGCTCGCAGCGTTACGTCAAGCAGTAAAAATCCGGTGGCGGTGACGGCGGCTACGGACGGCAGTTGGTAGTTTAGGCCTTCGACGAGCTGGTGAAAGCCGAAGTCATAGCGGTCGCTGTCTGGATCGGGAAAATTGACGTCCTGGAAATTATCAACCGCGTTGATGAAATTGACTAATCTTTCCAGGGCAGGACCGTCATTTTTAACCAGCGAGTTTTGTTCCAGATGCTGGAAAACGAGTTTGGTAGCACAGGTAAAGGCGGCAGTTTGGTGGTGGTCAAAACGGCCGAGGCCAGTGTCGACATGAATTACATCGGTTTGGCTGTCTACCGGTTGTTGATCAAGTGTTTCTCCGGCCGGAACCGTGACCACCTCGGCATTTTTCCAGCCGGGTAGGTAACGTTTCACCAGCCAGGCGGCGGTGACGGCGTCGGCATCAGGATAAAGGTGGGTAACGATGGTTTTCATAAAAATATTCCCGCGAGTTTATTTCAGTTAATTAATTAACTGAAATAATAGCCATTAAGAACGGTTCGCTTCGATAAATTTGATACAGTCGTCTGTCGACATCAATTGGGTAACGGTTTCGGTCCTTTTCTTCAATTCGATTTGCGTGTTGGTTTTTTTGGAGACGACCAGACGCAACGGTAGGCCGATCAGGTCGGCGTCGGCAAACTTGACTCCGGCGCGCACGTCATCACGGTCGTCATACAGCACCGTTATCCCCGCTTCCGTAAATTGCCGATAGACCGCGTCCGCCTGTTTTTTTGCGTTTTCATCTTGGCGATCCAGACCGAGAAGATGGCACTGGTACGGCGCGACCGTCTCCGGCCAGATGATGCCGTGTTTATCGTTGTGTGCCTCCACAATCGCCGCCAGGGTGCGGCCGATACCGATGCCGTAACAGCCCATGTAATACGGCCGGGATTTTCCGTTCTGGTCGACAAAGGTGGCGCCGCGCATTTTTTTGGAGTAGTGATAACCAAGCTGAAAAATGTTTCCCACCTCAATGCCGCGTTTCAGATGTAGTTTTTGTCGTTTATCCGCTGTTGTGTAACCGCCTTGAGCCAGGGCAATATCCGCCTCGATATCACCACGGTAGTCACGGTCGATATTCATGTTAATCAGGTCGCGGTTTTTTTTGTTGCCGCCTCCGTAGGCATTTTTTATCGTTCTTAGTGAATCGTCGGCTACGATAATCAATTTCAGCTGGGGATCAGCCAGTTTCTTGATGTTTACCGGCGAGATGAATCCGGGCTCGGAGTGCAGCCGACCGCGGATTTCTTCATCCGTGGCATGACGGAGGGTGATTGCGTCCACTTGGTGTTTTAGTTTTATTTCGTTAACGTCGTAGTCGCCTCTGATTATCGCCAGAATGTAGCGTTCTTTTTCGTCAACGAACAATACGTCTTTTATCTGTTGCCATAAAGGAAGCTGGTGCAGTTTTTGTCCGTCTTCCATCGTCGTACCCCGTGCTGCTTCTACTTCCTTTAACGGTTGAAGCGGGTCGGCCGGATTTTTATTATCCTTATGGAATACGGCTACCTCTTCGTGGGCGGCATATTGACCGTCGGCAGTGGTCAAAAACCTGGTTTCCCCTACCGGTGATTCCACCACAAACTCATGGCAGTACTCGCCGCCGATGTAACCGTTGTCCGACTCGACCATCATGGTATCCAATCCCAACCGGGAAAAGATTTTTCGGTAAACCTCGGCCATCAGCTGATAGCTTTTTTTGAAGGTTGTTTCATCTTGGTCAAACGAATAAGCGTCTTTCATGATAAACTCGCGTACCCGCAGCAGTCCGCCGCGGGCGCGCAACTCGTCGCGGAATTTGGTGGAAAACTGGTAGAGGTTAAGGGGAAGGTCGCGGTAACTCAGACACATCTTGCGTACCACGTCGACGAACATCTCCTCGGCCGTGCCGCCCAGGGCGAACTCGGCGCCACGGCGGTCTTTCACCTTCATCAGTTCGAAACCGGTGGTGTTGGTGCGGTTGGTTTCTTTCCAGAGTTCAAGCGGGTGCAACACCGGTGCCAGCATTTCCTGGGCGCCGGAGCGGTCCATTTCTTCTTTGATGATCGCGATAATGCGTTGCTGAACGAGCTGGCCCAAGGGAAGAAAAAAATAGCGGCCGGCCGTGGACTCGCGGATATATCCGGCCTGATACAAGAGTAAATGAGAGCGATTAACGGCGTCGGACGGCGCAGTTTTGATGGTCTTGCCGAACAGTTGCGAGTAGCGCATAACTGCTATTATAGCAGAATCGATGGAGTCTCACGGTTTTTCTAACCGTCGGTTATGATCGTTAATCAATATTCGTGATATTTGTTCAGCTTGAATAGTGGTCTGATCGGGAGGAGCGATTCTTCGGTTGATATTGTGTATGTTAACCGTTTTTCCCGTCGGTCCGATCATCAATAGCATTTGTTGATCGATAAGAGTTAACATTGGCGGTGGTGATTGCGCCGGCAGCACTGTCAGCCTAGCAACCGTACGTTCGGGCAGGTCAGGATTCTCCTGATAAAGCCGTACTCGCTCGTTGGATAAATTAACCACAAAGACCTCGGTTCCCTTTAGTGGTTTAGTGGGAAACATAACGACCACCGGGTCGGATTTTTGCGCGAAATCTTTACGGGGAGAATAAATGAGAAAATGATCCGGGTGTGAGTTTCGGCCATTACTCAAGAAGGCCCAAGCGTCTTGATAGGGTTCGTCCGATGCTGATATGGCGGCATCAAGCGTAACCCTGTGCATGGTATGTACAAAAACAAAACCCTTAATAGGTATTTCTATCCGCATTCTCCACTGATGGCGGCGGTCAATAGCGCCGTCTAACTGTGTATATCGCTCGGGAACAAACAAACGGGGATGTTCCTGGGCGGTAGCGCGGTATAGCAGTTCTAGGAATCCTCTCCGACCCGGTGATTCGGATACCAATCCTAAACTCGGTTTTACGGCCTCAGGAGTTAATCCCATAGTAACACATTATACTTGATTGGTCAAAAAACAGGAGTTAAATTGAACGGTTGAAAGAGTTACGGAGTTGCCTGAACCAGAACGGTGCTTTTTAAGTCTTCCTCGCTCTGCCAGCCGCCGCCGAAAAGTAGCCGGTTAACGGTTGCGTCGCCGTCGACCACAAACGGAACATTCAGTTTCCCTGCCAATTTTTCAAGTTTGGACGGATCGATCATAATTCCTTCGGGTTGATCCGCTCTTCCTCTAGTATATGTCCGGGCGCACCATGCTATCGCATCAGTCAAGCGCGGCTGATCATCTTGGCTTGGTTTTGTCCAATATAGTCCGACTTGATGCGTCGTGGCCGGCATCGTATGTTGGTCAAAAAAGGCGGAAAAAACCTTCGGATCATTCACCGTTAACTGCATTGATAAGGCAGGGTTGGGAAAATGAAATATGGCTCTTCCATCATGGGCTATAAGTTGATATTGGTAAAGATAATGACGATTGCCAAGCCCCGTTAACTCGCCGCTAGTTGGGTTAAGGCTAATTTGATCGACATTAACTGACCAATAATCGGGTACGTGGGCGCTGGGCGGGCGCAGCCCGGCACTGATAATTACCGGAGTGTTCGGTTCAACTGGCTCAGGATCGCTCCATAGACAAACACTGAGGTGGTGACGACCCGCTACTTTTGTCCCGAATAAACAAGTTTTAGCTTCGAGCTCATTACCAATTCTTAAAGCCTGCATCAATTTATCTGGTCTTAATGGGTAAGTGCTCCTACGTTCTACATCAGTGAAGCGGCGGATTGCTGTGCGATTGATTTTTCCTGTTTCGTTTCCCATAAACGACAAAATTTTACTAAAAAATTAACTATAAGTCAACACTGAGCGCTAATCGAAAACAAAAAACGGCAGTTTTGTAATATAATGACAAAGCCATGGCAAATGCTGAGTCAGGTTTTAACCCTGGGTCGCTTGAAGTCGCATGTTGCCACAGTGGTTTACCGTTCGTGATGACTCCAGATATGATTTCGGAGTTAAATCCGATATCACATCCAGGTCAAAATATCTGCGTTGTTAACTGGTCGGAGAGAGGGCAGGAGGGAAGAAGATCTCAATCGATCTATCATTTCCGCATTCCTGTTTTAGGACAATCAGCGATAGCTGCAGGCGGTCCAGCGATCATGAATCGAGCCATGGGGCAATTACGGCGGCGCTGGTCTCGACCGGCTTTTTTTGTCTATCAAAGCGAGAGTAATCAGGGCGCTATGGTAGTTGAACTGGCGGCTGGGAGGCAGCCGGTGGCGGTATATTCGTGTGATTTGACGACCGGACAAATTGATATCATGGATTTAATCGAACGAGAAGTTTCTCCGATAATTTCTGGTGGGACAATACGTTTAACTGAACGGCCGCGTGGAGACCGTTTGTTTATCGATCCAATAGACGGAAGCGGTAAAATGATTGTCATCGTTAACTTTGGCGCCAATCGCACCGTTACGGTTACCGGGCAACCGCAGTATCCTCTTCCCCAGCCGATCATGGCTGCGCGTCAGGCGGTCATTGCAAACGAAATAGCCTGGAGGCGAAGAAATAGCGCTTAAACCGAAAAAAGGAGTCCTAATGTTTTCCGTTATGGTAGCCGAGTTTGTCCAGTACCTTGCCGACCGTTTCCATCGGTCCGCAGGAATAAGTATCAATCACGATTGAGTAATATTTGGGATCGAAAAAATTGTAGTCGCCGTAAATCCGTTGCCATTCCTTGAAGTTGACCCGCTCCCTTTCCTTAATAAAATGCTTAGCCTGTTCCACCGTTACTTTATCGCGGTTGGCCACCCGGTCGACCCGCAAGGCGTCGTTGCTGCAGATTAATAAAACCCGCAAGATGTTTTTCAGGTCGCGGGCGACAAAACCGGATAGCCAGGCCTCGATGACATAATGTTCCGGCCCGGTAAGCAATCGGCGGCTGCGTTCCTCGATTTTCTTATGAAATTCTTCTCCCGCCAAGCTGGCGAGCGGCTGGACATACTCTTTGGCATAGTCGCGCAAAATCTGGCCGCCCGAGGTAAATTTCCAACCCAGCGGCGCAAGCAACGGTTTCAGGTTGTCCATCAGGGTATTCTTTCCTACCGAGACGCCGCCGGAAATGGTGATGTGATCGAATTTCAGTTTCATGTCTAAGACGTTTATTTTATCAGGTTGATAACGTCGTGAACGGAAATAATCAGTACCAGCAGAATCAACAGGGAAAAACCGGCCAGGTTGAGATATTTCTCCACGTTTTTGTTCAGCGGTTTTTTTCGCACCCACTCATAAACCACAAACACCAACCGGCCGCCGTCCAGCGCCGGAAACGGCAGAATGTTGATAACGGCCAGATTAAGGGAAAGGATCGCCACGAACTCCAGCACGGCATTGAAGCCATACCGGATTGCTTTTCCGGTAAACTGGGCGATGCCGATCGGCCCGGCCACCTCGACATGGGGTTTTTGCAGTGTCACGGCCAAATAAACGGTCTTCACCAATTCAACGATAATGGTTTTGGTGATCCGGTAGGCCTCGAGTAAGCCGTAGAAAGGCGCCTGATACCAGGGATATTTTTTTTCCAGATAGTTGCTAATGACAATACCCAACGGCCCTTGGCCCGGCGGCGGACTGGCGCGCGGCGTGACTACCACGACAAAAGGCTTGCCGTTGCGGTTAAGCTGAAAAATCACCGGCTGGCCGGCGAACCGTTTGGCAAAAGCAATGAGTTGGTCGGAGCTTTGAAATTTATAGTCTCGACTGTTTACTTGGGCGCGGGTGATGAGATCACGGTCTCTGATTCCCGCCCGCTGCGCCGGCGAATTTGTCTGGACTTCCTCAACCGCGATTTGATTGGTGGGTGTCGGTACGCCCCGGGTAAAAAGAATGGAAATCAGCACCCAGCCGAGCAGGAAATTCCCGCAGACGCCGGCGGTAAGAATGGCGATCCGTCGCCAGGGTTTTTGGTTAACAAAGGCGCGTTTTTTTCGGTGATGGGCCTTTTCTTTTTCGTAGGCGTCGGATTCTTCACCGAAAAGTTTGACAAATCCGCCCAGCGGCAGCAGGTTAATGCTGTACAGGGTTTCGCCGATCTTTTTGCCGAACAGGCGGGGCGGATAACCGATGCCAAACTCCTCGACGTATACTCCGCTTTTTTTGGCCGCCAAAAAATGGCCCAGTTCATGGACCAAAATTAACAAGGCGAGAATCACAATAAACACCAAGACGGTTATCATAGATGCTGTTTTTTGCTTACGCCCCCCCGGTCGGTAGTCGGTTGCAACGTCACCCGACCTGCATAATTTCCTTTTCCTTGGTTTCCCTGATTGTCTGAATATCGCCGACAGTGGTTTGGGTAGCGTCGTCAATCTCTTTTTCCAGACGGTAACGGTTGTCTTCGGTGATGATCTTTTCTTCAAACGCCTGTTTGATTTTTTTGCGTTGTTCGTCGCGCAGTTGGCGCACCTGGTTTTTATGCTCCTCGACTTTTTGATTGATTAGACGGGATAACTTTTCCCGCTGCTCTTGGGAAAGCGGTGGAATGACGATCGTGACGCGACTGCCTTGGGTGCGGGGCGACAGTCCCAACGGCGACTTCAAGATCGCTTTTTCGATGTCGCTAATGGTGCTCGGATCGAACGGCATGATTACCAGTATGGTCGGGCCTTCGCTTAAAATGGTGGCCAGTTCGAGAAGGCGCAGCTTGGTTGATCCGCCGTAAGTCTCAACCATCAGGTTTTCCACGATGGCGGGGTTGGCGCGACCGGTTCTGATTGATTTCAAATCTTCTCTAAGGTGGTCGGTGACTTTTTGGTAGGTTACTTTTAAAGCGGCCAACTGCGGATCCATAGGTTAATTGTAAAGAAGATTTGCCAAAATGCAAACGAAATTAACACGGCAACGGTGCTTATCTTTCCGGATGCTTGGTGGCGATATTAACGTGTTCTTTCCAGAAATCGCTATCTGGTGGAATAGGTTTTCCTGGATAAGCAGTGGTAATCCTAAAAACGGGATCAGCGCCCCTTGGAGTGAACTGGGCAGCGACAAACGTCAGTAGGTGAGTGATTGGTAGTTGGCGACGGATGACATATTTAAGGAGATGTTGTCGTTGGGGATCTCCCTTTGAATGAATCATATATTCATAGATTGTCTCGCTAGGTTTGGGCATCCCGAAAGGTACATAGCCAATTGGATCCTTGAAATCGAGAGTAATGATATGGTCAAACGATAACTGATCCAAAGAAATTGATCGGGCCGCGGCAATACGTAGAAGTTGAGCCAATTGAGCAACGGTGGAAAAATGGGGATTTCCCATAATAAACCGGCTTTTAAAATCGTAAACTCGGCCGAAGTCGTCGGTATGAGACTCCAATAGATGGTTAAAATCAATATAGGAATCTATCGTTGTAAGCGGTAAGGTTTTGCCCTTATGAGGAAGAATAAGATGATTGTGTACTTTTGCTCCGATCAAACTCTCAAGAGGATAATTTCGTGCTATATCGGGAAGAGTTATACCTGCCACTTGATGAATCGTTTCAACTTGATATTTTCGCCGAACTTAAGGACGGCTTCTTTGATCAAGTCGTTCACGGTCTTGCCCGGATCGCGGATGTACTCGGTTTTGAGAAAAGCCTCAACCGTAGTGGTTTCCGGTCCCATTGAGGCGGCCTGCATGGCGATTTCCTGGGCCAGTGCCTGAAACTCTTGGTTGCCGGCGACGAAATCGGTTTCGCAGTCCAGTTCGATCATGGCCGCCACCTTGCGGTTGTGGTGGACGTAACTGGCGATTACTCCCTGCGTAGTCACGCGGCCGGCCTTTTCCTTGGCTTTTGTCTCACCCCATTGCTTAAGTTTTTCTTTGGCGGCGGCCATGTCGTTTTTGGTTTCTTCCAGCGCCTTTTTGCAGGTGGAAAAAGACACGCCGGTCTCGCTGCGCAGTTGCTTCAGTTTTTTGTAATCGAGCATAAGATTATTTCTTGGGAAAAACGCTAAACAAGTCTTTTAGCAGGTACTCGACCGTGACGGTGGAGTCGTCGTTGGCCACGATCGGATACTGGACCAGCTCCGGATTGGAGTTGGTGTCGAGAATGGCAACAACCGGAATGCCGATTTCCCCAGCCTCTTTCAGGGCGTTTTTTTCGGTTTTGGTATCGACGGTAATGATCAGGTCCGGACGGCGATCCAGTTGGGCCAGCCCGCCGTAAAGGACATTCAGTCTTAACAGTTGTTTGTTTAACTTCACTTGTTCGTGTTTGACGAATTTTTCCCATTCGCCGGTGGTTTTAGCCTCGCCCAACGTCTTCATTTTTTTGACGTTCTTGAAGATATTGTCGAAGTTGGTCAACAGTCCCGGTGGCCACTTGGCGGTAACGTACGACAGCCCCAGGTTTTGACACATGGTTTTGGCGGTTTGACTGGCGATCTTTTTCGTAATCACCGCCAGTATCCGTTTTCCTTCTTTGACCTGGTTCTTGAGAAACGCCTTGGCCGTTTCCAACTGGATGGTGGTTTGTTCGAGATCAATCACCGAGGTGCCGTTGACAATCGCGTGAATATAGCGTTTTGCTTTAGGATGGATGCGGTTTTTCTTATGTCCCAGATGGGCGCCAAGGGCAAAGAGTTCCCGTATCTGTTTTTCCCGAGCCGTTTTTGTCATAAAGAGTTATTGTATCAACGCAGACGAAGAAATGCAATAACAAAATCGGGCGATAGCCCGTCGTTACAGCTTCACTTTCCGCAAAAAATCGCGGAAATCCTGGCTGATGCCGTTGTGGGCCAAAGCGAATTCGACCACCGTTTTCATATATTCAAGCTTGTTGCCGGTGTCGTAGTATTTGCCGTTTTTAATCTCCACGGCATAGACCGGTTGCTGGCGGGCCAAGATGTCGATCGCTTCCGGAAGGTAATACTCCCCGCCCCGTCCCGGCTTCTGGTGGTTAAGAATGGTGAAAATATCGGGCGTCAACACGTAGCCGGAAACAATTGCTAAGTCGGAGGGTTGGTTGCCGGGACCGGGTTTTTCGATCAGCCGTTCCACTTTCCAGATGCCGTCTCCCAGGTTTTTCCCCTGGACAAACGCGTAACGGTCGGCGTCTTCCGGTTTGGTGGTTTTTATGCCGCACAGCACCGTGGCGCCGAATTTTTCGTAGACGTCAATCAACTGTTTGGCGCGGTGGGGTTTGGCCCAAACAAAATCGTCTCCCCATAACACCAGAAACGGTTCGTCGTTGATCAAATGTTGGGCGCTGCGGATCGGGGTAGCGTTGCCGTACGGGCCTTTTTGACGGATGTATATGAAGTTGGCCAGATCGGAAATCTCCTGGATTTCTTTGAGCATGGCAGTTTTCTTCCCCGCCAGGAGATTTTTGACCAGTTCGGCATTGGGAGAGTCAAAGTGATCTTCGATTGCCCGTTTGCTGTAGCCGGTGACAATAATGATGTCCTCAATGCCCGACTGGACCGCTTCTTCGACCACGTACTGAATCACGGGTTTATCGACGATCGGCAGCATTTCTTTGGGCATCGCCTTGGTTTGCGGCAAAAAACGCGTACCAAATCCGGCGGCAGGAATAATAGCTTTGGTGATTTTTTTCATAGACGGTTAATTTAAGGAATGAATTTAACAGTGACCTTTTTGTTGATCTTGAGACTGTTGTCGACGGTCGCTTCAATCAACGACTCGCCGGGTTGGTCCGAAGAGAGGGAAAAGCTGGTTTTACCGGTGTTGTCGGTCACCAGGTTGTTGGCGTCGATCTTACCCAACGAGGCGGACAGGGTAACGGTTTTGTTCTTCAGCGGCGTACCGGCGTTGGAAACGACAAACACGTTGACGGTGGTTTTTGTCCCGACCTTGAGCGGGTAGACGTCGTTTAGGATAATGAGTGACCGGTCGGCCGACGGAGAATTTTCGTGGCTGGCGCGGGTAAACTGGCTGATGGGTTTGTTAAAGATCACCACCGAGACGAACAAAACAAAAACCAGGAAAAAAAGCGACATCAAGCCCATTAATTTTTTGTCAATTTTTTCCATAATATCAATTAGCTATTCTCTAAGGATAGCAATCGGGCCAGGATTTGTCAAATACGGGGAGGCACGCCGATTAGACCAGCAAATGTTTCTGACGCAGAACGTCAATGACGGTTGCGTGGATCTGCTGGGGCGACAACAGGCGCCGTTGCTCCACGCAGTCGATCTTGACCCAGTGACGGTAGTGCTGTGCCAATTGCAGATACATTTTTTCGGTAGCAAGACTGTAACGATAATCTTTTTCCTCGATGTCCTCGCTTTTGCCGTTGAGATACGCCTTGCCGCCGCGGCCGCGGTTGAGACGCCGGCTAAAAGCGGCCGGAACATAAAGATAGATTACGACGTTCTCCTTGGGGATTTTATGCACTTTGTATTCCAGGTCATAAAGCCAGTTGAGAAACTCGTTCTGTTCTTTGGGGTTAGCAAACTTGGCCGCCTGGTGGGCCAGCGACGAGGTCGCATACCGATTGGCAACAATGTAGCCGCCGCGGCGCAAAAAATCATCCATCTCCCGTTTGATCGAGGCGCGATCTAGGGCAAAAGCCAACGACGCCAGATATGGGGAGACCTGATCAAGCGTGCCGAACTCGCCCCGCAGGAATTTGGCCACGGTTTTCCCGTGAAACGAGGTGTAATACTGGGGAAAGTCGACATATTTGGTCTTGATGCCGTGATGTTGCAGATAATCGACCAGCAGTTTGGACTGGGTGGTTTTGCCCGAGGCGTTGCCGCCGTCGACCACAATCAATTTGCCCCGGCGTTTTTTTTGTTGATGCAGATAATCAATAAAGTCCTTGATGACGTATCGCAGCCGGGAAAAGTTATAGCTCTCGAGAAATAAGTTTTCCGACGGGTTGCCGGAAATCATCGGCGAGATTCGATCCTGGTGGTTTTCGTACATGAGGGCCAGAGTTGGTTTGGCGCGCGTTAAGGCGTAGGCGATTTCGCTTCCCACTCCCAGTGAAGGTTGGCTGACTTCGGCCACGACCAGATCGGCCTGGTCGATCAGTTGTTTTTCCCGCTTGAAAATCTCTGCCGGGGAGCGTTGTTTGTCCTTGCGCAAAAGCGTCGGATCAATAATCTGTTGGCCGGACAGCGGCCGGCATTTCAGTCGATTAATTAACTGAAATATTTTTTTGTAGTGGGCGTGGAAGACGGGGTCGGCTGATGTCGAAGCGGTAAAGTAGACTTTAAGCATGATCGTTGGTTATAATCCCAATTATAGTTTGTTGATAGATTATCACAAACGGGACAACAAAGTCAATCAATATGCGAAATGTTGTTGGGCGAATTTGCCGCCGGCTGACAAGAAACTCTGTATGATCGGACTGAGTAGACAATATCACCCAGCAAACGGGACGTTGACATGGCATTAGATTTAAAACATCAGGATATCGAGAGGAAGATTTGCCGGCTATGATAAAGTGATCTCGTCGCCTTCCTTGACGCGGTTCTCCAGAATCAATTTGACGATTTTGTCCTCGATGATCTGGCGCAGATTGCGTTCCAGATCGCGCGCCCCAAACTGTTGGTACTGGGCGTTGCTAATCACCGACTCCACCAAAGCGTCGGGCACCGTTACTTTGACTTTGTAAAGATGGTAGATGTCGTTGACGATGGCTTTTACTTTCATCCGGGCGATCGCCGCCGCGGCAGCGTTGTCAATCGGGTCATAGACGACCACGCCGTCAAAACGGTTGAGGAATTCTGGGGAAAACAGGTGATTTTCGATCAAATAGTTAATGATGGTCGATTGGTTCTGGTTGGCGTCGCCGGTCTGGACGGCAGGCGCGGTCGAGGCAAGGCGTTGATAGATCTGGTCGGATCCGGCGTTTGAGGTGGCGATGATCATCAGGTTTTTGCAATCGACCCGTTTGCCGCCGCCGTCGGTAAAATAGCCCTCGTCAAGCACGGTTAAAAGAATGTTCAACAGGTCGTGGTCGGCCTTTTCGATTTCGTCAAGCAGCAGCACCCCGTAGGGATTGTTGCGCAACGCGGTGGTCAGCAGGCCGGGTTGGTCGGCTCCGGCGCCGATTAACTGCGGGACATTGTCCTTGGTTTGGTAAAGCGACATGTCAAACCTGATGATCGCCGCCGCGCCGAAAAAAATCCGGTTCAGGACTTTGGCGGTTTCGGTTTTTCCCACGCCGGTCGGTCCCAGGAAAAGAAACGCGGCAAGCGGTTTTTTGCGTTTGCCCAGCAGGACAAAGGAACGGCGCAGGGCGGCGGACAACGCCGCGGTCGCGCGCGGTTGGCTGATGATCTGGCCGTTGAGGTCATCCTGGAGACGGTTGAGTTTGTCTTTCAGGGCATCGGACAACTCGGTTGGCACATGGGCGATGGTCGCCAGAGTCTCTGCCACCATTTTCGGCAGCAGGGTGGATGGCGCGCCCGATTTGGATTTATCGATTTCCACCAGCCGGGAGCAGGCCTGGTCCAGCAGATCGATCGCTTTTTCCGGGAATGGGATGGCGGTGATGTAAAAATCCGACTTTGCCACCGTTTCCATGACCGTTTCGTAAGGAATAGTGAGCCGGTAGTGGGTTTCGTAGCGCAGGGCGACATCGAGCATGATAATTTCCGCCGCCGCCCGGGTGACTTCCTTGACGGCAATCGGGGTAAAAATGTGATTGAGGCGGTCGTTGACGTAGACATCCTTTTGGTAAAAAAACGGCGTTGTCAGGGCAATCAATTGCAGATGCTGGGAACGCGCCATTTTTTCTATCGTGAGCGACAGGTCGACCCGGTCGGTTCCCGCCCCGATGTAGCGGTCAAGATTGTCAATCAGTATGATCGCGTTCTTGGCTTGGTTGGCTTCGTCAAGCAGCACCTCCAACAGGTTTTCCCGTTGTTTCTGGTCGGTAGTCTGGGTCAGAATTTTCTCCAGATTCAGTTTCAGCAGACGCTTGTAGGCGAGCAACGGGTTGGTTTGGCCGGAATAGATATGATAGGCCAGGTCGTCCACCAGCGTGTGTTTCCCCACCCCCTCTTCACCGATGAGCAGGACGTTGGTTGACTGGTTTTTGGTCAGGGCGGCCTCGATGGTTTTAATCTCGTCTTCCCGGCCGAAGATCCGCTTGATCGGCGCCTGATAACTTTGGCTGGTCAGGTCAACCGAGTAGTTGTCCAACGTCGGCGTATAGCCCTGGGCCCAATCGCGGCCAAGCGGCGGGATAGTAAAGAGCTGGTCGCGCTTCCACCAGCGCTTTTTTTCGACAAAATGACGGTAGTAGTACTCAAACCAACGCTCGACGTGGTACTGGTTTTCCGGTTTCAGGCAGTGACGGCGGACAAACTCCTGGCGGTGACTTTGTTTAACTTCTTCGTCGCTTTTGCGCAGTCGATAAATCAGGTAGCTAAAAGGCAGCAGCATCCAGTAACAGACAAAGATAAAAGGCAACGCCATTACGTAGATCGATTGGACAATAATGAAAAAAACCAAAATCGATCCGCGCATCCAGCCACCGATCAGACGGGATACCAGATCGAAACTGCTCCGGGATAGCCAGTCTTTGAAATCAAAACCCCGGCTGGTTTTGTGAGAGACGAGGTTTTTCCAGGGAGAAAAAAAGGTTTTTATCAGCGCGGGAACCGAAAAAAAGTAAGGAAAAAAAATAAAGAGGTTAACCATTCCCTCCCCGAACTCGTGAAAACTGGTACGCCAGTACCCGGTCAGCGATTTTTTCATGGCTAAATTCAGTATAACAGCAAATCATAAACGGATGCAATCGGGGAAGAATCAGGTATAATCAAGCATATTTTATGAAGGTAGAACGTGGTTTGATCAGGTCAGATTATGACTGGTCACTTAATCTCCTTAGGCAGTTGGGTCGCCATCATTTGCCGACACTACAACATAGTTTCCGGACCGCCCAGTTAATGGGTAGGCTGACGGAACAGGCCGAAGGCACTTGTCCGGTTTTTAATGAATTACTAAGGCGTTATCCAAGACCAGACGTGGTTAAACTGGCTTTGTTTCACGATATCGGAAAGATTTTCGTTACAGATTCAATTTTGGCGCGAACCAACAATCATCTAACTCACAAGGATAAGGCATTATTGCACCAACATGTGCCAGTGGGTGCGGCCATTTGTAATGGGTTTACCGGATTTCCTTTCCCGCAACGGTATTTCGCCCTAATGCACCACGCTGACAGGAACGCAACTTTGGGATTGAATTATTTGCGTCAAACAGATTTTCCCGCCTATTTATTGTTGCAGGGACTAGAAACAATTGACTGGTTGGCGGCCGTGGTCGATCCGGCCAGGGCATATAACGGTCAGGTGCCTCTGGAAGCGGCGGTAAGGCAGATCCAGTCGGCGTTTCGGAACACGTCGCTAGAAAATGATCCGCGCCGGATTGACCCGCTTTGGCAGGCGCCGTTTACCGCCATGATAAACAGCGGCGTTGACCCGGCCCGGCTGCCGGTTCCGAATAACGTGGATGACATTGATTCACATTGGAGCAGACTGGTTAACCGATTTGGTTAAGGCGCATTATTCATGAGGCGGTCTCAAACTTCTCCAATGATTTTTGATTATCCTCGATTTGATAGCGCAGCAACTCCGCATACAGTTTATATATAATAAAAGACGGAGTTTCGTCTATGAAAAGTCCGTTACTTAGTCAGGCACAGGGATTTATCCGTCAGTATCGCTTAGAGATTGACAAAGACCAGTTTTTTCTTGTCGATCCGGCCGTAATCCGTCGTTTGATCGCCGCCGCCGGCGTCAAGAAAAGCGACCGGGTGCTGGAGGTTGGGCCGGGTCTGGGTTTTTTGACCAGAAGCCTGGCAGAATAGGCAGATCAGGTGTTGGCGATCGAGATCGATGAAAGATTCAGGCCGTATCTTGAGCGATTGCCGGCCAACGTTGAGGTGGTTTACGGCAATGCTTATAAACTTTTGAATAATCAAACCTTCCGGAAAAACACGCCTTCGGTGGACAAAACTGTTTCCTGCATTCCCTACAGCCAAGCGCAGAACATGCTTCATAACTATACCAACGGGTCGTGGTATCGGGGAGACTTGGTTTGGTTAGCGCCGGCTTCCCTGGCGGAAAAGGTGAACCACGAGGCGATCCTGGGAGCCTATTTCCAGGCAGAGGTAAAGGAAATAATTCCCAACGCCGCCTTTTATCCGTCACCCCACACCACCTCGGCCATCATTTATTTTCACCGGCTTCCCGATCCGGCCGGCACCGGTAACCTACAGATCTATCTCCGGCGCTGGTTATACAACCACGAACACCTTAAGGTGAAAAACGCAGTAAGAGAAGGCGTTGTTCGGGCGGCCAAGGATCTAAAAGGCAAGTTTGTGTCGAAAAACCAGGCCAGACAGTTGATGGAGTCTCTTAACATTCCGCCGGCCGAGTTGGAAAAGCTCACTAACAATATCAGGCCGGAGTATTACTTCTCCATTCCGGAAAAGCTGAAGGGTTGGCTTGATAAGTTGTGAAACTGGGTGGCCGCTGAGGGATTTGAACCCCCGACCTACTGAATGTAAATCAGACGCTCTAGCCACTGAGCTAAGCGGCCATACTGTTATATATAGTATTATTATATAAAATAAAACCGTCCCTATGCACCGAAAAACCTTTCTGTTTTTTCCGGTTGAAATTGGTTTAGCCCACATTGTCAGGCCGTTGGCCGTTGCCGAAGCCCTCCACCGCCGCGGTCACCGGGTGATCTTTGCCCTTTCCCGTCGCAAACAGGCCATTTTCAGCGCGACGCCGGTGCGGTTGGTCGATGTCAAAAACTATGCCGCCGACGATAGCCAACTGGACATAAAATCATTCAGTAACTATCAATTTTTGAAACAAGCGGTTAATCAGGAATTGGAACTGATCCGTAAATACAAGCCGGATACCGTGGTGATTGATTTTCGCATCTCGGCGCTGGCGGCCGGCTTGATCGCCGGCAAACCATGCGTGTTTCTTTCTTTGGGAGAAAGTTTACCGGAGGGGTCATATCTTCCCAATCCCGGTTTGCCCAAGATAATCTACCGATTGTTCAAATCACTGAGCGGACCAATCTATCACCAGGCCCTGATTCATTACCTTCGGCCTCTGATGGCCGTCGTCAAAGAACACCAAATCAATATCGCTTGGCGCGACTGGTTCAGAACCGTTACCTTTATACTTCCCGAACCGGCGTTTTATCTTCCGGCCAATGCCAAAGACTTGCACCTGCATTATGTCGCCCCGGTTTCCTGGTCGGGTTTTAAAAACACAACGCCGGCTTGGTTAAGCAATATTAAGCGTGACGGAAAGACCATTTATCTGACCTTCGGAGGAACCGGTTTTGATAAAAGAAAACTAATCGACTTAAGCGTTCTGCTTGTAAAATCGGGTTACCGGGTAGTCGTCAGCTCGGGAACGATTGCCGATCCGGAGGATTTTCCCAAAATCAACGGAGTGTTTGTCGCGCGGTTCTTGCCCGGGGCGCTGGTTACCAAAAAGGTTGATCTCGTGGTTTGCCACGGCGGCTACGGCACCATGATCGAGGCGGTACAAAACGGTACGCCGGTGTTGGCGATTCCCTTTAATCCGGACCAAATCATCCATGGCAAACGGATGGAGGAACTAGGGGTTGGTCGCTGTCTATTTTCGTTGAATTTGTCCGACCTGGCCGCCGTTTTTACCTTTAACTGGAAGCAGATCGAGGATAAGGGTCGACGGCTGGAAGTACGGACGATCGTTAGGAACGTTAAAGAAATGTTCGCCGATCCCGATGTCTACCGTGGCGCAATGGCTCGATTTAAACGCCTTTATCCGATGGACAATGGCGCCGATCAGACCGCCGATTTACTGGAGAAGGGTGCGCGCGGATAGAATCGAACTATCGCTCTGTTCTTTATCAGAGAACTGTTTTACCATTAAACTACGCGCGCGCTGCGGACGAACGAGCCAAAACACGGTAAAAAGAGATTATAATCGAAATTATAGCACATGACATTTTGAATTTAAATTCCCGGACGATCCATATATAATAGCCTTATGCTCTACTTTTCCGAAATTAAAGGAAAGAAGATCTATACGGAAGATGGAGTCTTGGTCGGTAAACTGGAAGATCTGATTTTCCAGGCCAGCAGTCTGCCGCGCCTGACAAAATTGGTGGTGAGGACGGTGCGCGCCGATAAAATCTTCGTCGACATCAACTGCCTGCAGAAGATCAACGGCGGTGTGGTAATTAACAAAAAGTACAACCTGGGGGAACTGGTGGAGAACGAATTGTTTTTGGTGAAAAACCTGCTCGATAAACAGATAATCGATCTGAAAGGCCATAAGGTGATTCGCGTCAACGATGTCGTGATTCAGGACAAAGAGGGTTGGTACATCTCCGGCGTTGACGTGGGCGCGCTGGCGATCCTGCGCTGGCTGAAACTGGACAAACTGATAGAAAAAATCTATCTGCTGGTCGGCCTGCACATTAACTCGCGATTTCTTTCCTGGGGATTGATCCAGCCACTGGAACTGGGTCGAGGAAAGGTAAAACTGAAAAAACGCGAGGAAACGCTGCATCATATCCATTCCGAGGACCTGGCCGACTACCTGGAAAAAACCAATATCCGCAACGCCAGAAAGTTTCTCGACACCCTGGACGATCGCTTCTCCGCCAGCGTGATTGAAAACCTGAACTTTAACTTCCAGACCGCCATTTTCGCTTCGTTCACCCCGGACAAGGCGGCGCGGGCGCTGGAATACGTTGACGGCGACGAAGCGGTGGACATTCTTCTGTCGTTGCCGGCAAAAAAACGCCGGGCGATCATCAGTTTGTTGAGCGATGCGAAAAAACAGGAAATCATGTATCTGCTCGATCTGTCAAAAACGCCGATCGGTCAACTGGTTAGTTCGGAATTCTTGGCAGTGGAGTCGGATCTGACGGCACGGGAGATCGTCAATCTCGTCCATAGCCGGACGAGCGACTACTCGTTTTTAAGCTACGTTTACGTGGTGAACAAAGATAGACAGTTGGTCGGGGTTTTCAATCTCCACGAACTGTTGCTCCAGTCCCCCGATACGCCCGTCAGCAAATTCATGGTTCAGAACGTAGTGGTGATTCACCTGTCCACGCCGGAAGAGATCGCCATAAAAAAAATGCTCAAGTATAAAATCTATTCCTTGCCGGTGATCAATCGGGACAAACACATCCTCGGACTGGTCACCTATGACGACGTCACTAATTTCATTCTGGAGCGGTTACAATAAAGCAACGAATATGTGGGAAAGACTGAAATCACATAAACAGATACAACGATTACTGGTTTTTCTCGCCGTATTCGGGCCGGCGACGATTACGGCGATGGCCGACAACGACGGAGCCGGCGTCGCCACCTACTCCTTGGCTGGCGCCCGGTTCGGCTACTCAATTCTCTTTATCCTTTTGCTGGTGACGGTGCTGTTGGCCATTACCCAGGAAATGGGCGTGCGGATTGCCACGGTCACCGGCAAAGGTTTGGGCGATCTAATCAGAGAAAGGTATGGAGTGGTGATCTCCACTTTTGTTTTTCTTGGTTTACTGGCGGCCAATATCGGCACAATCGTGGCTGATTTCGCGGCCATTAAGGCCACCGCCACCATCTTTTCCATCCCGGTGTTGCCGATCATCATCGGCGTAGTGGCGACCGCCTACGTGTTTGTGATCCGCGGTAACTACCGCATTAATCAAAGAATCTTTCTGCTGGCGTCGTTGTTCTATCTTTGCTATATCGTTTCCGCCGTCAAGGCGGGGCCGGACTGGGGTCTGGCGTTAAAAAGTCTCGTCGTCCCGACCGGGATCAGTCTGTCGAGAGATTTTATTTTCGCCGCCATCGCGGTGTTGGGAACCACCATTACTCCGTGGGGACAGTTTTTTGTCCACAGCTTCATCATTGACAAGAAACTGGCGCCGGACAAACTGAACTATGAACAGTTTGAGACCATGATCGGTGCCTTTCTGACAGACTTTTTCTCCTTTTTTATGATAGTGGCCACAGCGGCCACTTTATTTGCCAATAAGATCGTTTTGGTAACCGGCGAACAGGCGTCACTGGCGATTCGGCCGTTTGCCGGCGAACTGGCCGGCATTTTGTTCGGCCTTGGAATTCTTAACGCCGGCTTCATGGGAGTGGTGATCGTTTCTTTGTCAACCGCCTATGCCTTTTCCGAGTTTTTCGGAAACGAAGGCAGCCTGGATGTGCCGTTTGAAAAGGGCCGGACGTTTTATTCGATTTTTTTGACACAACTGTTTATTGCCGCTTTGATCGTCATCATCCCTTCGGTGTCTTTGTTCAAAATCGTTTTTTATACCCAGGCGTTTAACGGCATATTGTTGCCGTTTATGTTTTACTTTTTGTTGCGTTTTACCAACGATCGTAGTTTAATGGGGAAACATGTGAACCATCGCTGGTATAATTACTTTGCGATTGTGGCGTCGATCGTGATTATCGGAGCCGCATTGTTTACCGTTATCAGTGCCTATATTTAAAAGCGTATGAAAAAGCTCATCGTTGTTTCTGATTGGGCTGGTGATGATCTGACCCGTCAAGAATTTCGTTCGGCCACTGAGGGCTACTTACAGACGAACCAGCCGCTCAATCTAAGTTTTGTGGCCGCGACTGCCTCGACGATTCACACCGGTTTTTTATTGGCGCAGGTGGCGGAGATTGAAGAGCGCTACGGCCGGCCTTTGGAAACGGTGCTGTTCCAGAACACCGACCCCCGTCTTCAGGCCGACGATGCGGTTGAACGCGCCAAGGGAGCGGCATTTGTCGTGATCCGGTTGGATTCGGGACTATATTTATGTGGCCCGAACGCCGGCTACGATTTTGCTTTTATCAAAAAAAAGATCGACAAAATTTTCGTTTATCCCGGATTGGATCAAGGTAGCCAATTCCGTTCCCGCGACCTGTATTCGCGCGTTTGCGCCCATCTGATCGAGGAACTGGAGGATGAGTTGGAATTGGAAGAGGCGCATACCAATCTCATTCCTGTCGTTGATGGCCATTACGTGGCCCATGTGGATAACTTCGGCAATATCAAAACCACCTTGACATTGGAAGATATTAAAGGGAAATGCGAACTGGGGGAGACCGTTACTCTGAAGATCAACCGGGTGGTGAAGCCGGCCAAATACGTTTCCAATTTGTTTGGCGGCGTTCCGGGCGAACTGGTGATCTATCCCGGTTCATCCGGACATAAAGACAACCCCTACCTTGAGGTGAGTGTCTGGCGCCATTTTGACGAAGATCATCCGACCACCGGTATGCATGAATTTAACCATCCCCGTCCCGGTATGACGGTGGAGTTGGTTTAAGCGTTTTAGTTCAATAACCGGGTTAGGCACAATTTTAAAGTCCTCCGATTCTCACTTTTTACCTGACTACGATTTGTAGCTCGGCTCAAAGAGCGAATCAGGGCGGACTAATTTCTTTCTAAAGAAAAAAATTAGAAAGGAGGTGATCCATCCGCTCCTTCCAGAACGGATACCTTGTTACGACTTAACCCCCATCGCCGAAATAACTCTCCCCCGACATAACGTCGAAGTTCAAATCGTCTCGACTTTGTTGGCTTGACGGGCGGTGTGTGCAAGAGGCAAGAACGTATTCACCGCGGCATGACTGATCCACGATTACTACCAATTCCGTGTTCATGGGGTCGAGTTGCAGACCCCAATCCCCACTGAGAGAAGGTTTAGAGATTTGCTCCTTATTGCTAAGTGGCAAGACTCGTTGTCCTTCCCATTGTAACATGTGTGTTGCCCAAGATATAAGGACCATGCTGACTTGACGTCTGCCCTTCCTTCCTTCCCGACGCAAAGTCGGGACAGTCTTCTGTGATAGATTTAACACAGAATAGGGGTTGCGCTCGTTGTCCCACTTAAGGGTACTCCTCACGGAACGAGCTGACGACAGCCATGCAGTACCTGTCCCGGCCTTCTTGCGAATTTCCTACATTTCTGTAAGATAGGACGCCGGGATGTCAAATCTTGGTGAGGTTCTTCGGTTTGTATCGAATTGAACCACATGTTCCACTGGTTGTGTGCCTCCCCGCCAATTCCTTTGAGTTTTAACCTTGCGGTCGTACTCCCCAGGCGATTTGCTTAACGGGTTACCTGCGCCACACAATCCCGACTTACGTCGGGAAAATGCAGCTAGCAAACATTCGTTTAGGGCTAGGACTACGCAGGTCTCTAATCTGCTTCGCTCCCCTAGCTTTAGTGTCTCAGCGTCAGTCACCTTTCAGAGACTCGCCTTCGCCACTGGTGTTCCCTAGGGTATCAACGCATTTCACTACTCCTCCCTAAGTTCCAGTCTCCCTAAAGATAACTCAATCCTGATAGTATTTTTACCCCTGCTAAGGTTAAGCCTTAGTATTTAAGTAAAAACTTAAAAGGACGCCTACACGACCCTTTACGCCCAGTAAAACCGGATAACGCTTGTAGCCCACGTATTACCGACGCTTCTGGCACGCAGTTAGCGGCTACTTTCTAGTAGGGTACCGTCAACCCGCTCAGTTCTTACTTCTATCATCATGTTCCAATAGAAGTAAAGATTGAGCGGGCTTCTTCCCCCACTACAGCGATTTACGCTCGTTAGAGCTTCTTCTCGCACGCGGCGTCGCGCGGTCAGGCTTTCGCCCATTGCCGACTATTCCTGATTGCTGCCTCCCGTAGGAGTGGGGCCCGTATCTCAGTGCCCCTCTGGCTGACCACCCTCTCGGGCCAGCTACCCGTTATTGGCTTGGTAGGCCGTTACCCTACCAACTACCTGATAGGACGCAGGCTTATCCCTTTCCGAACAGTTACATTCTTTAGTGCAGTAAAACCGCACATTATAGGTGATTACCCCCGCTTTCGCGGAGTTATTCCCTAGAAAGGGGCAAATTCCTACGCGTTACTCAGCCGTCTGCCGCTGACTCATGCGAAACACGGGAGTTACGAATTGTCTGTTACGGGTTTAGCGAGACGTATAACTCGCCAACCCGATCACTCTTTAACTCAATAACCCTTGTGCTTCGCACAAGTGCGCTCGACTTGCATATCTCAGGCACGCCGCCAGCGTTCATCCTGAGCCAGGATCAAACTCTTAAAAAAAACCGGGTATAATTCTCTACCCAGTTTTAAATCAGGCACCGTATGGTACCTGATAAAGTCAAGTACCGAATGGTACCTGATCCTAACCCGATTACTAAACTAAACGCATGACTCCGATAATGTCAAAGTGCGAATATCAATCATAACTGAATTAACGAAGAAAGTCAATTCAATTTCACCACTGGCTACTGGAGCGCTCCGGTTTTCCTAAGTGACGATGATGTTGTTTAGGGTCGGTTTATTTTCGTCCAACTTGATCAGCCCGAGAATGGTGGCGTCGGCATAATAATCGGAGCGCACGACCTTAATTTTCAGTTCTTTGGTCAGATGGGCGTCGATACCGGCGATGGCCGCCAGGCCGCCGGCTAAAGTAATCCCGTTTTCGTATATCTCGTCAACGATTTCCGGCGGTGACATTTCGATCAGTTCCTTGATGCTGTCGATGATCTGGTTAAAGTTCGGCAGCAGCGCTTCAATAATGTCTTGGGTTTTCATCTTGATTGATTTGGGAAGGCCGTTTTCCAGCGACTTGCCCCGGACGGTCGCGGTTTTGTCCTCGCCGTTAAAGTTGAGTAAACCGGTTTTGATCTGTTCACAGGTGTTTTCGCCGAGGATAATCCCGTTTTTCAGATAGGCGTAGTTGGCGATCAGCCGATTCATGTGTTCGCCGGCGCTTTTGACGCTGCGGTAACTGACAATGCCGCCGCCGCTGACGATGCTTACCTCTACCAGGCCGCCGCCGAGATCGACAACCAGACGGGGATGGTGGGAGAAAACGTCAAAGCCGCAGCCGGCTGCCGTGGCCACCGGTTTTTCCACGATAAACACCTTGGCACAGCCCGACTTTAACAACGCCTCGCTGGCGGCTTTTTTTTCGATTTCGGTCGCGGCCAGCGGCGTACTCACCAGCGCCTCCAGGGTAGGTTGAAGCAGGCGGTACTGTTGGAGATACGGAGTGAGACCGGTTTCGAAGTATTTTTTGATCAAAGCGACCTCGGCGTCGAAGTCGGCAATAATGCCGTTGTTGATCGGGCGGACGATTTTGATGAAGTCCGGAGTCTTGCCGACGATCGCCTGGGCCTCCCGGCCAAAAAATACAAAGTCCTTCGCCCGGGTGTTATAACCGAGAAAAGTGGGTTCCCGCAACACTATCCCGCGTTCCTTAACCGCCAGGCGTGTCATGGTTGTCCCCAGATCGATATATAGACTGAACGCGTTAATGAGCGGGATACGGATATGCCTCAAACGGCGGAGGAACTGCAACATGTTAAATTTCATTATAGCGTTTTTTCCTGTAAAATAAGAGGATGATTAAGCGGGCGATCGGTTTTTGCTTCGGTGCCTTGTTGCTGTTGACGCCCTGGGTGATGTTTGCCCAGACATCGGAAATCTTCGAACTGAACAAAATCGTTTTCATCTACATTGTCACCACGGTCGTCGTGGCCTTGAAGCTGATTCAGAGCATCGGCCGGCAAGAACCGCCGTCCGTCCGTCCCACCCGGTTGGATTGGTTTATTTTGGTTTTTGTCGCCAGCCAAATAATTTCCACCATCTTTTCCATCGACCGGCACACCTCGCTGTTTGGGTATTACGGCCGCTTTAATGGCGGCCTTTTTTCCGTTATCAGCTATGCCCTGCTTTACTGGGTATTAATGACCAGTTTTTACCAGGCGTCCGGCCGGGCATTGGTGCTGCGGCTGATGAAAATTTCCCTGGTCAGTTCTTTAATCGTCATACTGTGGGGACTTCCAGGGAAGCTTGGCCACGATCTTTCCTGTTTGGTGTTTACCGGTCAGTTTAACAACGGTTGCTGGACCGATCAGTTCAACCCGGCCGTCCGGGTTTTCTCTACCCTTGGTCAACCCAACTGGCTCGGTGCCTATCTGGCGATCAATCTTTTTTTCGGGCTGTATTTTCTGGTGAAGAACAGCCGCAAAACGTTTTGGTTTATAACCAACGGCTTTTACCTGTTGCTTAATTTTAGTTTTATTCTATTTACGCGGTCGCGTTCGGCGCTGGCCGCCGCGGTGATCGGAATCGTGGCCTGGTTAATCTGGTTGGTGACCCGGCGCCAAGGATCGGTGAACCGGCGCGCGGTGGCGGCGCTGGCGCTTTTTTTGCTTCCGGTACTGTTGTTCCGTACCGGTTCGGCCACGATTGACCGTTGGTTGAGCGGCCAAGTGCCGTCTTTCCAAAACGCCGTGCCCGCCGCCCGGGTGTCTCCCAGCGCTAACCAGACCGGGACACCCGGTTCGTTGTACGATTTGAACGACTTGGTGACCGATTCGTTCGCCATTCGTCGCATCGTGTGGCAAGGGGCATGGGAACTGGGCAAGCGTTATCCTTTTTTCGGCACCGGTGTCGAAACGTTCGCCTCGGCCTATTACTTCGTCCGGCCGGCGGCCCATAACCTGACTTCGGAATGGGACTACATCTATAATAAGGCCCACAACGAATACCTAAACTATCTGGCGACGACCGGATTTGTTGGTTTATTGGCCTATGGGGCGATGATCGGCGCCGTGATCGCGATCACGGTTTCCCGACTGAGGCAGGCGCGCGGCGACCCGGACCGCGCCCGACTGTTGTTTAGTTTGCTGCTTGCCTACGGCACGATTTTGATCACCAATTTTTTCGGTTTTTCCACCACCACCATCAATCTGTATTTTTACCTGCTTCCGGCGTTTATCCTCATCGTTTCCCGCCCGCCGGAAAAACAGACGAAAGAGAAAATAACGGAACTTGACCGGAAGCCGGTCGGTTGGCGGTCGCGACTGGAAATCGGGGCGATCGCGGTGGCGACGTTTTGGGTAATCAGCAGCTGCCTGTTGTTTTGGTATGCCGATATCCAGTATAGCCGGGGAGAAATGGCCAGCCAGATTAACCAATATCAAATCGCCGCATCGTTGTTTGACCGGGCGCTCCGTTTCCACTACGAACCCGTTTACCAAGACAAACTGTCTTATGCCCTGGCCAATCTGGCTTATCTGATGGCCTATCAAAAACAGACGGCCACCGCTAACCAATTAATCAAGCTGGCCGATTGGTATAACCGCCAGACCATGGCGGCGGCGCCGAAGAATGTCCTTTATCTAAAGACGCGGGCAAAAAATTACTATCTGTTTTATCAAATCGATCTGAACAAAAAGGACCTGGAAGAGGCGGTTCGCGCCCTGGAGCAGGCGGTTAAGCTCTCCCCCACCGACCCCAAACTTCATTACAGCCTGGCGATCTTTTATTCCCTACTATCCGATGAAGACAAAACCCAGGCAACCACCGACCGGGACAAATCGCTTAGCGAAGCTCAAGCCACCATTAGATTAAAAGCCAACTACCGTGACGGTTACTTGCTGTATGGTCAACTGCTGGCCAAATACAAACAAACCGCCGCGGCAAAAACGGTGCTGGAAAAGGCCCTGCATCTGTTTGGCGCCAACGACCCAGAGATTAAGAAAACACTGGAGCAGTTATAGGCTTTTGTCGAGGTTAATGTTGGGGCTGGTGACCGGCCAAACGCAGTCGGCCGCGCTACCACTTTTTGATTTGCATTTAGTGGAGCAGCCGGGAGAATCGGTAATAGTATCGTAAGAAAGAACCTGCTGGGTATTCTCCAAGCAGGCAAACATTTTATATGCCTGGTCGTCTGCGGAACGTACCATATAGGTGTAGTTTCTGTTCGGATAGGAGGGGTCGTTGGGAATGGTTTCCATATAGACCTTTTCTGACCCGCCACAAGCTTGGGTTTCACACAGTTTGGTGTTGCCCGCCGCAAAAATGTCCCAGTTGGGATAGCTGCGTTTATCTTCGTAGTACAATTCGACTGCCCGCTGCACCTGTTCAAGGTCGGCCTTGCGCCGGGCGTCCCGGCCCTTTTTCAGAGAAATCAGGAAGTTGCCGGTAATCATGGCGGTCAAAACCGCCAGGATGGCGATGACGATCATCAGCTCCATGAAGGTAAAGCCTTTTTTCATAGCTTATTTCTATTATATACTATTTAAGTAACTGTAAGTAAAGTGCATCCGGTTTAACAGAAAAGCAAATGACCAGTATCAAAAAAATTATCCGCTTTGTCAAAACCCATACCCATATTAGCATTTTAGTGGTTTTTACCTTTATCTATTTGTTGCAAATAAGAGCGACCTATATTGATTACAACGAAAATCATTATCTTTATATCGCCTGGCGTTTACTGAATGGAGAAATTCCTTATCGGGATTTTCTCGTTCCCCACCCGCCGGTGCTTTATATTGTTGGGTTTTTACTGCTTAGATTATATGATTCGGTTTTTACAGTTCGAGTGTTTCTGTTAGCCATTTTCATTGTCGGAGCCCATCTATTTTATCTACTTACTTTAAGAATATTTAAGAAAAAATCATTGGCGACGACTTCTTTGCTGCTTTATTTTATCTTGCCGATCAGCCTAATGGTCTGGAAAACCTTCATTCAAGAATCGTTACTGCGATTGGTGGGATTGATGATTCTGCTAATGATTGTTCCGGTTAAACGTCTCGATGAAAAAAAGGTGACGCTGGTGGCAGTGCTTAGTGTCGTCGGTATTTTTACCAAATATTCTTTTGTTCCGTTTGTGATTATGATGGCCGTTTTGCTTTGGCTAGTAAACAAAAGATATTTATTCCGATATGGTTTAATCACCCTTAGCCTAAGTGTCGGTTTGGTTCTCCTGCTTCAGTTGGGCACCAGGGGGAATTTTTTATACGATACCGTAATAATCAGGAAGTATATTCATTTAAAACCGATTATCAAAACATCACAACTAATTGCCTATATGATAATTACGTATGGGTTGTTGTACCTGATTAATTTGATATCAATCGTTAAATACCGAATTAACCGGAACCTAGATTTGTTTATCTGCTCTCTTGTTCCGCTGCTCTATGCGCCTTTTTTGCTGATTTTATTGGTTGATGGAACCTATGGGTATATCGTGTATCCGATCGAACCCCTGATTTTATTAATACCGGTTTATCTATTCGATCGATTTTTTGTTGCTAAGGCGGAAAAGCTGGATCTTTTTAGCTACCTGATTTTGATCCTGTCCTCTACGGTTCTCATATATTACGTCCAGTGTTTTATTTTTGTTCTGCCGATGGTGACGACCGATGTTTATCGAAATTACAATGAAAGGGTAAAGACGCTTGTGAACCGATACGCCAAAGACACTGATGAAATTTTAAGCACTCCCCACATCAATAATTATCTTCTGAACAAAAAAATTCTGAATAATTTTTCCGAAACCTTCCTATGGTCATACGAGTATAACTACGGAGAAAAAAGAGCCCAAGGCACCATCAACAGTACTATTGATGCTATTAATGCTAGAGCTTTACCGTTAATTGTTTTAGACGAAAATTTAGAAAAAATCCTTCCCTTATTTAATGCGGTTAAACGCTCATACATAGAAATTAACGGGATTGCTCATTCTAGCGTACATTTTTTCATTCCAATGAGATGCAGCGAAAATAACGGCATTTCTATTGGTAATGATGCTTTTTTTGGTATGGGTTTTTCCGCAGCCGATCACGGCGGCCGCCGTGTGGACAGCCAATCCGAGTTTTACTTTTGTAACCAACGATTCAATCAAATAAATATTGATTATCAAACCGATGCCGCTCTGGTCTATCCTTTAGAGGTTCGGCTTGTCTGTGACGGAAAGTCCGTTCACCGTTCGACCGTTGTCAGCGAAGTTCCCCATCATCTTATCGCTATCATTACGGATTTGTATAGCAGTCGTATTGTAAAATGTAATCTGGAGTTTATCAATGCTTATTACAATAACAGCAGTAATGAAGATACGGATTTTGCCGTTATAAGTCGGATTTCCCTGGTTAAATGACAAAAGGATATTACCGCAATAAAACGGTGGCGGTGACTGGCGGCGCGGGTTTCATTGGTCATCACCTAACTGATAAGCTGATTGAGCTTGGGGCAGTTACAACCGTAGTGGATAATCTGTCTTCAGGCTCGATGGGTAACGTGATTCGGGTTTGGAAACGGCGCGGCCTAAAATATCGTAAAACCAACTGGGGTTATCAGGCTGATCTGCGTCACCGTTTTGTATACGCCGATCTGCAAGAATACCAATCGACAGTTAAGACGCTTAACAACCACGAACTTCTGTTTCATCTGGCGGCGAACATCGGCGGACGCGGTTACATCAACACCCATCCGGCCGACTGTTGTGAAGGATTTGCCATCAATCAAAACGTAATTAAAGCGGCTTATCAGATCGGTGTTGAACGGGTGCAGTTTGCCTCATCGGCTTGTGTTTATCCGATAAATCTTCAACAAACTTACCACTCGCGTTATCTACTCAAGGAAACGGATGCTTTTAGGGGCGATTGGGCGAGCGCCGATCGTGAGTATGGCTGGGCAAAACTGATGGGAGAAATCACGCTTCAGGCTTATCATAACCAATATCATCTACAGGGATCGATAACGCGTTACGTAACCGCCTATGGTCCTTATGAAAACGACACTCATGCGATTATTATGTTGATCAGGCGCGCACTGAACCACGAAGATCCCTACGTTATTTGGGGTTCTGGTAAACAGGATCGTGATTTTACTTATGTCGACGATATTGTTGACGGAACTTTGGCGGCTGCCGAACACATTGTCGATGCCGGGGCAGTTAATTTAGGTACCGCGACCCGATACTCCATGGTTGAATTGACCAACATAATCTTTGATCTAATTGGTTGGCGGCCACGGCGCATTATATTTGACCGTACCAAACCAGAAGGCGTACGCACTAGGGCTTTGGATATTAGTAGAGCTACCCGTTTGCTTAATTGGAAACCAAAGGTTAATTTGAAACATGGTCTGCAAAAAACCATCAAATGGTTTGATAAAACGAATCCCTTATCAGTTGAGTCAATCAGATGACCCAACTTTCGCTCATTTTCCCGGTATACAACGAACGGTTAACCATTGAGACGGTTCTGCAGGAATGGATGGTTAGGCTTAAACAATTGAAGATTAATTACGAAATGGTTGTTTGTGAAGACGGCTCAACCGATGGCACCAGTCAATTGCTTCGAGCCATTAAAAACAAATATCGTTTAGTTCTCAACCAGTCCGTACGCCGACGGGGTTATGGTCCGGCGGTGATTGACGGCATAAAAACGGCTAAGGGCGAATATCTGCTTTCGGTTGATTCTGACGGTCAATGCGATCCGGCCGATTTCATTAGTTTCTGGAAGAGACGTGGTGCGCGTCAAGTGATCATCGGCTGGCGGAAAAAACGGGTTGACGCTCCGCAACGGCTGTTGTTCTCTTACTTATTCCATCAAGTATTCAGTCGGCTGTTTCCTACGTCGATCCATGATCCGTCCGCCCCGTTTGTTCTTTATCGAAAAAAAGACATTATTCCCCATTTAGATTCATTGGTTTTCCTTAAAGAAGGTTTTTGGTGGGGTTTTGTCGCTATGTGCGTCAAAAATAAAATTCCGTTGATTGAGCTGCCAATCCATCATCGTGCTCGTCTCAACGGGAACACACAGGTCTACCGTGTCGTCCGCTTGCCGAAAATCATCTGGAGTAATTTATTTGGTTTAATTAGATTGCGCTTGGCGTGACATTAATTATCATCCGCCGCTCCACTCGATCCGCTTTTTAAACGGTTGTATTGCTCAAGGAACCGGTAGATTTCCGGATTATTATGATCGCATTGGTGATAATAAAGCAATCTTTCTTTGGTTTGGTTAAGGCTGTTTTCCGGTCTGAGTTTTTCCAGATAGAGTTTGGCTTTAACGCAGTTATTTTTTGCCAGGTTGAGTTTTAACAGGCTTAAGTAAATGTCGTTGTTGCCGCTTTGGTAGCCGGAAAGTATCTGCTTAAAAATCGCCTCGGCCGGGGCGTACTGTTTTTGCAGCACCAGCATTTCGCCGAACTGGCGGTACATATCGGCAACCGTACTTTGCAGGTCGTTTAAAAACAGAATTTTTTCAGCCGCCGGATCGAGGGGTTTGGGCAGTTGAGTGGTCCAGTAGCGATAGTTAAAGGCCAACGCCGTTTTGATATCCGACTGGGCGGCGTTAACGCTGGGATAGTACTTCCAGACCAGCCCGTAGGGCAGCCAGTAGTCTTTGAGTCCCGGGATCTCGAAGAAGATAGGAAAGTGACGGCTGTTTTTTTGGAGGAAATCATAGACCATATGGCTGGTGACCGGTGGCAAGTAAAGGTCGGGCAGTTCGCGATGCAGCCGCTGGCGGTAGTAGTCGCGGCTGAGCATCTGAATGGTGAGGAGATGGACGTCCGGCCGGATTTTTTCTTGGGTATTTAGATAGTTAGCGGTAAAGTAGAGCGAGTCGTTTTGCAGGTAAACCAAGGCGTTTTTTGGTAAGGACGACAATAACGACCGGGCCACTGTTTCAAACCGGCGATCGGATGCGAGTTGGCGGATGGAGGGAAAGTTGGTGGCCGCGACAATGATAATAAATAGCACCACAAACAGCCGGGAGCCTCCGGCCACCAGCCGGCGCAGGTCAAGACTGTGCAGCCAGCGCTTGGCCGTCCGATCCATTAAGTCGGTAAATTCGGCCACGCCAAAGGCAAAAGGAATGGGGAGAATAGTATAGGTAGCAAGCAGAAATCGTTCGTAAATCGCCAGACTGAAACTGGCGGACAGCCAGAAATTTAGAAGAAAAATAAAAAACAACTGGGCGATTAGGGCGATGACGAGAAAGCGAAATAGTGCCGGTTGGAACTTCCTGATGCGGTTAAGACCCAACAAGATGAACACGATGCCGATTAAACGGAAATCTTTAATAATAAAAATCAGTAAGGAAAAGACGTTAATCAACTGATTAAATAGATTCGGGACGGAGCCGGAAAACGCGGCAAACGTCCCGTAAGAGGAGCGGGTAATCAAACGGAAAAAACCACTGATCGTAGCGGCGTTTTCCCAATCAATCAGTGGGTGGCGGCTGGCCGCCAACGGAACGTAGAGGTAAAACGCCAAGCCCATGAGAAAAAACAGCAGATAGCGATGGCGCCAACGCGGCGGCGGCCGATGGCGCAACAGCCCGTACCAGGCCGGCAGGAAAAAAATAATCGATTGGTGATGGACCAGCGCCAGCCCCAGCCCGATACAGATAAGGCTAAGATACCGGGAATGCGGCCGGTGTTGGTATTTGACGATTAAGGCGGTGATCAACAAAATGAAGAGATTATTGAGGGCGAACACTTCCGGCACCAAACTATACTGCCAGACCGGAAAAAGCACCAGGTACAAAAACGCGGCGGCCAGGGCGGGCAGGCGCCGTTTAAGAAAATAGTGAGCCAACCAGTATATCAACAGGGCCGAGGCGATGGTTGGAAGTGAAGAGAGCAGCGCCACCCGCCAGGCAACGGTGTAAACCGGCAGGCAAATCCGGATGAGGTTAATTAAAAAACTATACAACGGATATCCCGGCGGATGCGGGATGCTCCAGGTTTGGGCGGTCAGGACATATTCGGAACTATCGCCGCCGAATAAAAACCGGGTTTGCAACAGTAAATTAGCCAGTCCGACGACGGCAATTAAACAGTAATCAATCATCAGTTAATTTTACCCAAAGAAAAACCAGGGAGTTGCTCCCTGGTAATTCATTACCAATGGAATTAATTTATTGAACGCACCAATAGCAGTCAGTGCCTCCGGCACCCACCGTCTGCGATTTACAGCCGGTGGCATCGGTTCCATTTTGGTTATATTTGGTGTTGGAGTCTTTCTGGAACGATTTTGATAACGGTTTGAAACAGACCGTGACCGTATCCAGGTCGCCGCTGACAAAAATCTTATCCAAATTACTCGAAGCCAGGCTGGTAAAATCGCTTTTTAGCTCACCGGTCTGGACGATCTCGGTGATCGCCGTACTCATCGGTGCCTGATTAAGATTGGCGGTGGCGAAGGAAGCGGTACAGCCGGCGCCGCCGGTGCCTGACGGACACCAAGGCATATTGTTTTTGATGGCAAAATATCTGACCACCGCACCATGAATTTCGCTGACGGTGTTTCTGGTGCCGGTATCGGTACCTTTTTTCAGCTGTTCAAACGGATCAAGTGCCGCTAATAACCCCACCGCCAACGCTCCCAATAATGCGATAACAATCAACAGTTCGATCAAAGTAAAACCTTTTTTCATGGTAGTCGCTGGTCGGTTAATGGTTAATTGAATAAAATAAAAAATCCACTCTCTATCTATAACTATAAAGTATGTAAATCATCGTTGTCAAGGGGTAATTGAATCTTTTAATTAAACGAACTGGTAAGGTTGTAAATCGGCGTGATTACCGACATCACCAAAAATCCTACTCCCAAGCCCAGAACAACGAGAATGAGCGGTTCGATCAAGGTGGTCATGGCTTTGACCGCCAACTCCGACTCCATCTCAAAATAACGCGAGATGCGCATCAGGGTATCGTCCAGGTGGCCGGTTTGCTCGCCGACCGTGGTCATCTGCACCAGGATCGCCGGAAAGATCTGTTCGTTAGCCATGGCCGTTCCCAACGATACGCCTTTTTCCACCTGTTTATAGATGTTTTCCAGTGCCATCTGATAAATGACGTTGCTTGAAGTTTCGATCACGATCGTCAGCGCCTCCAAGATCGATACACCGGAGGAAATCAGGATGGACAAGGTTCTGGTGGCGTCGACCAGCGAAGAGATTTTGACGATGTTATTGATCACCGGTAACTTAAAAAGGAGACGGTCGCGGTTGTATCGGCCCGATTTTGTCTGCAGATACCGGCCGAGCAATGAACTGCCGAAGACGATTCCGATGATGATAAACGGCCAGAACCGGGCGGAGAACGAAGAAATCAAAATCAGGATCTGGGTGGTAATGGGTAGGGCGATATTAAAGTCCTTATACAAGCCAAGCAGACGCGGAACGACAAAGGTTACCATAATGAACATCACGGTAACCATGGCGATAATCACGATCACCGGATAGATCAGCGCCCCCTTGATTTTTCCTTGGAACTCGCGCTGTTTTTCCAGATTTTCCGACAGTTTAAGCAAGATTTCGCTCAGTTTTCCCGAGGCTTCGCCGGACTTGACCAGGGCAATATACAGATTTGGAAACAGCTGCGGATATTTTTTAAGGGCCGAAGAGAATGTCTGGCCGCCCCGGATGTCTTTGTTAATGTCTTCAATTACCTTCAACAGCGATAGTTTGGTCGTCTGTTTTTTCAGGATGTCAAAACTGTCGACCAGGGTCAGGCCGGCATTGAGCATAATCGCCAGCTGGCGGGTAAGGTTGACCACGTCGTTGAAACTGACGCGGTCGAAAAAAAAAGCGAATAACGAACCGCCGTTGCTTTTGATCGGGTCAACCGCAATGGGAAAAAACCGGTTACCTTTCAAATAGGCGACCACGTCTTCGGCGCGATTGGCCTCAATCTTCCCGGTTTGGATTTTGCGGTCTTTATAAGCGCGGTAATGGAACAGCATTTAGATCAAAGTAATTTTTTGATAAAACCGGGTCGGATGGCGTATGAGGCGGCGGTTTCCCGGCTGATCTTTCCCTGCTGATACAGCTGTATCAGATATTTCTCGAAATAAATCATGCCGGTATTTTCATTGGTTAGGATAATGTTGTCGATCAAATAAGTTTTACCCTCGCGGATGACCGAGGCAATGGCGGGAATGTTCAGCAGAATTTCGGTTGCCACAATGCGCCCCCGGTTGTCAATGGTCGGAAGCAGGCGCTGGGCGACGATCGCCTTGAGAGTGGAGGCGACTTGGTTGCGCACTTGGTTTTGCTGGTGGGAAGGAAAAACGTCGATGATCCGGTCAATCGTTTCCGGCGCCGAGTTGGTGTGTAGGGTGGAAAAGACCAGATGGCCGGTTTCCGCCAGGGTAATGGCGGCCTGGATAGTGTCGTAGTCGCGCATCTCCCCGATCAGAATAACGTCGGGATCCTCGCGCATGGCCGATCGCAGCGACGCCGACCAGGAGTGGGTGTCCTCATGCAGTTGGCGCTGGGAAACAATGGAAAGGGCTTTGGGAAAGATAAACTCGATCGGATCCTCAACGGTAATGATGTGTTTGCCGCTACTCTGGTTGATTTCGTTGATGATGGCCGCCAGAGTGGTAGACTTGCCTTCTCCGGTCGGGCCGGTTAACAAAACCAGACCTTGCCGGTACTGGGCGAATTGGTGCAGTAGATTAGGCAGCAGCAATTCCTCGATTGTTCGGATTTTTTCCGGAATTGTCCGCAACGACAGGGAAATGCCGTTGCGCGTGAAGTAAATGTTGATGCGGAACCGGGTGCTGCCGAAATTGTAGCCCATATCCAGCTCACGATTGGCCAATAACAGTTCCTTTTGTTCGCGGCTAATAATCGGCTCGGTAAGCGCTTCGGCCATTTCTTCGCTGATTACCGGGTAGTTGCGCAACGGAAACAGCTCGTTGTTGATGCGGATGGTCGGCTGATAGCCGGGAATAATATGCAAATCAGATGCGTCTTTGTCAATGACGTACTGCAGCAGTTCTTTAATATCCATAAAAATTAACCACTAAACTTCGGCAATGCGTAACACCTCTTCAATTGTGGTGACGCCTTCCAGTGCCTTTAGGTAACCGTCTTGTTTCATGATAATCAATCCTTCTTTCTTGGCTTGCTCGACAATTTCCCGTGCCGAGGCCTCTCTCAATATCATTCTATTGATGGTTGAAGTGATTTTCAAGACCTCGAAAATCGCGATTCTCCCCAGATAACCGCTGCCCGCGCATTCGTTACAACCTTCTCCTTTGGTCAGAAGCATCGGCCGCTGGTTGGACTGGTAGGGGGCCGGAAGCAGGTCGGCGAGTACGGCCTTGATGTTGTCTTTGATCGATGGCGCCGGCTCATAGGTTTTTTTGCAGTAGGGACAGGTCCGCCGTGCGATTCTCTGGGCAACCGAAGCGTTAAGTACCGAAGCGATTAAAAACGGCTCCCCGCCTAGGTCGATCAACCGGGGAATGGCGGTCGAGGCGTCGTTGGTGTGCAGGGTGGAAAAGACCAGATGGCCGGTTAAGGCGGCTTGAATGGCCAGCTGAGTGGTTTCCTTGTCGCGAATCTCGCCGACAAGAATAATGTTTGGGTCCTGGCGCAGAAACGAACGCAGTCCGTTGGCAAAGGTCAGGCCGGCCTGGGGATTGATCTGGACCTGATTCAAACCCTCGATTTGGTACTCGACAGGATCCTCCAGGGTAACAATGTTGACGCCGGGTTTGTTGAGGCGGTTTAACACCGAGTACAGCGTGGTGGTTTTTCCCGATCCGGTCGGACCGGTCACCAGAATAATCCCGTAGGGCTTGGAAATCGCCTCTTCCAGGTCTTTAAACTGAGTGCCGCGTAGCCCTAGATCATTGAGGCTGGGCATGCCGCCGGTTTTTTTCAGCAAGCGCATAACGATTTTCTCGCCATTGACGGTCGGCAGCGAAGAGACGCGCAGATCGACCTGTTCGTTGCCCAGGGCAAAATCAAACCGGCCGTCCTGGGGAACTCTTTTCTCGTCGATCTTCATCTCGGATAAAATCTTGATGCGGGAGATGAGCGATTCGTGGATCGTTTTGGGCAATATCAGCTTTTCCTGGAGGATGCCGTCGATCCGGTAGCGGACGCGGGTTTTGGTCTCTTCCGGTTCGATGTGCACGTCGGAAGCCCGGCTTTTGATGGCAAACTCCAGGATGGTGTCGACGATTTTGGCGATCGGGGCCTCACGGATTGAAGTGGTAGTAACCTGAGTCTGGGTATGTTGATGACTGGAGGCCTCCTCGAGCGCGTCACGGATCTCCGGTGATAAACCCTGGGAATAGGAAAGGTCGATCATCTTGGCGATCTGGTCGGGAAACGCCAGAGCAAATACGGTTTTTTTGTTGGTTTTCTTTTCGATAAAATCGACGACCGCCAGATCAAGCGGGTTTTCCGACGCCATCGAAAGAATGTCGTTCTTCACGTCGTAGTTATAGGGAAGAATCCGGTAGCGGCGCGCCACTGACTCCGGAATAAAGGTAAGCGCCTGGGGATCGATCGCGGCATTGGCGATGTCTATGAACGGAACGTGGAGAAAGTTAGCCTTGGCCTGGAGAATGGCGTTTTTATCGACGTTGGTTTTTTCCAGAAGGAACTGGTCGATGGGGATATCGGAACGCAACGCCTCGATTTCATAGCGGTCGGCGCTTTCCTGGTCAAGTTTTTGCAGGCCCACCAACTGATTAAGGAACGGTTTTGGCGGAATCACCATAATACTTAAAATATAAAGATATGCCAGAGAAAAAGCAACCTGGTTTCGCCTATGGTTTGCGGCCGGGGCCGAAACATAGCGTCAAGATTGGACTGGAGGACGACCGGAATTTAATGCTATAATCACGCTATATGTTGCCGTTGATTATCGTAAGCGAAGACCGGCGCGCCGTTGACGTTTATTTGACCGATTATCGCCGGCGCCAACGCGTCAATCCCTATTACTGGTATGAGGTGGTGCCGGAAAAAAAAGAGATTACCATCGATCAGATCCGCGCCATGGTGAAAACGCTGGTGGTTTTCTGCAGTCAGCGACGCCATTTTGTCTTATTCGACTTTGACCACGCCACCATCGAGGCCCAGAGCGCCCTGCTCAAGCCGCTGGAAGAGAGCAACGAGCAAAATCAGTTTATTTTGGTGGCCGCTAACGGTCATCGGATTATTACGACGATTCAGTCGCGTTGTCAGATCGTCAAGCTGGATCAGGGGGGGCAGATCAGTGATCAAACCGGTTCGCTGTTTGATCGATTGGTTAAGGAAGATAAATGGGAGTTTTTGGCCGATCCGCAAATCCAGGGAATCAGCCGTGAGGCAGCCGTTGATCTGTGCCGCCAAGCGGTCGACTACTTTCGCGGAAAGATCCTCGACGATCCGGTACGGGCGCCGACGGTTCTCAGGCGCGTCATCACCAGCAAGAAACTTATTGAGCAGAACAATCTTAATCCCCAACTGTCGGTCGACGATCTATTGATTTTCATCCGGAAAACCTATACGATGTAATGTAATATGACGTTCAAACGTGACGGTTTTACCCTAATCGAGTTGTTGGTGGTAATCGCCATTATCGGCGCCCTTTCCAGTTTACTGGTGCCGAACTTTATGGGAGCCAGAGAACGGGCGCGCGACAACCAGAGAAAGTCCGACCTGAAACAACTGCAAAAAGCGATGGAGATGTACCGTCAAGATCAAACCGATAGTTCATATCCGGCCAGCCTGCCGGCCGTCGACACCACCTGGACCAATGCGGCCGGCACCACGACTTACATGAATAAAATTCCCAAAGATCCGATTTCCGGCAACGCTTATTATTATGCCCGACAAAGAGTCGTCGGAGACAACCTTACCTATACTTTGTGTGCCTGTTTGGAAAACACCGCTGACGCAGACAGTGCTTCAGGAGATTGTGATGGCAGTACTTACCAGTGCAGTAGCGGTAAGAAATACGTGGTTACCGAACCGTAGTTAATATTTTCTTTATACCATGCAAAAAACGCGCGGTTTCACTTTGTTGGAGATCTTGGTGGTAATCGGGATCATAGCGGTTTTGATCGGAATGGGGGTGGCGTCGTTTTCCACCGCCCAGAAAAAGGCGCGCGACGCCAAACGCAAAGCCGACCTCCAGGCGGTGCAGAAATTTATGGAGCAGTGTTATTCGATCAATAGCTATCAGTATCCTGATCTGACCAGCATGGTCGGCAACGGAACACCGTCGCTGACCATTACCTGTCCGGCTGACAGTACCACCATCGCGGTCGCCGACCCGACCCTGACCAAGGTTTATACGGTGACAATCAGCGTCAGCGGCGCTGACTATAGCGTGTCGCTGCCTCTAGAACTCGGTAGTAGTTATACTGTCACTCAACAACAATGAAATCGCTAGCCGACCGCCGTCGAAACAGTTATACCCTGATAGAAATTCTGGTGGTAGTGACGATTATCGGTTTGATCGCCGCCATCAGCACCGTTTCATACACGATTTTAAGCAAGCAGTCGCGCGACGCCAAACGCAAGGCCGATCTGGAACAGGTACGTTCGGCCATTGAGATGTACCGGAGCAACAATGCCTCCGGTCTCTACCCGACCGGGTTTACCATGCCGTGCAATTCGGTGGTCGCGATCAACGATGCGACCAACACCTATCTTAGCCGCATCCCCCAGGATCCAAAATGCTCCACCTCCATCCCCACCTATAATTATTATTATTCAAGCGATGGCCTTGATTATACCATTGCTGCTTATCTAGAACGCACCTCGAGTTGCCTGGTTCCCATGGGCGCCGACAGCTGCGGGACAGGAAAAGCCTGTAATTATTGCCTCGGTCCCTATGGCCAGAAGTGATGCGCCTTTATCCTTTACCTTGGTTGAGTTATTGATCGTTACGGCGGTGATTCTGTTGATGACCGGTTTTTCCCTGGCCAGCTACAATCAATACACCGAGGACCGCCGTCTGGATGCCGAAGCAAACAAAGTAGTCAACATGCTTTTTTTGGCGCACAAGAAGGCTTTGTCAGGCGATACTTCCCAATGTGCCGATCCGGCGGCCGAACTGCTTGAATATGAGGTGTCTTTTACCGCCTCCGGGTTGCAGATTAGCCCTTCGTGTTCTCATGGCAGCGCCGACGCGTCGACCTTAAACTTAGAAACAGACATCGTTTTTAATCCGGTTCCTGGCAGCGTGACGTTTGCGCCGCTGTCGGGAAAAATCCCAGGTGCCGGTACGGAGGTGATCGTTTACAACAACAAAAATAACCGTTGCAAGAAGATTACTATTTCCGCGGCCGGCGTGATTGACACGGCGACCAGCTGTCCGTAAAGCAGGCATGAAACAGGCGGGATTTTCCCTGGTCGAGATCCTTATTTTCACCACCATCGTGGCGTTGTTCTTTGTGCTTGGGGCCGCGGTGATGATTTTTTCCTTGCGTCAAATGCAGGTGGCGCAGCACCGTATCGTGGCGACCCGTGAAGCCGAATCGCTCATCAGTTGGTTCAAGTCGGCCAAGGAGGTAAACTGGGGAGGTGCCGAATGTTCCGGTTGCGCGGCCGGAACCAGCGCCTTTACCGAACAGGTGTCGCGGGTGACGCACAACCTGGTGTATCCGACCATTTGCTTTAACACACTGGACTGGTTGGCCGACGACGTCTGTTCCCCGTCGGACTACAGCCTGGACGGTTTGTATAAACGTGAGGCTAAATTCACCTACGCGGTGGTTAGCGGTTATATATCACAGGTAACGGTAGCGGTGACGGTTTACTGGAGAGAGTCGGGCGAAAGTTATCAGGTAACCAGCAACACAGTGCTGTCAGTTTGGGAATAGTCTTATGCCAGTCAAACAGCGCATCGGTTTTACTTTGGTGGAGATGCTGATCGTGATCGGCATTATCGGTTTGATGATTCCGGCGTTTTTCAGCATCATCTTTGTCATCATGCAGCAGCAGGCGCGGATCATCGCCTTGCAGGAGGTAAAACGCCAGGGAGATTTTATTCTCAACACGCTGGAAAACACGATCCACGGGTCGGCCCAGGCGATCTACGACGACAACAGTGACCCGATCGCCAGCAGCGGCTTAACCGAAACCAAACAAGTATGCGACGTTATCCACAATGCCAGCTTTGCCCAGGCGCCACCCGTTCATTTATTGACCTTTAAAGACCATTCCGGTAACGGTTTCCGCTTTGTAATCGACGGGGGCCAGGTGGCTTCCCAGTCGGCCATTCCCTCGGCCAGCACCGCCATCACCACCGATAAGGTAGTCGTCAGTCTCAATGGCGCCAATCCGTTTTTGCAGTGTGATACCGGTAACCAGTTCTCTCCCCCGGTGGTCACGGTTAACTACAAGGTTACCTACGCGGTGGCTTCAGTTCCCACCAGTATGAGCTACCAAGTGAAAATTAAACTGAAATCGTATTAGCACCAAATTACTTGACTTCTGACCAAAGTTCGACCATACTGGAAATATGAGTGATAACAATATCGTTTCCGTGGAGTTGGGGGAAAAACACATCCGGATCGCCGACAGCGTGGCCCGGGGAAAGAAGATCGAACTGCTGTCTCTGGGCTACGAGGAAGGGCTCAAAGAGTTGCTGGTCGCCGAGACCGACGCCGGTCTGGAAAAGTCGGCCGCAGTCATAGGCAAACTCTTCGAAAGTTTAAAAATAAAGAAACGCGCGATTAACGTCATCATCCCCGACAACTACACATTTTCCCAGGTGATCGAGATGCCCAAGCTGAACGAAAAAGAACTACTTTCAGCCATCCGCTACCAGGCGGATCAGTTTGTCCCCATGCCCATCGAGGAGATTACGTTGGACATCGAGACCTTAAAGGAAGATGCCGTTCAACGCAAGCTGGAATTGTTGATTGTCGCCGCCCCAAAAAAAGTGGCAAAAGCGGTGGAAAAACTGATCGAGAAGGCCGGCCTAATCCCCGCTTCACTGGAAAACGAGCTAAGCGCGATCGCACGCTACTGCGGTCAGTTCAACCAATCCGCCGCCTCGGGCAGCTACCTGGTGGTAAACCTGGGGTACAACAATTCGTCGCTTTATCTGTTTGACAATGCCAACCAGTTGCTCGCCAACCGGACGATTAAACTGGGAGTGAGTTTGTTCATTAAGGATATTCTCGTCAACCTCAGTTTGGAAAACGAAAAAAAAGTTTGGGATACTTTGCAGCAGATCGGATTTTCCGATACGGCGTCGGTAAATCTCTACAACATTGTTGCGCCGCTGATGAAAGAACTCAACGGTCATATTGAAAAATTTATCTTATTGGCCAAAGACAAGTACCGGCTGGCGGTCACCGAGATCCGTTTGTGCAACTACGGTGAAACGATCGCCCACCTCGACACCAAACTGGGACAAACCTTCGGACTGTCGGTTAGTCCGTTGCTCAAGCCGGAGATGGTGGTGGACAATCCGGTGGCCACCGCCTTTAAGGCAGAACTCAACCACTTTGTTTCGGTTATTGGCGGAAATCTACGATGAAAAAAAAATACATCAATCTATTCGGTAAAAGCCGCTTCATCAGGGTCAATAACTTTAATTATTGGTTGCGTGTCATTATTACCGTGTTTGGCGTGACGATGTTCGCCGGTTTTATCATTGTCAACCTACTACAGATCAAACAGCAGAATGACCTGAAGAGTCTTGAGGAAGAAAAAAGCCAGTTACTGAACGAGTTGATTGCCGATAAAGACAACGAGGCCAAGTTGAACTATTTTGAGGTAAAATCGGGACAGCTTAATACCTTTACGAAAGACGACACCCAGTTTGTCCCCTATTACAAGGCCTTGAACGAAACCTTGTCCCAAGCGAGCGACTCGTCTTACCTGGATTCGATCACCATTGATAAAAACAAAAACACCAAATTTTCCGTTAAGTTGGTCGATTTCAACTCGCTGATGGGTTTTATTCGCTACGTCGAGTCGGACAAATTCAAGAATCAGTTTTCCAGTCTGGTGCTTACCAGTTTCTCCCTGTCCGATACGGATAAGCGCGATTATCAATTAACCTTTTCCGGTCAGTTTAAATGAGACGGCGCCTATGATAAAAATTTTCGGGATTGAGATCAATCTTGGCAGCAAAGACGACGTCACCACCCTGATCACCGTGGCGGTGTTTATTGTCATTGCCGGTCTGTTTTTTTTCTCGCTGAAGGGCTACCTGGAAACGAGCGACCAGATCATGCGCTCCCAGTCCGAAACCAGCGATCTGCACAACCGGGTGAACAACATCGATACCAATATGAAAGTCGTCGATCCCAAACAAATCGATTTATATAATCGCGTATTAGGGATGCTTATCCCGGACAGCGAAGATTACTACTCGATCATTAACGCGCTGGAAACGATTTCTCTGCAGAGCGGTTTTGTGATTACCAACTACACGATTGACGCCGGCGCCTTGAGTCAGGAAAAAGTGACACTGAAGGTTGAGGGGGTGGGTGACAGTCAGGCTTTTACCGAGTTCCTCCAGTCATACCAGTTCGGGAGCGGCCGTCTCATCACCAACGAGAAGGTCGAGTTCGTGACCGCCGGTTTAACCAGCATGAAGCTCTCGCTCAATTTTTATAACCAAAAATACACCAGTCCTCAAGACTCGACTATGTCGCACCTGACGGTGCATGATCGCAACAATCTGATGAAGATAATCCAGAAAATTAAGGTTAATCTGGTAGCCAGTGGGCAAACCTTTGACGATAACGCTTTACACTATCAGACCAAGGACAATCCCTTTAATTAGGCCTTCAGTTTTTTTACCAGCAGCTTCTGTACGCCGGCCGAAACCTGGGCGCCCCGGTCCAACCAATAACGCAAGCGATCCTTATCGTAGGTCAACGTGGCCGGATTGGTGTTGGGGTTATATATGCCGATTCTTTCCAAATAGCGTCCGTCCCGGTTAATGCGCTTGTCCATCACTACCAACCGGTAGGTTTTGTACCCCCGTTTTCCGAACAAGCTCAGTTTAATTGCCACTGCCATAAGTTTAAGAAGATTATAAAGGATTTATCTGATTTTTTCCAGTGCGTTTTTGGCGGCGTCTTCTTCGGCTTCTTTTTTAGAATGCCCGGTTCCGCGCGCCAGCAGTTTTTCTTCAAGATAGACGCCGATAACAAACCGTTTTTGGTGATCCGGGCCGGTCTCGTGCATCAACCGATAGAGCGGTAGCGTTTTATGGCGTGACTGGATGTTTTGCTGAAGCCGGCTCTTGGGCGACAGATAAGCGTTGGTGGTGACGATGAGTTTTAGTTTGGCGGCAAACAGATGGCGCACGACAAAATCATAGGCGGTTTCAAATCCTTGGTCCAGAAACACCGCCGCCACCAGCGCCTCAAAACAGTCGGCAAGGATGTTTTTGTTCCGGCGGCCGTCTCCCTGTTCTTCACCGTGGGATAACCACAGGTATTTCCCCAACTGCAACTGGGCGGCGGCCACTGCCAGGCTCTCGGTCCGGACGATCGCCGCCTTGATATCGGTGTATTCACCCTCATGGAGATCGACGTAGTTGCGATATAGGTAGATCGAGGTAATTAGCGAAAGGACGCTGTCTCCCAAAAACTCCAGTTTCTCGTTGGAAGGAAATTGGTAATGGCGGTGTTCGTTCAGATAAGAACGGTGGATAAACACGTTATTCAACAACTGCTGATCATGAAACCTGATTTTGATTTTCTTTTCCAGTGGCGACCACGTAGACGGCATTATTGAATAATTTTTGCCAGGACGCCATTGACAAATTTATAGGAGCGTTCCCCACCCAGTTCTTTGGCCAACTCCACCGCCTCGTTAATTACCACTTTTTTCGGAGTGCCGCGGTTGAACTTCAATTCGTATATGGCCAGGCGTAGGATTGCCAAATCAATCTTGGCGATCTTGGCGATGGGAAAACGGGGCGCGTAGCGGTTGATGAGCTGGTCAATCGCCTTGGTTTTGGTTCCAACTTTGACGGTCAGGCGGTCGGTTTGGTGAGGCAGAGTGACGGGACGATCGTAAAAGCTCGCGGCATAGAGGTTTTGTATCGTGATAATTCTTTGCTGATGGCGCGGATCGATCATTTTTTACAGTATTTACAGACGCGGTGGGGTAATTTCTTTTTTCCACAATTACGACATACAACCAACCGGAGCAAGCGGGCGATTTTTCCCTGTCGCCGGCGGCCTTTGCGCGCGGTCGAGTGTTTGCGTTTTGGTAGCGGAGCCATAATTAACTATCATATCATACCCTTCCTGAAAAAACAATCTGGCCGCCGGCGTTAGTCGCGTCCCACCATGGCTGGCGATTTCAGTTTGGCCAGTTCAGCCGTCAATAACGGAAAGTTCTTAAGATCATGGTGGTGCAAAAGAAAATGGTTGACTGCTTGATGGCATTGGTCGATGAGTCGGAAGTCGGAGAACGAGGCGATTTTAAGTTCACTGCGTCCGTGTTGGCGCTGGCCGAACAGGGTGCCGGCGCCGCGGGCGCGTAAGTCATATTCAGCCAGCGTCAGACCGAGAGACTGGGAGCAAAACACCCCAAGACGTTGTTTCGCCCTGCGGTCGGAAAATTCCCCGAACAGGTAGCAATAGGACTGGCGGTGACCGCGGCCAACCCGACCGCGTAGTTGATGCAACTGGGCCAATCCGTAACGCTGCGCGCCCTCAATTACCATTACCGAGGCATTGGGAACGTCTATTCCCACCTCGACCACGGCGGTGGCGACTAAAATATCCAGCTGATGACGGTAGAATGTCTGCATGACTGCCTGTTTTTCCCGCGCCTTTAGTCGACCGTGGATCAGGCCGAGACGCAGTTGAGGAAAAACCTGTTGTTTTAGGCGTTTATACTCTTGGTTGGCGGCGCGTACCGAGGCGAGCGTTTCCTGATCCGACTCCTCGATCAGCGGGCAGATAAAAAAAACCTGCGTCCGGTGTTGTTTCACCTGTTCGGCAATCCAACGGTAACAGGCATCCCGTTTTTCCGGTGGGACCAGATAGGTCTTGACCGGAAGACGGCCGGGCGGCAGCGCGTCGATGACCGAAATGTCCAGTTCGCCGTACAGGGTAAGGGCGACGGTCCGGGGAATCGGCGTGGCGGTCATGGTAAGCAGATGGGGTTGGTCGGCCTTGGTCTTTAACTTAGCTCGTTGGGCGACGCCGAACCGGTGTTGTTCATCGATAACCACCAGGCCCGGAGCCGTCCGTCCGGCCTGAAAATTAAGCAAAGCCTGGGTGCCGACCAATACGTCGTATCTGGGTTCGGTGCGGGTGGTTTTGGTTGCGCCGGTGTAAAGCCCGAGGCGCAGGGGCGGATCAACGCCGGCAAACAGGCGGTGCAACGCCTGATAATGCTGTTCGGCCAAGATCGCGGTCGGGGCCATGATCAGACTGGTTTTGCCGTTCAGGTAGGTTAAATAAGCCGCCAAAGCGGCAACGACCGTCTTTCCCGCGCCCACGTCGCCCTGAAGGAGACGGTTCATGGGAAAGGGCTGCAGCAGGTCGGTCTGGACCTCGCGAAAGCAGCGTTGCTGGGCCGGCGTCAAGCTGAAGGGTAAAGCGTTAATCATCTGTTTCAGGCGCGCCGCCTGGTCGGGCAAGAGGGAAAACGGCTGCTTCAGCGCCTGCCGTTGCCAGGACTGTTTGGTCAGGGAGCTGTGGAGCTGGAGCAGAAATAATTCATGGAACGCTAGGGTGCGCCGGGCCGCCTGATACTGGGTTTGGCTGTCGGGAAAATGAATCTGGCGATAAGCGGAAACAATGTCCGTCAGACCGTTATAGTTGCGGATGGGTTCGGGCAGCCAGTCGGACAGGGTAAGGTCTTTAAGCAGGGGAAACAGTTTTTCTCTGATGGTTTTTGAGGACAGTCGGGCGGTTTCCGGGTAGACGGGCACGATCCTTCCGGTATGGAGAGTGGGCGCCTGGGGATCGACAATTATCTCGAACCCGCCGGCGATCATGGTGCGGTCGCGGCCGAAAAGCTTGACGGTGCCGGCCACCGAAACGCAGACGCCGGGGTACAGCAGGCGCAGCAGATAAGGCTGGTTATACCAGATCGCGCTGATGGTACCGCTGTCGTCCTCAAGAAGAAACCTCTCCAGCCTGAGGCCGGTTTTGGTAAAAAGCGGCTGGCCGCGGCGCACGTAGCCCTTCAGGGTCAAAGTTTCTCCGACCTGGCACCGGGCGATTGCGGAGACACGCTGGTAGTCTTCATATCGGCTGGGAAAATGACTGAGCAGGTCCATCAGCGTGGCAATTCCCAGCGCGCGCAGTTGATTAATAGTGGCAGGGCGGGTGCGCGGCAAGCTGGCAACGCTTTGCTGCAAATCCATAATCGGCTAACGAATAAATAGCAACGGGCTAAGCGCCGATAAAATCAGCAGCAGCGAGGAAAGGAGGATAATGATTTTCCAGACCATCTCTTTGTTGAGGCGCAGACGTTTCTTTCCCAATCTCATATGGTTATTTTATCAGATATTTTGTTATACTGGAATCCATGTATATCTCCCGCCGTCGCCGGGCGCCTGGGCTTTACTGGAAACAAAAAATCCTGGTCTACGTCGTGATCGGGGCGATCGGCTTGACGATTCTGGGATTTATCGCTTCGCTGGCGATTTTTGCCTGGTACGGAAGACAACTGCCGTCGCCGGGAAAACTTAGCCAGACCAGCAATTACTCCACGATTTTTTATGATCGCGACGGCAAGATTCTTTACGAGATGTATAAGGATAAAAATCGCGTCCCGGTGCCCTTAGGCGCAATCTCTTCCTATCTGAAACAGGCCACCGTGGCCATCGAGGACAAGGATTTTTATAAGCATAAAGGCTTTTCCCAGACCGGTATTCTCCGGGCCGTCTTTAGCATCTTGTTTCGTCACCGGATTGAGGGCGGTTCAACCATCACCCAGCAGCTCATCAAAAACGTCCTGTTAACTTCGGAGCAGTCGATTAGTCGCAAAGTTAAAGAGATTACCCTGGCCTTGGCGGTGGAGAACAAATATAGCAAAGACCAGATTTTGGAAATGTATCTTAACGAAGCCCCGTACGGCGGGACGTATTACGGCGTCGGTTCCGCCGCCATGGGGTATTTCGGAAAAAACCCCAAGGATCTCAGCCTGGAAGAATCGGCGATTCTGTCCGGTCTCCCGCAGAATCCGCCGGTCTACTCTCCCTTTATCGGCGTCAAGGACGGTTGGAAAAATCGGGCGCGTGACGTACTGCGGCGCATGCGTGAGGACGGGTACATCACCAGTCAGCGGGAACAGGAAGCGGACAAGCGTTTGGACAGCGTCAAGTTCGCTTCGCCGCAGGTGGCCATTAATGCCCCCCAGTTTGTGTTTTATGTAAAAAAATGGGTTGAGGATCAGTTTGGCGCGAAGATGATCGAACAGGGGGTAAAGATCAAAACGACGCTTTCGTTGTCGGCCCAGCAGACGGCGGAAAAAATTGTCAACACCGAGATCAAAAACATTAAGGACGACTATCAAGTGGGTAACGGCGCCGCGGTGGTACTGGACTCGCAGACCGGTGCGGTGCTGGCCTGGGTCGGTTCCTACGACTACAACAACAAAGACTACGGTAAGTTCGACGTGGTCACTTCGCGATCGCGCCAACCCGGTTCGACGCTGAAGCCGTTTCTCTATGCATTGGCGTTTGAAAAAGGATACACTCCGGCCACCGTGATCATGGACGTAAAGACGACTTTTGCCAAGCAGGGTGATGAGGACTATACGCCGGAGAACTATGACGGCAAATACCGCGGTCCGGTTCAGATCCGTTTTGCCTTGGGAAACTCGATCAATGTTCCGGCGGTCAAGATGCTGGCGATGCTCGGTATCCGCGACTTTCTCCAAAAAGCCAACGACGTGGGGTTGACGACTTTGGCTCCCACCGAAGCGAACGTCAAACGATTCGGATTGTCGATCAGTTTGGGCGGCGGCGAGGTAAGGTTGCTTGACCTGGCGTCGGCCTACAGTATTTTTGCCCGCGGCGGCATGAAAAAAGACATTCAGACGGTCATCTCCATCAGCGATTTCAACGGGAAAACCCTTTATCAGAGTCCTTTGAGTCAGGCGACCCGGGTGGAGTCGCCGGAGGTGGCGTTTTTAATCTCCCATATCCTGTCGGACAACAACGCCCGGTTGGAAACGTTCGGGCCGCATTCCTACCTGTTGATCCCGGGAAAAACCGTGGCGGTCAAGACCGGCACCACCAACGACAAGCGCGACAACTGGGCGATCGGTTATACCAAAGGCATCACTACCGCCGTCTGGGTGGGCAACAACGACAATCAGCCGATGAATCCCAGGATTGCTTCCGGCGCCACCGGCGCCTCACCAATCTGGTACAACCTGATGCGTAAATTACTCCAGACCTATCCCGACGGCATCATGGATAAACCCGATAACGTCGAGGCAATGACCGTCGATGCTTATCTGGGCGGGCTGCCGAAAGACGGCTACCCCACCCGTTCCGAATACTTTATCAAAGGCACCGAGCCAAAGGACGCATCGCCGTTTTACAAAAAACTGAAGATTTCGAAGTCGACCGGAAAACTGGCCAACGAGGTGGAAATCAAGTCGGGCAACTACGAAGAAAAAGAATACATTGTCATTACCGAGAACGATCCCATTTCCACCGACGGCAAAAACCGCTGGCAGGAAGGGATTGATGCCTGGGCCAGGGAACAGAAAGACGACAAATATCACCCGCCCACCGAACTGTCCAACGGTTCGAACGAAAGCGTAATCGTTTCGATGACGGCGCCGGCCGATCATCAACACAGCGACGACAACAACGTCAACGTGCGCGCCAAGATCGCCAGCGTCGCGACCGTCAAAACCGTCAAAATCTATATTAACGGTAACGAGGTGAAGAGTTGGGACGAGGACAAGCGCGATGTCGACGAAACCTTCAACCTGAGCCAGGGCAGCTACGAAATCACGGTCAAGGCCTGGAACGACAAGGGCCAGGACGGGCAGGGTTCGGTCAAGATCGGCGTAAAGCAAGACTGGAACAGCGCCACTCCCACCCCTACAAACTCTCCGTAGCGGTTTTAATGGTCTCCAGTTCCTGTTTGGCTTCTTTTTCGGTGAGGTTGCGATCGCTGGCGCTAAAGTAAAGACGCAGCGTGGCTTTGTCGCGGTAAAGGCTGATCAGTTCGACGCGGTTAAGCCAGCGGGAATGCGCCTGGACCGCGTCAACAAGGCTTTGGTAGGAACGGGATGGGGTCAGGGAAACCGTCCAGTCCAACTTGATCTCGGCATATTGGTTTACCGGTTGGTAGATGGGCAAAATACTCGCGCTCTCCGTTAACTTCTCAAAATCAAGCTCGGCCACAAACACCGCAGATCGACCGATCTGACCGATAAAACCAACCGCTTGCTTACCCAGATTAATCTCCATTCGGCAATTTTGGTTAAGAAACACCAGTTTGGTCGGACCATAGCTTATTTTAGTCAGGTTGAGTTCGGTGAACAACGCTTCAATCATTCCCTTCAGGTCAAAGTAGTCGGTGTTGACCGCGATGCCCAGACGGTAGTGTTCGTTTGGCAGACCGCGGCTGCGCCGGACATAGGTTTTGCCGATCTCAAACAGACGCAGGGTTTGGTATTTGCCGGTATTTTCTTCGATATTTTTGGCCAACGACGGTGCCAAAGTGGTACGCAGATATTTGATCTCTTCGGACACGGTATTGTTCAACTCCAGGTGGTCGGTTAAATCCAGATTAAGTTTTCCAATTTGGGCAGCGGAAACCATTGAGTAATTAATCACCTCGTTTAGGCCAAGGTGTTTCAAAAAGATCTTAATCTGATTCTGGTAAACAAACAGTCTTTCCATTTCCGGATCGCGTTTGACCAGTGCGATTGGCTGTAGCACGTTAGGTAGGTTAAAATAACCGTTGACCCGCGCCACCTCCTCGACAACGTCTTCTTTAATTGCCACGTCGTACTGGCGCCATGAGGGAACGGTGACGGTGAATTGGTTCATGGCAAACTTAACGGCAAAACCCAGGCGGGTCAGAATTTGTTCGATCAGTTTTGGTTTTAAACTGACCCCGATGATCCGGTCAAAGTCTGGCGGTGCAATCGTAATCCGCACCGGTTGATAAGTTTTAGGATAGATATCGATTATCGGTGAGCTGGGTTGGCCAAAGGCGTTTTTCTTAAATAACTCCATGCCGTAGGCCATGGTCGGCCCCACCCGCTCCTCATCCAGTCCTTTTTCAAAAAAAGTCGCGGCGACGGTGCGTTGTCCGGTAAGCATCGAAGTACGCCGGATTTTGTTTTTGTTATAGGTCTGGACAAACAGTAACACCCGTTTGGTTGAGGGCGAGATTGCCGAGTTAAGTGCGCCCATGATACCGCACAGATCGATCAATTTACCTTGGCCGTCCTCGATGACGATATCGTCACCGGGCAGCTCAATGGTTTTTCCGTCCAAAGTGGTGATCTGCTCTCCTGGGTGGCTTAGACGCAGTTGCATCGTCGTGCCGCCGATCTTGTCGTAGTCAAACGTATGCACCGGTTGACCCAGCGCCAGCATCAGGTAGTTGGAAATATCCACCACGTTATTGATGGCTTTAATACCGCAGGAGGTCAGCCGCCGCTGAATGAGAGTTGGTGACGGTTTGATGCTCACCCGATCGATGACCACGGCGCAGAAACGGGAACATAGTTCCGCAGGCGCCTGGACAGTTAATGACTTATTCTTGGTGGTGGTTTGACCCAGCCGGTAGTGGGTGAGCGGATTAAGTTTTAACCTGGCGGTTTTGCCGAACATCGGCAGAATGGCCTGACATTCCTGGGCGATTCCCAGCACCGAGGCGCTATCGATCCGGTTCGAGGTGATCTCGATATCCATCACATAATCGTCGCCCAGTTTTTCCACCCGCTCGACCGACGGTCCGCACAGCGACAGGTATTTTTGTATCTCGTAAACCGACGCGTCAGTTTCCAGATAATCGCGTAGCCAACCGTAGGTGATTTTAATATTCATATTGTCTCAAAATTTTTTTAAGAACCTTAGGTCGCCGTTGTAATAATAACGGATGTCGTCGATGCCGTACTTCATCATAATGATCCGTTCGATACCGCAACCGAACGCCCAACCGGAATAAACCTCCGGATCGACTCCCCCTTCTTTTAATACGTGGGGGTGTACCATGCCGGTGCCGCCCAACTCCAGCCAGCCGGATTTACAGACTTTACATTTTTTTCCATTGATTGTGCCGCGGCCATGGCACAGATTGCAGCTGACATCCACCTCAAACGACGGCTCGGTAAACTGGAAATGATGAGGACGCAGACGGATTTCCCGGTCCGCGCCAAAGTATTCCTTAGCGAAGTAATTGAGCGTTCCCTTAAGATTACTGATGTTAATACCCTTATCGACACATAGCCCTTCACACTGAAAAAACATCGGCGTATGGGTAGCGTCCCAGTTGGGGCGGTAACACTTAGCGATGTTGATCATCCGGATCGGCGGCTGGCCGTGCAGCCGGCGCATCTCCCGGTTTTGTCCCGACGAAGTGTGCGGCGTCAACAGCATTTTGCCGTAGGTCGGATCGGCCGGCGCTTTGATAAACGAGGTCTCGAAATCGTCCCGGGCCGGATGGCCCTTGGGCATGTTGAGCGAGGCGAACGAATAGTATTCCCATTCGACCTCCGGGTAGGAAACGCGGACAAAGCCGATTTTTTCGAAGATCCGGCTGATTTCCTCCACGGCAATGGTGATTAAGTGCAGGCTGCCTTTGGGATAGGGTGTCCCCGGTAGGGTAAGATCGATAAACGGTGTTTTGTCAGTCTGTTTATTGAGTCGTTGCCGCTGGTCGGCGAGTTGACGGGTGATCGCGGTTTTCAATCGGTTTAGTTTTTGTCCGTAGGTTTTTCTGGCGTCGTCCGGTACGTTTTTGATCTTCTGCAGCAGTTGGTTGATCTTTCCGTGTCGGCCCAGCCAGGCAATTTCAATGGCATTTATCTGATCTGGTTCGGTACACCGGCCGATCTCTGTCTGCGCCTGATCAAGTAGTCGGTCAATCTCGTCCATAACGGAGATTATAAGCAACAACTCGGTTGATCTCAAGCGGATTTAGCGATTTGAGGAGAAGAATAACGAAGTTGTGTGGTTAATAAAACTCTTACGCCGATTAAGTAGGCTGTTAATCCGTCTCTATGTGGTCCACCAGTACTTCCTACGACTTCCCTAAGCGATCTTGGATATCTATGGTCATGCAATGGTCGTCTTTCTTCATGTATTGTAGGCGTTCTCTCTAAATATGTGGCAGAGGCCATAGTTATTTCAGCGACTGGAAAATTTTCTTAAAAACACCCGGGTGTTCGACCGCGATCTGGGCGAGAATTTTGCGATCCAGTTCGATCTTTTCACCTTTTAATTTATGAATGAAAGCTCCGTAGTTCATTCCCAGCGCGCGCACCGCTGCGTTGAGGCGGATAATCCACAGGGTACGAAAGTCGCGCTTGCGGTTTTTCCGGCCGACATAGGCATACTGACCGGCATGCAATAACGCCTCTTTAGCTTTTTTAATCTGTTTGTGCCGGGTCATCCGGTAACCTTTGGTCTTGGCCAAAACTCCTTTATGTTTGCGTCTGGTGGTGATGCCTCCCTTGATTCTTACCATATGTTAACATCTCTCATGGAATATTGATAAAAGCCTTATTATACTATAAAATCCTGCGACATGTATCGTTGTCAGCCTTTTCCCAGCATGCGCTTGATTTTGCGCCGCATCGTGCCGCTGACGGTTTTCATGCGCTTTAACCGCCGGATCTGGCTTTTGGATTTATGACCGCGCAGATGGCGCAGCCGCTGCGACCGGTGCAACACCTTGCCGGTTTTTGTCAACTTAAATCGTTTTAACGCGGCCTTGCGCGTTTTCTGTTTTGATTTAGCCATAGGAAATTATATTTTAACTCGTAACCCGTCAACTCGCAACTCAATAACCGTTACTTCCTTTTCGCCACCACGGCCCGCAGTACCCTTCCCTCCATTTTCGGAGTCTTGGAAACGTTAACGTCTCCCAGTTTTTCGATAAAGCGCTTAATCAACTCAAAAGCCATCGGTTTTTTGGCCATCTCTCTTCCCTTAAGCATCAAGTTTAGGCGCAACTGATTGCCGGCCTCGATAAATTCCCTGCCTTTATTGATCATTCTTTCCAGGTCGGCCGGGCCGATAAACAGCGACAGCTTTAGATCCTTGGTGGTGCTTTTTTTGATGCCTTTGCGCGCCTCTTTCTCTTTTTTTTCCTCTTGGTACAGGAATTTCTTGAAATTGATGATTTTGGCCACCGGCGGCTGGGCCTTCGGTGCGATTAACACTAGATCGAGTTCCTGGTCGCGCGCCAGGTTAAGCGCGGCATTCTTATCCATCACTCCCAACTGTTTGCCCTCGTGGTTGATTACTCGCAGCTGGTTGGCTTCGATGCGATAGTTCAACTGATAGTACCTGCGCGGTGTGCTCCGTCTATAGGTATTTCTCAATTTGCTTTTGCAAAAGATTGATAAACTGGTAAAGACTGGTTTTTCCCATATCTTTACCCTCTCTGGTTCTGGCGGTGATAATCATTTTTTTTGGATCGTTGCTTTGCTGGTCCGTTTCCTGTTGCTCCCTGTTTCCAATTATAATCATATACGGGATCTTTTGCAAGGTAGCGGCGCGGATTTTTTTTCCGATTGTTTCATTCTCCTGGTTCAACTGCGACCGGATTCCCGCCAGTTTCAGGGCGTGATCGATTCGGGTCGCATATTGCCGTTGTTGGTCGCTGATCGGCAGCACCGCCACCTGAATCGGTGACAGCCAGAGCGGTAGCGCCCCGGCATAATGCTCAAGAAGAAAAGCCATGGTCCGCTCAAAACAGCCAAGCGAGGCGCGGTGGATTACCACCGGTTCCTCTTCCTGGCCGGAGGCGTTGGTAAAACGCATCTGGAAACGCTTCGGCATCACAAAGTCATACTGTACGGTAAAAGCAGTTTCTTCCTTACCGTTGACGTTTTTCATCTGCACGTCGATTTTCGGTCCGTAAAACGCCGCCTCGTTCTTCGCTTCGTAAAAATCCGCCTTGGTATCTTGAAGCACCCGGCGCAGCACCGATTCAGCCTCATCCCAGGCGCGGTCGTCTTTATAATACTTATGCTGATCGTGACGGTCGCCCAAAGACAACCGATAGCGGTAGTCCACTCCTTTTTTCAGACCGAGGGCGCGGTTGACAAAGTCGATCAACTCCAATACCTTAACGATCTCTTCCTTTACCTGGTCTTTGGTGCAAACGATGTGAGCGTCGGCGAGCATGAACATGCGCACCCGGATCAACCCGCTCAGTTCCCCGCTCTTCTCGTAGCGAAACTGAGGTGAAATCTCCGCGTAGCGGACCGGCAGTTCGCGATAACTGTGAGGATGCGCCTTGTAAAGCATGAAATGGTGCGGACAGGTCATCGGCCGCAGAATCAGTTCTTCCTCGTCGATCTGCATTGTCGGATACATCGTTTCCTTGTAATACGGGTAATGGCCGGAGGTGCGGTAGAGATCGACCTTGGCCAGCGGCGGCGTGACGACGTGTTCGTAACCGCGCTTCAGTTCCTCGTCGACGACAAAGCGTTCGAGCACGCGCCTAATCGTGGCGCCTTTGCCGGTGAGCATCGGTAGTCCCTTGCCCACCAAATCGGAAAAAACAAACAGATCCAGGTCCTTACCGATTTTGCGGTGGTCGCGTTTCTTGGCTTCTTCCAGTTGGGTAAGATAGCGATCAAGTTCGGCTTTGGTAGGAAATATCGTGCCGTAGATCCGCGTAAGCATCGGATTTTTCTCGCTACCCCGCCAGTAGGCGCCGGCAATCGAAAGCAGCTTGAAATGTATCAGTTGCTTGTCGGGATGATCGACGTGACCGCCCTCACACAGATCCCAGTAGTCGCCGGATTTGTAAAAGGTGATCGGCGTGTTCTTTTTGGCGACGGCGTCGATCAATTCATGTTTGTAGGGATTATCGGGACACTGCTTCTTCGCCTCGGCCGCGGACAGGGTGTACTTTTTAAACTCGCGCCAACCCTTTGCCAGTTGACGCATTTTTTGCTCAATCTTTTCCAAATCGGCATCGGTGATCGGTCGGCTGAACTCAAAATCGAAATAAAAACCGTTATCGATCGCCGGCCCGATGGTCCTTTTCGTGTCGGGCCAGATCTCCATTACCGCCGCGGCTAACAAATGGGCGCAGGAATGACGTAAACGGTCAAGGTCAGAATGGTTCATAAAAATAGATTATACACTGATAATGCGCTGGTTACAAAAAAACCCTCCTGTTGGAGGGCAAACGAACCACATCACTCACCCTCCGTGTCAGGAGATGGTAGTGGTGGTTAGTTGAACCAGTTGGCATTTCATCGTCTTTATTCTATGATGATAAAACCGATTTGTCAATTCGGTATCAGTCGTTGGATCGTGTGAACTTTATTCTGGTGGAAGACACAATCCTGCGTCTTCCTACCAGGCGGTGAATACCGCCTGGTGGACGATAGAGGACTTGAACCTCTGACCTTCACAATGTCAATGTGACGCTCTAGCCAACTGAGCTAATCGTCCAGTCAAGGTCGGCCGGGTCTAGCCATAAGCAACCAAAATCAGGTTTCATTATATCACAGAAAATCGCCTGGCAGTAGCCAGGCTTTCTGATATAATTTAGATAGAAAATAGAGGGGTCATAGCTCAATTGGTTAGAGCGCTTCCCTGTCACGGAAGAGGTTGAGGGTTCGAGTCCCTTTGGCCTCGCTTACTGCATGTCAGACCAGTTTACCGGTTAGTTGACCGTGTCTAATTTCGGTGACAATCACGTGTTTGATCTCCCCGGCGTAATCTTTTGTGGTCGGTATCCAAACCGGCACCTGATTTTCCAGCAAAGCCGGCTGGCCTCCTTGCCGGGGATGGTTGATAAACAAAGCCGTACTTCTCCAGCCGCGTAGTCCCCCAATAAACCGGGCATATTTTTCTTCACCGAGTTTAATCAGGGCGCGTGATCGTTTCAGCTTGGTCGCCGAGCTTAACTCGGGCAGCCGTTTGGCCATAAAATCGGCGGCGGTATGGCGACGTCGGGAGAAACGGAAAACGTGAAGTTTGTAGATCGGGGCGCGTTGCAAAAACGCGCATGTCTCCTTAAAATCGCGTTCGGTTTCGTCAAGAAAACCGGTGATAATATCGGTAGCAATCAAGGCGCGCGGATTGGCTCGGCGGATCTGTATTAATTTCTCCTCGATTTCCTCCCGATTGTAGTCGCGTCTCATCAGCCGGAGGATGCGGTTGGCGCCCGACTGAAGCGGGACATGAAAGAAGTCGACAAAACGCGACGAGTCCGCTATGGTGCGATAATAGCGCAGAAACGTTTCGGACAGGCTCCAGGGATGAATCGAGCCGAATGAGAGCCGCGCGATCTTGGTAGAGTGGACCGCCTTGATTAAACGCACCAGATTGACATCTCCGTATACCTCCGTGTTGATTGCGGTGAGGATGACTTCCTTGATGTTTTTGTCGAGGCGGTCGATTGTTCCGACGATTTGCGCGATCGGCCGCGTGGCCGGTTCGGTTCGCAGATAAGGCACGATGCAGTAGCTGCAGAAACGGCGGCAGCCGTCCTGAATCTTGATCAGATAACGGCCCGATTCCAGATATTTGTTTCCTTGATTTTTATCTATCTTATAGTTTCCTGAAGGAGAACTGAAGCGCGTCTGAATCATGACCGGCAGACGCGCCTTGTCGCGGTTGGTGACGACTAGGTCGACGGGAAGATCGGCGAACAACCGGTGTTTTTTCCAATAGGTGGCGCTGCAGCCGGTAAGGACGATCTTCAGGCCGGGGAAACGCCGCCTCAACTGGTAGACCAGCTGGCGCGTTTCCCGTTCTGCCTTGCCGGTTACGGCGCAGGTGTTGATGATAAACAACTCCGGCCGGTCGGGGTCATACCGGAATCCGAGGCCGATCAGAGCCTGATCAAGCTCGATTTTTTCGGCCATATTGACGCGGCAGCCGAAGCTAAAACTGGCGAACCGTTTGATCATAAAATAGACTTGACAGACTTATAATAGTCTGCTATAATGCTATCAGATCCTAAGGTTTTTCAACGGTAGTTCGAAAAGCTTTAGGATTTTTTTTATATGGGAAAAACGATTAAGATGGCTATGCTAATCGTGGTTCTCCTGCTGCTCGGCAGGCCGGCCTACGCAGATTTTGAGGCGGGTCATTCTGCCGCCTTCAATTATAGCGCAAAAAACAGCCGGAACCGCACCATTCCGGCGGACATTGCCCTGCAGAAAAAGGCGGTTAAAACCGTGCTGGAAAAGTACCACTCTCCTTTAGTTGGCGAGGTGGATAGCTTTATCAACGCATGTATCAAATACGACCTTGATTGTTCCCTGCTTCCGTCAATTGCCGGCACCGAGTCCACCTTTGGTCAGGCGATCTATCCCAACAGCTTCAACCCGTTTGGCTGGGGACGTGGCCTGACCATGTTTCGTTCCTGGTCCGAGGCGATTGACGCGGTGGGCAAAGGTCTGCGCGAAGACTACATTGATCAGGGAGCGGAAACGGTGGAACAAATCGGTGCCATCTACTGTGAAGGCAACACCTGGTCGGGGAAAACCCGTTACTTTATGAGACAGATCCAGGCTGAAGTGGAGAAAAACAAATTGCTTTTGGAGAAAAATTCGGTATCATTATAACATGGTCAGCCACCAACTCAAGTCCCTGCCTAAAAAAACCTTCCAGATCAGCGTCACCATCCCCTGGCTCGAGATTGATCAAGAGTATAAGAAAACCTTTGATAAACTACGCCAGACGCTCAGTGTCGAAGGGTTTAGGGCAGGCAAGGTGCCGCGGGCGATTGCCGAAAAACACATCGCCAAGGACAAAGTGTATCAGAACGCGCTCCAGTCGCTTATCTCCCGCCTTTATGAGGAAATTGTCAAGAAGGAGGGATTGAAACCGATTGCTTCTCCCAAGATTGATCTGGTGAAAGCCAAGGAAAACGAGGATTGGCAGATTAATATTACGCTGGCGGAAAAACCAGAAATCAAACTGGGCGATTATAAAAAACAGATCGAAACGGCCCACCATCAGGGAAAGAAAACCGATATTTGGGTGCCGGGAAAAGACAAGCAGGCGACTAAGCCCGATTCCGAGGCCGACAAGCAACTGCGTCTCAACCAGACGCTGGAAGCCCTGTTAAAAGCGGTGTCCTGCCAGGTGTCTGACCTGATCCTTCAGGAGGAAGTCAGCCGCCGGCTGGCACAGACCGTAGACGATATTCAAAAGATCGGATTGACCACCGAAACCTATCTCAAGTCCAAAAACCTGACCCTTGACCAGTTGAAGCAGCGCCTGGGCCGCGAAGTGGAAGACGGCTACCGGCTGGAATTTATTCTCGCGGAGATCGCCGATCAGGAGGCAATCAAAGTTGAGGCTAAGGAGATAGAGCAGCTACTGACGAACATCAAAGACGTAAAAGAACGGGAACAGGCACGAGCCAATGCCTATTTTTACGCAGCCATACTGCGTAAGCAAAAAGTGCTTGACTACCTGAATAGCCTGTAGTATAATGCGGTCATGCAGACCAAAACCGGCATGAAGACCAATGCGCAGCAATCAAAAAAGAACCCGGTAGAAACGCTCAAGGACTTCGGCGGCAGCGTCGCCAAAAATACCGCCACCGCCTTCAAAGACCTGGGGATGGGTATATTTGACCAGATGCTGGGTAATTACGAGGACGACACCGACAGAGATTTGCAACTGGAGGAAGAATCGGCGCACCGCAACGAAAAAAAACCCCATCTGCCTCAACGCAAAGAATTTACCCTGTTCAACTATCAGGAGTACTACGAGAGCCGGGTGGTGAAACGCAAGATCAAGGAGTTGACCGAACTGATCCATAAGGAAATCGCATTGCTCAAAAAAGCTGACCGGTCGTTGCTCAACGATGTCAGAGACATTGAAAACCTGGCGATCAATTCCCTCCCGGAAAACCCCGGAATCTACCATGTGCGTTTTCTGGAGATCGTCCTTAGTATTTTGCAAAATCTGCGGGCCAAAGTGGGCGAGTCGCGTACCTGGCTCAAGGCCTTGGTTTCCAAAAAGAAAAAACGCGGTTCGTTGTTTGCCGCCATCTCCAAGAAAAAAGGTACCCAGTATTCCATGTCACAGGAACTGTCGACCGCGCGCTCCATTCAATAAACCTTTCCTCTACTCCATCATCTTAAGAAAATGGTTAACGCCGTAGGCCCATGATCCGGTTGACGGTGGCGTGTACTTTTTCATGATTGCCGAAGCGGTAAGTAGGCCTTTATTGATGTATTCCTCTTTGATGCCCTGGGCCACGGTAGTGATCGCTTCATCATAACTGGAAAATCTCGTGACGGTGTTTCCGTAAATCCCCCATCCCCAACAGTTGTAGGAATTTTCCGGGATATAGCGGCACAGGTTGGATTCCTGCATGGCAATGGCCGGCAGCAGGCGGTAGTCGAACTGGTTTTGGTCGGAAACGCTCACGATCAGATCGGCGTAGTCATACAAGGGTGAGTAGTATTTGCGGAAGAATGCCTTCAGGTTGGCGACCCGGCCGTCAGCGATTTTGATGTCCGACTTGATCGAGGCAGGGATGAAGGGAGGAACCGACAGATTAAACTGGTTTTGAGGGTTGGAAAAACTGGCGATTTCTTCGAGTACCCGCTGGTTGGACATCAGGCGTTGCTGCTGGCAATAATATTGATAGGACAAAACAAAGATCAGCACCAGCAACAACAAAAACAGTCCACCGTAACTTAGCGCCTTTTTCATCATACTTAATTTAACTATAGTCGATCCTAAACCGGGAGTCAAATTAGGGCCGGCGGTAAAAGTAAGTAGGGAATGGTTCGTGTTTGATGGTATGGTGCAGTTGCGGTTTCCAGTCGGCCAGGGCAAAGCCATGGGAGACAACTAGGGCGTGTTTAGGCAGTTCCCGCCGGAGTTTGGGCAGCAGCCGTTTCAGCAGTTTGGGCATCAGGAAAAGGTAGACGACATCGGCGCCGCGATAATCATAGGCAAAGATGTTTTTACTGATGAAGTGAAGTAGTGGTCGATTGACCCCCTGGCGCTTGGCTAAAAATCCCGCCCAAAGATTGAGAAGCGGATTGATGTCGATTCCCACGCCCCGTACCTGATACTGTTTTACCGCCGTGCGCACCACCCGGCCGTCACCGCTGCCCAGTTCGATAAACAGCTGGCCGGGTTTTAGTTTGGCATAGGTCAGGATCGCTTCAATTTCCTTCTGTTTGGTCGGCACGTAAGGCGCCCCCATTAATGAGGAATAAAGCATGGACACGGCATAGGCCGCCAGAGAAAATGAAACGACCAGTTCAATCAGGAGAACTGCCAAGTAAGAGACTTCTGCCGCCATTTATCTAGTATAATATAAAAATTACGAATGTGGGATGCCCCTGTAGCTCAATGGATAGAGTATTGGTCTTCGGAACCAGTGATGGGGGTTCAATTCCCTCCAGGGGCACTTTGCGCAATTTCGCGGGTCACTAGCTCAATTGGTAGAGCAGCTCCCTCTTAAGGAGTCGGTTCAGGGTTCGAGTCCCTGGTGACTCACCGAGTCAAGCTCGGTTCAACCGAGTTCCAAAAAGTTTGACGAGGTAGACAAGTTCGACTTGTCACAGTATTTTTAAAGAGTGGGTTTGGAAGAAAACAGTTAAAACAGGCGCTAAAAAGAACCTTATCATAAATTATCTCCTAAACCTCAAACCCAAAACCCTTCGGCTTTGTCTTTAGACATAAGACCACGCTTCTCTATTTCACTAACCGTAATTGTGTGATAAACCATATACACAACAATTACATATATTTTGGGTGGGTTAAGTAATTCCAATAACTCCCCTTTTTTAATTTGTACCATGCCGCCACCGACTCAACCTAAAGTATTTGATTTATTTTGGTTATCTGAACAACAAATCAGTTTACTTTGTCCAGATGGCCCAAAGGGCTTCCAACAGGGTATTTTAGATAAGTACGATCTTACAACAACCCCCCGATCTTACACAAACCAATGTTTTTCAAAGAGCAGCTTCAATATTGAGTTGTATACCGCGTCTAAATCAACCAAATCAAGAATGGGTAAAGGATTTTTTACGGGAAATGCAGGCAGAAGGGCGCTCGCAGTTTCTATTAACCGATCCTTTTTTGAGGGTTTGCAGCGAGTTGGGTGTCGATATTCCATTTGTTTCGATTACCGACGAGACCAACGTAGACAGCATTGAACAAAGACTACAACAGGCGATGAAGGGACCCGAAGGCAATCTTCTCTAAGTTCTCAATCGAATCCGAACACTTGTACTAAAATGTTCGGATATGAAAAACCATAGGAAGATAGATAAAAAGGAAAGGGGTATGATTTCCCGTATGTTGGCTCAAGGAAAAACAATAAGGGCAATTGCCAAGGAACTTTGCAGATCACCTTCTACCATAAGTTCGGAGGTATCAAGAAACAGGGTTTGGGATACAGACAAATTCATTTACGATTCAATTCTTGCCCAGGAAGAATACGAAAGAAGGAAATCTAAAGCCGGAGAAAAAAGACCGTTAAAAAACAAGTGGGTTTATCACTATGTGGTCGATCATTTGGGTCTGGGGTGGTCACCGGAGCAGATATCCGGAAGATTAAAACGGAAACACCCTTTGGTTAAATCAAGAACCGTTGGAATGGAGACAATTTATCGATATATTTATGATCCGGTCAATCTCGACGATCATCTCTGGGAGTATTTACCCCGCGGCCAAAAGAAACGGAAGAAACAAAAAGGCAGATCTGTCCATAAGAGCCATATCGAGGCGAGAATATCAATCAGTAAACGATTGGTCAAAGTCAACAAACGGTGTGAGTTTGGACATTTTGAAGGAGATACCGTCGAGGGAAGACGATCGGTTGGGGACGGAATACACACGGAAGTTGAACGGGTATCACGGATGTTGTTTGCCAAAAAGGTTGACAGAATTAATTCGGAGGAAACCATAAAAGCTCAGACAGATTTGTTTAGTAGTTTACCGGCGTTTGCTCGAAAATCAGTAACGTTAGATAACGGACGGGAAAATCATTTACATATGCAGTTAAACAAAATCTTAAACATGAAAACATATTTCTGTCATCCGTATGCGTCATATGAACGGGGAACCAATGAAAATACTAATGGTCTTTTAAGACGGTATTTACCAAAACAGACTGATTTCTCAACTCTCACCCAAGAAGAACTTGATGAGATCGTATCGGAAATCAATAACAGACCACGTAAAGTGTTACAATATCAAACAGCACAAGAAGTTTTTACCAGTTATTGTTCGGATTCAACTTAGAATTCAGGTTCCACACGTGGAAAGACGATAAATGCTATAATATCCTCTATCTATGGCAATAGAACAAGGAAGTGACGATCTTCGTGGTTATCTGGCGCAACTGTCAAGCGGAGACCTGACGAGATTTAAAACTTACGACAGGATCGTCACAGCCATAAGCGGACTAGCGGGTCACGAGGTCAAGGCAAGGGTTGCACAACTCAATTCTGCTTTTGACAATCCGGCGTTGTTTGCTGGATATAGAAATTCCGACCTTCATAAAGTAGTTTTTATGCTGAATAACCTGGGAAAGGGTGAAGCTCATGTGCCGCACGCGTTTGAAGACACGGCCGGGCTCGCAGAAGAGAGTTTTGGTAGAAGTGCGTTTCCGGCAGATCAGATTCTCCAATACCTGTACCGTTTGGGTTTAATTACCTCCGCCGGTTACACCGAAGATGAGTGGAGATATTGTATGCGTGCGCCCGAAGAGCTTGGTGGATTGTCTCCTTTATCCGATCGCATTACGGAGACGGATAGGAGATTACTCGTGCGTAGAGGTTTTTTTCTGTCCGGACCGGTCGCTGAGTACGGCGCGGATGATTTAAGAAATTTCGTAACCGGTATTGGACCAGTGCACATCAGAACCCTCTTGCAACTAGGAGTTACAAAACCAGGCAGCGTTCCCCAGACTGCGGCTTTTGAAAAAATGATATCCGAGATGCGTGGACTCGATTATTTTCATCGAAAATAATCCTGAATAAGGTTACGGTGTAGTCGGAGAGATAAACCGCCAGTTGTTGGAAGGTCTTAAATACTGCCGCGCGCCCGCAGCCCAGTAAATAGTCCGGTCACCATATTCTACCTGATCAAAGACACCTTCCCCCACTGTTTCCCGCAGTAATCCGCATTGAAAGTGGGTCAACGGTCCGCGATCACGTGTTAAGGTTAATGGTTGGAAAATTACGCCGCTGAAAGCCGGCAGTTCTTTTGCCATGGAAAACGGCCGAACATGGTCGTACAGCGGAATACCAGGAGGATGACAAAAAGCTAAGGTCGGCCCTGGTTCTGCTTCAGGCCATGATTCAACTATCCAATGAGCTCCAATTCCTACGGTTGGCAGCGTATTGAATAAAATCCACGATCCGCAGCTGTCTCTTCCCAGTTGCCGGGCAATGTCGTCTAAACTTAATGGAGCGACGCCTAATCTTTGTAATAAAGCTAGGTTATCAATATAAATCGGAGACTGGCGTAATTTTTCAAGGTCAGTAACCTCATAATAGGTGGGGCCGCTAGGGATATAGCTTGGAATCGACACCACGCCTTCACCTTTTGGCCACATCTTAAATACTCCTCTAATCAGTTCGGCGACCATTATAAGGCTTTAACTAATAAATCCGGATTACGTTACCGTTTGGATCCAGTTCGACAAAATGGTGCGCCTGGCCCGAACGAAAAGCCGGGCACTGGTTTTGCGGCAAATCGTCAATTGGCAGACGCGGTTGGTGGGCAATGTCCGCCACCCAGTCGGGCGCCAGTTGGTTAGAAAGGCACGGGCCTTGCTTAAAGTCCGTCCCCTGGGCTTTTTTGTCCTGGTAAAGTTTTTGTGCGAGGGTGATAATCTGGGTTTGGGTGACGGTTTGTATTACCGGAGAAGATTTTTCGGCTGGACGGTAAATCAATTTGACGCCAAAAAGAACAACAATCGTTACCGTAAGTGCTGCTAAGACGATCCAACGGGTTCGCCTCATCGGTTACCATTATAGCAAATGTTACAAACGACGCAAATCAAGGTGTGCTTTATCAATCATGGTTGATATTTGCCGGTTATCCATTACAATAACCATATATGATAGTACGCAACAAAAACCAACGCGTCGCCGTACTGGTCGACGTACAAAACCTTTATTATTCGGCCAAAAACCTGTACCAATCGCGGGTAAATTTCAAGAATCTGCTCAATCTGGTGGTAGCCGGCCGGGTGCTGACCCGCGCCATCGCCTACGTGATCAAAGCCGACCCCAACGAAAAAGAACATGAGTTTTTCGAGGCGGTGAACAATGCGGGTTTTGAGGTAAAGGAAAAAAACATCCAGATTTTTGTCGGCGGCGCCAAAAAAGGTGACTGGGATCTGGGAATCGCCATGGACGCCATCCGTCTGGGCCATAAAGTCGACTCGATCGTGTTGATCTCCGGCGACGGCGATTTTAAGCCGGTGGTGAACTACCTCCAACAGTCGCTTGGCTGTCTGGTCGAGGTGGTGGCGTTCAAAAAAACGGCCAATCATGAGTTGATCGAGATCGCCGACGACTTCATCAATATTGAAGATCATGCGCCGTCGCTGCTGTTTCGTCGTAAGATGATCCGTTAACGCGTTGTCGGTCGCATGGTAGCCGACGGGCTGGCGGTCGGCGCCGGGGTAATCTCCAGGACAAAATCACGGATGCCGGTGAGCAGGCCGGTCCAATGGTCAATCCCCTCTTTGGCTGTCAGGATGTACTGGCCGTCGGGCGAGTTATCGGCTACCAGAAAGTTGCTGTCCGAGAGCACCAAGGAGCTGAAGCGGTACTGCTTAAGCGCTCCGAATTCACCGATGAATTTTTTGATGGCGGTGGGATCAAGGTCGGTTTTCAGGTTGTTTTTCAGCTCGTCGACAACCGGAACGATCTTGGTGATCAGGTTGGCCGATAGGACTTTATCTTTTACCGCCTGGATAAACAGCTGCTGGCGGGCCGAACGGCCAAAGTCGCTGCCGTCGCCGATGCCGTGGCGGGAACGCACAAATTTCAGGGCGGTTTCCCCGTCCATATGCTGCATTCCGGCGTTGAACTTGAGGTCCTCGTATCGACAGGGAAACGCCAGATAAGGTTTGTCCATCACGTTGTCGTAAAATTCCTTTAGCTGGTGATCGCTGTCCAGAATGCCGGTTTTTCCGGCTTCGTCGACGGTTTTGTTCAGGATCGGCTCGATTTTTTTGAACAACTCGTCTTGACCGCACAAGTCGCGTTCTTTTCCGGCAATCGGATATTCCTTGTCCTCGAAGGCACTTTTGACGTTAATATCCACGCCTCCCAGAATGTCGATCACGCGTACAAATCCGGCAAAGTCCATCGCCACGTAGTGGTCGACTTCCAGTCCGGTAATCTGCGACAGGACGTATTTGATCAGTTTTCCGTCACCGCGATAGCTTTGGCGCAAGTCCGGATAGTTGCCGGGAAAAAGACCGATCTGGTAAACGGCGTTGATCTTGGCGTGAAAGTCGGCACCCGACTGGGTAGGTACCTTAACCCAGATGTCGCGCGGCACCGAGATCATCCTGACTTTTTTGGCGACCGTATCCAACTGGACAATCATCATTGAATCGGTCAGGTAGGTGCCTTCGTGCTGGCCGCCGCCGTAGCCGAGCAGCAGAATGTTATAGGTGGTTTTGGGAACGTTTTTGTTGGTCACGGCGGTGCCGGGCGCATAGATGTGTTGGTAAAACTGATGGAATTTGACCGCCAGGAAAATCAATCCCGCTCCCAGCAACAACACGATCGCGGCCACAATTTTTTTTGCCATGATTTGATTATATACCCAACTGCGCGTCAAATGATCTCTTCCTTGCGCTTTTTTACGAAAGAAATCCACTCTTCGAATATCTCAAAAATCAGCTTGAACGGAGCTTCGATGAGAAAGTCAAACACGAAGATGAAAAAATTCAGCTTGGCAATCTCGCTGCTGAAAAACTTGCCCAAAGACAGTACCGGCATGAAGAAGAAGTCGATAAACGGAGAAAGAATGCTTGATTTTTCGTCGAGGCGGTACTCGTTGACGATCTGTTTGATGCGGTAGGAAAAAAACGTCACGACCGAAACGAAGAAAACAAAGATGATCTGGCTGACGAGGTTAAAGTTCAGGTAGACCAGCACCTGGTAAATCAGCAGCAGCGTCACGAGAAAAGTAAACAGGTAAAAGATGGTAAAACCGAACACCAGTACCGGTTTTTTTTCCGAACGTTTTTTTGGGATAAAGGCGATGGCGGTTTCGAAACTTTTGTCCGCGTCGATAATCTCGATAATCCGGGTATAGATTTTTTTGGTGTTGTCCTCGCCGGGCATCCGGAAAAACGAGATGATAAACAGCATCAGGACCGGAGGGAACAAGGTATTAATGAGAATTGAGGTAGTGTTTACCTCTCCGTAAAAAAACTTCGAGGCCGGAAACTCGAGAATCAAGGCAAAGACCATTTTGGTAAGAAAAATGTAGATAAAGCTGCGTAGTGCAAGATTGCGGATGCGTTTGTTCAGTTGTTGGTATTTTTGCCGGCACATCTGGTCGACTTCGCTCCAGAGTTTGTTCCGGTCGGTCAATATCGTCTGAATGTCGCTGAAGCGTGACTGGATGATGGAAAAAAGGATCAGAAATGGCGGCAGTTGGCGCCGAACAAATCGGGTTAAACTATCAACATAGGAGCTATTCACCATCCGGTCAACCCGATGGAAAATGGCGGGTAAATCGGATGAGAGCGTTTTGAGTTGCTCCTCGCTTTGCTGACCGATCGGGTGATAAAAAGTGGTAAACAGGTGGTAGCGCTGGTACGGTTTGTCGCTGCGCCGATATGACTTTTCCAGAGCGGCGAGAAAATAAGCGTCTTTTTCGTTATCTCCCAGTCCCTCGATTTTGACCTTGTGTCTCAGTACCTGATAGATAAAATACGTTAACGATGCGTTGCGGTTGGTGGCTTCGGGGCTAAGCGTTTCTTCGATCTCACAGGTCATTATGCTGATAAGGAAGTCGGTCAAAAAAAACTGTTCCTCGTTGGCGCGGCCGGCGATCACCAACCGCTTAACGTACAGGTAACGGTTAATGATGGTTTGAATGACATCGATGTCCTGGGCGCCCAGGCTGTCCGGGTCAAAGTAGCGCGCCCATAGCAGCTCGCGGATAAGATTTTCCGCTTCGTTGACGCCTTCGGGATGAAGCAATAACCGGCGTTTGAGAATGCGTTCGATGGCGGCGCGGCGGATCAGATGGTCCTCGCGATATTCAACCGCGTTGCGTAACCGTTCGTAAGCCAGGGCAAAAAACGATACGGTCTGGGAAACGGTCAGTTTGGACAGGTCGTCGGGCCGGGGCTTGGGCCTGATTGCCTTAAGACTGGAGGTTAGGGCGTTGGTAAATACCGACAGGGAAATTTTAGAACTCTTGGCCGGAGTGGCGGTGTCTGGCATAGGTTATCTATATTATATGATACGAGAGCGCGGTAATCAATTTCGACTAGAGTTTGGCGATGATCTGTTCGATGTGGTCGATCAGGGTTGGATTGGAACATACTACGATCGGGTGTGATTGGACCAACAGTGTTTTTACTGTCAACCCAGCTTCTTTCATAATGATTAGGTTAGGTTTAATATCCACGGTTTTGACAAACTCTTCAAGGTAGACGCAGGCGTCAAATGCCCCGGTTACCACGTAGATGGAGTAAATTCCGCCAATGCTTCGTACCCGGTAGAAAGATTGTAGCAAGGCATTATACAAAGGGATTGTCCATGGTTGACGGACGGACGAAGCGCCGTCCCAGTCGAGGATAGCCGAGTTCGGGTCGGTGCGCGTCTTTTGCACCACGACGCCACCGTTTAACCGGGCGCCGTTTCCTAGGGAAGCGGAAAACAACTGCTGGCTGACCGGGTTATAAATCACACCCAGTACCGGTTCCCTACCCCTGACCAGTGCCAGTTGGGTGACGAAAATCGGCGTCTGGGCGGCAAAATACTTGGTGCCGTCAATCGGGTCGATCACCCAGTTGTATTCTTTTTCCTGCGATCGGCCTTCCTCGACAATGAAACCGGCTTCGGGCCAGAGTTTATGTAGTTTTTCCCTGATGCGGTTTTCCGCTTCGACGTCAACGTTAGTGACGACGTCCCGCCGATCTTTCAATTTGGTGGTGATCGACGTAAAGCGTTTCCAGCTTTGATAGATATACCGGCCGGTTCCCTTGAGAAGACGGCCGGCCTCCATTTCCAAATGCATTAAAGCGTCGCGTTTGATCATAGATTATTCCAGAGCAGCGACATTAACGCCAGATTGGAAATCCACTTCCTTGACGTGGTGAAGAATTTCCCCTACCTGTTTTTTTAAGGCGTCATAAGCCGATTGGGTTTTACCCTCGAATTTGACGGTAAGATAAGGTCCGTTTTGGGAGGCGCGCACAATCAGCATTTCGCTTTTCGTATCCATGCGCACGCCGTCAATCTCCACGTATTTGGCCGACGGGTAAAGTTTCTTGATCTCGTTACCGATAGTTTGGCTGACGACCGTGAATTTGACCGCGTCCGGGCAGCCTACTTTGATTTCCGGACTGGACACGTACTGCGGTAGTTGCTTAACGGCCTGATGCAAAGATAGGCCTTTTCTTGAGAGGTAGGCGAGCAACCGCAGGCTGGCGATGGCACCGTCGTCGTGACCGTAGAAATTATCCACGAAAAAAAAGTGGCCGCTTAGTTCTCCGCCGAACATCGCCCGCTCCTCTTTGACCTTGGCTTTAATAAAAGAGTGGCCGGTATTCCACATGATTGGTATACCTCCATGTTGACGAATTACCTCATCAACCTGTTTGGAGCAGAGGGTGTTGTAAACGATTTTTGATCCGGGAAGAAAATCAAGCACATCTTGAGCAAAAATAGAGACAAGCGTATCGTTCCAGATCAGGCCGCCGGTTTCGTCCACGACCCCGATGCGGTCGCCGTCGGTATCATAGGAAAAACCAAGGTCGGCTTTTTCTTTGACTACCCGCTTAGCCAGGCGTTCTTGAACCTCCTTTTCCGTCGGATCGGCTACACCCACCGGAAAGTTGCCGTCGGGAGTGGTGTTTTGTTCAATCACCTCGCAGCCGACCGACCGCAGGATTTTCGGAAGGAACAAGCCGGTGGTGGCGGCACAGGAATCAACCACCACCTTATAATGTCTGATTTTTCCGGTGCGTTTGAGCAGATCGTTTAGGTATTCCTCAAAAACGTCTTTTTGAACGTGTTTACCTTTTTTGTCGAGGCGCTTGTATGCCTGGGAGTTGACCAAATCGCGAAACTGCTGCACTTCTTCGGTAATCATGGTATCGGAAAAACCGGCGCCGAATTTGAAACCGTTGAATTGTTTGGGATTATGAGAGGCGGTGATCATCACCATGCCCCGGGTACGAAAATAGTACTGGGCGAAGTAGCAGATTTGCGATAAGGTCATACCGATGTCGTAAACGGTGATACCTGATTCGGTCAAACCTTTTACCATGGCGTCGCGGTAACTGGGGCTGGACAGGCGCGAATCATAGCCGAGCACGCAGTCGTTAACCCTTCGATCGATTAACCAGGTGGCGTAAGCTTTACCCAACATTTCCACGTTTTCTACGGTGAGTTCTTTGTCCACCAAACCGCGTAAGTCGTAACCGCGATAGACATGATCGGGAATAATTTTTTTCATATTAATCTGAAATTGTTAACGGGTCAATCCATAGGCTTTTATCATAAACAACTGCAGGCCAAAATGTCAAGCGAGCGGCCAACGCCCAACGGATTGCGGCTGGTTTTGACAGACAGGTCGATCCGGTAGAGACCATGGTAGAAAGTCAGCAGTCGATCCGTGGTCCAGAGCCTTGTCTGGTGCAGCAATTTGTGTTTCTGCCACGGCGGCGTTTGTTTAGCAAAGAGTTGGTGTTTGGCCAGGAGGAGAGCGCGGACATGACGGGCGAGCATGGCAAAAATAAAGGTTTCCTCACTGGTCTGGAGCAGTTGGTGAAACAACGTTAAAAACGCTTTGGTGTTGCCGGGAAAACAACTGTCAAGCAGTTGGAACACCGAGCGTGCCGGCCGGAACTCCTTGATCGTTCCCGCGTTTCTCAGTTTAATTTCCCGGCCGGCCTTATTTTCCTCCCAGTCAATCAAAATCAATTCGGGATCGGCCGCGATGGTTTTCAACAAGTCGACGAAGCCGGGGTTATTGCGCACCGAGATGTACTTGTTAACATTCTGGCTGAAGTAGGCGGTTTGTGCGAAAAACAAAGAGCGATGAGACTGATGATCGGCAATCAACGACTTGACTTCCTGATAATCAACCTCGACGGTTTGGTAAAGTTTGGCCCGGTACTGTTTTTTTAACTGATGGTAATAGTCGCGGCTGGCCGGAACGTCTTCACCGCAGATAATCGTTAGCATGAATCAATTCTAGCACATCTCGATCACATCAAGGCGCATTCTCCTCGTAAATATCCGACAGTCCATATATAGTTATGGACATGATAAATCAAACACAGATTGTTTTGGCCCGGGAACTCTACGAGCAAGGGGTCCCAAAGATGCATATTGCTCAGAAGCTG
>JAMCST010000015.1 GCA_023380935.1 Patescibacteria group bacterium
CTCAACCATTGGTGTCAACGAGCAAACAATCAAATCCTACATCCAAAATCAAGGTCAAGAGGATTCTGGACAAGCTCTGCTTGAACTCCCCTCAAAACCCCGAGCGTAAGCTCGTGGGTTGTTTATAAATTAAAAAATAATTAGTAACAAAAAACCCCGCCGCAGCGGGGTGGCATAAAGCATAACCGGCTTTACCAGCCGCTGCGTGGATATATGGAGTACCACCAGCGTTGGCTAAACCGGCCTTTTTTAATCTCGTTGGCGCCGCGCGTTACCGTGGCAACGCCCACGCCGAGCCGTTGGGCAATCTGATGATGGGGAACGCCCTGTTTAAGAAAAAAAACGATTTTAGTGCGTCGGGCCAACTCATCGATTTCTTTGGGAGTCAATATGCCGCAGAGAAAATCCTCCATGTCTTTCTTGGCGTGCATTTGCGCAAATACCGTCGTCAGTTGCCTTATTGCTTTCATATATGATACTAGTATACTAGTACAATGTATATTTGTCAAGGGGAAACGGGGGACTGATTAACGTTGCACGGTCTGCGGCGTTTCGCCTTCGTGGTTGCAGTCGATGCAGTAGGTGGAGAACGGATCCTTGATTACCGTTTTTTCCTTCATTTCCGTATTGGGATCGCCGGGTTTGGCAAGCTTGTCGCTGTCTTTATATACCGGTACCAATTCCTTGGTGACGTCGGTCTGGCGGTTTTCCGTGCCCTTGATGAAGTACTCGAAGCGCGCCGGACAACTGTCGCTTCCGTCTTCTTTCTTGGTCATCAGGGCGCCGGAGATCGTGCAGACCTGTCTGCCGACCACGTCGTCAGGCTTAACCGGCCAGATGTCGGGTTGGTGGCTCAAAATATACTGCATCATCCGGTTCCAGATCGGCGCCGCACCGGTGACGCCGGAAGTCAGATACGGGTTCATCGGCGTATTGTCGTCGTTTCCCACCCAAACAACCGTGAGAAAGTTGGGGGTGAATCCGATCGTCCAGTTGTCTTTTTTGTCGTCGGTGGTCCCGGTTTTTACCGAGACGGCGTGTTTGGGAATCACCAGATACGAGGAGTCTCCGAAAGCGGCAGTCCGAGCGTTGTTGTCCAGCAGAATGTGGGAGATGATAAAAGCGGTGGCCGGAGAAATAACCTTTTTGCCCGGTATGGCCAGATAATTTGGGCTACCAAGCGGATCGTGGACGTTTTTCACGTAATTGCGGTCCTGGAATTCGTATAGTGGGCGGCCGTTTTTGTCCTCGATTTTGGTAATTTCCACCAACGGACGCGGTACGCCCCGGTTGGCAAAGGCGGAAAAGGCCTGGCTCATTTCAATCATCGTTACCTCGCCGCCGCCCAGGGTGAGTGACAGGCCGTATTTGGTTGAGTCTTGAAACGTACTGACGGTAAAGGCCGAGGCCGAGGCGATAAACTCCTTAACACCGTTGATTGCCAGCATCTTGACCGCCGGGATGTTGTAAGAGTTTCCCAAGGCGAAGCGTAATTGCACCGGGCCATGGAAGGTATTGTCATAGTTGACCGGACAATAGGGTTTGGGCTGACCGCCGCCGGTAAAGCAGATCGGTTCGTCGATAAACACGGTGGCGGCCGTTACCAGTTGGCGGTCAATGCCGACGGCATAGTTGAGCGGCTTGATTGACGACCCCGGCTGGCGCAGGGCAGTAGTGACGTTAAAGGCGCCGGACGGTGAAGCGAAATAATCGACCGAACCGACCATCGCCAAGATTTCCCCGGTCGGCGGCCGGGTAACGAGAATGGCACCGTTGGAAACCTGGAGCGACTTGATTTTATCCAATTCTTCCTTAAGGATTTTTTCCGCCTGTTCCTGGATATCCAGGTCGAGGGTGGTGGTAACCTGCAGACCGCCTTCCTCAATTTCTTTGACGCCGTATTTCTGTTCCAGCTGTGACTTGACGTAAAACACAAAGTGCGGTGCCTTAATGGCGGTTTTCGGTGGCGTGAAAACGTCGACTTCGGCCAGGGTTTTTTCATAGGTGGATCGGTCGATGTATTTCTGCTCGTACATTTTTTTCAATACCTCGTTGCGTCGTTCTACTGTCAACTCCGGATTGTTGTAGGGCGAATAGTAGGTAGGGGCCTGGGGTAAACCGGCCAAGGTGGCGGCTTCGCTCAAACTCAACTGGGTGGCGGATTTGGAAAAATAGGTTTTGGCCGCTTCTTCGATGCCGTAAGCGGCGCCGCCGTACGGGACCTGATTCAGGTACATTTCCAGAATCTGGTTTTTGCTAAAGACTTTCTCGGCCCAGATTGCCAGAACGATTTCTCTGATCTTTCTTTGGATGGTTCTTTCCGGAGACAGCAGGGCGGTTTTTACCAGTTGCTGGGTGATAGTCGAGCCGCCTTGGAGGTTTTTTTTGACGATCATATCTTTGATCGCCCGGAGAATGCCGCTGATCAGGGAAATGCCGCCGTGGTGATAGAAGTCCTTGTCCTCGATGGCCACAGTGGCCTGCCCGACATAGACGGGCAGCTCATTTAACTTGGTTGGCGTGCGGTTCTGATCGTGATAGATTTCGTAGAGCAATTTGCCGTTGCGGTCGTACAGATGGGTAGAGAGCGGCGTGCTTTTGAAGTTTTTCAGACTGTTAGGCGTAGGGAGTTGGTAGAAGATGAAAAAATACAACCCGATCAAGGCGGCGACGCTGCCGGCCAATATCAAGGCGACGATTAAGCGGCGGGACAACTTTTTTTGCGGTGCTAGCGTTTCTTTCATGGATGCAAACCAAGTATTATATGGTAATTATACTTTAGGAAATAACGGTTTAGTTTTGTGGATTTTTCCCTGAGTAGTGTTGATAATTTGATCGGCGGTCTTGGGTAGAAATGGTTGTAGCTGGCGGCCGATCAGATTGAGATTTTTCAGCTGTTTTTCCAAAAAAGCGCGTCGCGCGATCGGGTCTTTTCCCCAAGGAGCAAACGCGTCAATGTCTTTGTTAAGAAGACGGACATGCTTCCAGATGGTTTCCAGGATCAGGTTGAACTGGAAGGCGGCAAACCAATCCCTCATCGCTTTATCATAAATCTGGCCGGCCGGGGGAGAAATAAACGTAATACCATCCTGTTCCGCCAAGGTCGTAATACGCATTACTAGATTCCCCAGTTCGTTGGCCAGTTCGGCCCGGTAAAGATTGTTCATTCGTGTATCAGAATAATCGCCGTCAGAAAACGGAGAGATCTCGCGCAGGAAGTAATAACGGACCGCGTCGCTGCCGTATTGGGCGATCAGCCGGAACGGGTCGACGATGTTGCCGAGGGTTTTACTCATCTTCTGGCCGTTGATGGTTAGATAGTCGTGGACAAGGATTGCTCTGGGTAGTTTCAGTCCGGCCGACAACAAGAAAGCCGGCCAGTAAACGGCGTGGAACCGGATAATGCCTTTACCGATTACATGGAGTTGGGCGGGCCACCAACGCCGGTAACGGCTATCGTCCCAGCCGAAACCGATGCCGGTCTGGTAAATGTTTAAGGCGTCGAACCAGACATAGATCCTTTGGGTGGGGTCGTTGGGCACCGGTACCCCCCAGTTTTTGGCCCGTTCGTTCGAGCGGGAAATGCTGATGTCCTTTAGCGGCTGCCGGAGAAAACTAAGCAGTTCGTTTTTTCTTTTCTCCGGGTGGATTTTTATCTTTTCGTCTTTAATGAGACGAGTTAGTTGTTTTTGATAGCGCGACAAACGGAAAAAGTAATTGGTTTCCGAGACGCGGTCCAGCTTTTTTCCCGGATGCTCCGGGCATTCGCCATTTTCGTTCAGTTCGTCCGGCGAATAAAAGGTTTCGCAACCGACGCAGTATAGGCCGGTATAGTTTTTTTTATAGATGTCGTCCGCTGCCGCGCAGAGTGACCAGAGTTTTTGGCTTGAGGGAAAATGACGAGTTTGGTCGCTGCCTTTTTGAAAAACATCGAAACGGATGTCCAGCGCCTCGGCCAGTTGTTGAAACTGGCGGGCGTTTTTATCGACAAAGGTCTGAATCTGGATGCCGGCCGCCTCGGCCGCCTGGACGTTTTTCAGGGCGTTTTCGTCGCTGCCGCACAGCAGGAGCACCTGATGGCCGCGTTGGCGGTAGTAGCGCGCCACGACGTCGGACTCGACAAATTCCAGGGCATGACCGACATGGGGAGCCGCGTTAACGTAAGGAATCGAGTTGGTGATATAGATTCTTTTTTTGGTTACGACCGCCATAGGCGTACTTATTTTAACATAATTTTCACCCCGACAAAAAAGACCAACAGCAGTACGGAGTTGAACCAGGTGAACCCGGCCAAAACCGTAATCGTCATCAGTCCGGCCAGAAACAATCCGAGTAGATAACTGTCCTTGCGCCGCAAACGCAGTCCGGCAATCTGAATAACGGCGGCACCGGCCGACACGATAAAACCGGCGATCAGTAACGGCGACTGCGGTGAGGTAAAAAAAACCAGGGCCGCCGCCACCGCCAAGTAGACGATGCCGCTAAACAGTTTGGTCGTCATGGATTATCTCTTTTAATTACCCTTGCAACTGATTCCCCTATCAATTATAATCTTTTCACTATGACGAAACTACCCGATGACAAATCCAAAATTATCGAAACCTTCGCCCAGAAAAAGGGTGATACAGGTTCACCGGAAGTCCAGATCGCCCTCTTAAGCTGGAAAATCCAAAAGCTTTCCGAGCACCTGGAGGAGAATAAAAAAGACAACCATTCGCGCCGCGGCCTGCTGAAAATTATTGCCAAACGCAGACGCATTCTTAACTACCTTTCTAAACTTGACGAGAAGCGCTACAAAAAATTAATTGAGAAATTGGGACTTAAGAAATAACAACATAAATAAGAATGAAAATCATTGAAGACTCCATTGAAATTGACGGCAAAAAGTTAAAACTACAGTACGGTAAAATGGCGCCGGCCGTCGATATGGCGGTTTACGCCTCGCTCGGGGACACGGCAGTGTTGGTGACGGTGGCCGTCGGCCCGGAAAATCCGAACATCGACTACTTTCCTTTAATGGTTGATTACGTGGAAAAACTCTATGCCGGCGGTCTAATCAAAGGGTCGCGTTGGGTGAAGCGGGAAGGCCGTCCCTCCGATGAAGCGGTTTTGATCGGTAGGCTGATCGACCGGTCGCTCCGCCCCCTTTTCCCGAAATCCTTTCGCAAGCAGGTTCAGGTGGTGGTGACGTTGCTGTCGGTTGACGGAGATAACGCTCCGGAGATCGTGGCGGCGATCGGGGCATCGGCTGCGGTATGCGCTTCGACCATCCCCTGGGACGGACCGATCAGCACCATCAAAATCGGTTACATCCCCGCCTTGGAGAACAAATTGGGCAGTTTGATCATTAATCCATCCGAACAAGAGCAGGAGTATTCGGCCCTTGACCTGGTGGTGTCTTCAACCAAGGAAAAGGTAATCATGATCGAGACCAAGGCCGAGGCCTTGGATGATCAGCTGGTGCAGGAAGGCATTGAGATGGCCAAGCGCGAAAATGGCCGGATCATCGATCTGATCAAGAAGTTCGCCAGCCGGATCGGCAAAGCCAAACTCAGCTTCAACGAAGAAGAAATCCAACCAGAAATCATTTCACTCATAAAACAGAAATACGCCAACGGACTCGAAACAGCCATCAAAGAGGCGGCCGCGACCGCCGGAAGCAGCAGCGACGGGTTGAATGATATTATTGATCAGATCTACGAGGAAACCGAGAAAAAATTCGACAAGAAACAAATTATACACGCGATTGAAAAATACAATTACGCCAATATTAAAAAGAATATTCTCGACAAAAAGCTGCGGCCGGACGGACGCAAGATCGATGAGATCCGTCCCCTCAACATTGAGGTGGGATTGCTGCCGCGTACCCACGGATCGGCCATTTTCCAGCGCGGCCAGACCCAGGTGCTTTCCATTGTTACGCTCGGTTCCACCACGCTGGAACAGCTGATTGAGGGCCCGGAGGGAAAAGAAGCCAAACGTTACATCCACCATTACTCCGACGGTCCGTATTCCTACGGTCAGGTGGGACGGATGTTTGGTCCCAGCCGGCGGGCGATCGGACACGGCGCGTTGGCCGAAAAGGCGATTGAACCGGTTCTGCCGTCGACCGAAGCCTTTCCCTATGCGATTCGCGTCGTTTCAGAAATTCTTTCCGAAAACGGTTCTTCTTCAATGGGATCGGTATGCGGTTCGTCACTGGCGCTGATGGATGCTGGTGTCCCCGTCAAATCGCCGGTAGCCGGGATTGCCATGGGTTTGATGAGTCGGTCCGACGACGACTATGTCGTCTTGACCGATATTGTCGGACTGGAAGACTTTGCCGGGGAGATGGATTTTAAAATTGCCGGAACCGCCACGGGGATCACGGCGATTCAGCTTGACGTAAAAAATAAAGGTTTAACGGGCCGTATGATTAAGGAGATCTTTGCTCGGGCCAAGGAGGCGCGCTTGCGCATTTTGGAGGCAATGAACGCGGTGCTTGCCCAACCGGAAAAGGAAATTTCGCCCTATGCGCCCAAGGTGGTCGTTCTGACGCCGCCTCCGGACAAGATTGGAGAGATCATCGGTCCGGGAGGGCGCAACATTCGCAGCCTGATTGCCAAGACCGACACGGAGATCAACGTCGATGATGACGGAAAAGTGACAATCAGCGGACTGGATCGGGAAAAGGTTAACCAGGCCGCCCGCGCGATCGAAGATATCACCCGGGAGATAGAAGTAGGAGAAGAATTTGTCGGTCCGGTGGTCCGGATTCTGCCGTTCGGTGCCTTTGTCGAACTGACTCCGGGGAAAGACGGACTGGTCCACGTTTCAAAAATGGGAGCCGGTTTTGTACGCGATCCGGGAAAAGTGGTGAAGATCGGTCAGGTGGTTAAAGTCAAGGTGGTCCAGATCGACAATCAAGGCCGCATTAATCTCCAGTTGGTGAAGTAACGATTAGCTTCCCGTGTCGATCGATCATTGCAATCTGGTTACGGTTGGGCTACAATAATCGGTATGGGAAGACGAAGAAAGTCATGGTTGAATTTTCGCGTTAGCCGAAAAACCATTTTTAACATTCTCGGTTTTTTTTTAGTCGCCTTGGCGGTGATACTGCTACTCTCGTTCATTAATTTTTTGTCCCCGGGTCAAGGAGAAGGCAGAGTCTTGCAGATCCTCAATCAAACGCTAATGGACAAATTTGGGGGTCTGGCAATCTTCTTGCCGTTTATCGCTCTGTTAGCCAGCGGTCATTTCTTCAACAGCAAAAAACTTAAGTTCATCAAGGCCAATATCACGGTAGGCATCATCCTCATTTTCATGGCTTTGTTGGGGATCGTGCAGGCGGGTAACTGGGGCAGGACAATTTTTTCCAGTTTGAGCGCAGACTTTACCGCGATCGGGGCGGCGTTCATCTTGCTGGTGCTGTTGTTGATCGGCGTGATTCTGTTTTTGGACACCTCGATCGACGTTTTTGTCATCTTTTTTTTGAAGCTGGCCCGCGGCGCGTTTCGCGTAGTGAAGAACTACATGTTGCGTCAGTTGTTGGCCAAAAAGACCAAAAAAGAGGCAAACGCAAAAAAAGACCAATGGGAGGAAGCGCCGTTCATTAAGGACAAGCAAATGTTGACCAGAACCAAACCTGTTCCGATGGTACCATCCGCCGCTCATGCTCCGGCCGCCGGCGCGACTGCGAACAAGGATTTTGTTATCCGGCCGATTAACCAGTCGGTCTCGTCAACCTGGGTATTCCCGCCGATTAACTTGTTGGTGGACATTACCCAAAGGGAGGCCGACCGCGGCGACGTCAAACATAACGCCGCCACGATTGAAAGTACACTGGAGAGTTTCGGCATCCGCGCCCATGTAAGCGAAATCAACTACGGTCCGGCCGTTACCCAGTACGCCCTGGAGATTGCCATGGGGACCAAGCTGTCAAAGATCACCGCGTTGGGCAATGATCTGGCCCTGGCGTTGGCCGCCTCGACCGGAACGGTAAGAATCGAGGCCCCCATTCCCGGCCGGTCTTTGGTGGGAATCGAGATTCCTAACGTTAAGCCGGAAATTGTCACTCTGAAAAAAATGCTTAACTCTGAGATTTTTACCAAAGAAAAAGATCCGTTACTCGTTCCTTTGGGCCTGGACGTGTCCGGTCATCCTCAGGCGGCCAGCATCGGTCGTATGCCCCATGTTTTAATTGCCGGAACGACCGGTTCGGGAAAATCGGTAATTCTTAACGCCTGGATTTCCACCTTTTTGTTTCGAACCAAACCCGAGGAGCTGCGTATGATTCTCGTTGATCCAAAACGCGTCGAGCTGACGCTGTACAACGGCATTCCTCACCTGATGACCGAGGTGGTGGTGGAACCGAACAAGATTATTTCCGCGCTGCGCTGGACGGTGGCCGAGATGGAAAACCGTTACAAGGAGTTTGCCAAGGCTGGAGCAAGAAATCTTGACAGCTATAACAGTACTGCGGGAAGCGTAAAAATGCCCTATATTATTTTCGTGATCGATGAGTTGGCCGATCTGATGACATTTGCTCCGGGTGAGGCCGAAGAACTGATCACGCGCATTGCCCAAATGGCGCGCGCCACCGGAATTCACCTCGTATTGGCGACCCAACGTCCGTCGGTTGACGTCATCACCGGTTTGATGAAGGCCAACATCCCGACCCGGATCGCTTTTAACGTTTCCTCGATGGTCGATTCCCGGGTGATCATCGATACGCCGGGTGCGGAAAAACTACTGGGGCGGGGCGACATGCTCTACTTGCCTCCGGACCAGGCCAAACCGCGCCGTATCCAGGGGCCGCTGTTAACGGAAAAAGAGGTGTCACATCTGGTTAAATTTTTGCGTAGTCAGAGTCCGGAAGTGCATTATACAGAGGAGATCACCGAAGTTGAGACCGCGTCCCATCTGGGGACAACGGCGGGAAGCGGCGACGGTCACCGCGATCCCCTGTTCAACAAAGCGATAGAATTGATTATGCAGCACGACAAAGCGTCGTCATCGTTGCTCCAGCGGCGCATGTCGGTGGGTTACGCGCGGGCCGCCCGCATCCTCGACCAGCTTGAGGAAGCGGGATTTGTCGGACCGGCCGAAGGCTCAAAGCCGCGCGAAGTGATTAAGCGCAGTTTGGTTGACGACGAAACCGCCCCTCCTGACGCCTCCGCTTCGGCTGAGCGATCTACCGATTAATCTCTTAACGGAGATAATTATCGATGTTGGCGTTGTGTTCTTCTAGAGTTACCGCGTAATGCACGTGGCCGTTGGCGTCGGTCAGGTAGTACCAATACGGCGTGTTGGGATCGATGTTGGCGACCGCGGTGATGGCCGAAAGACTTGGACTACAGATCGGCCCGGGCGGCAGACCGATGTACTTATAGGTATTATAGGAAGAATTGACTGTCAGATCGGCGGCGGACAACTGTTTTTTCCACCAGGACTTTTCCTGGATTTGATAGCCTAAGGCGTACTGAACCGTGGCGTCGATATTTAAAAACCAGTCGTTTTTGTAACGTTTGTATATGATGCTGGCCACCTGTTGGCGTACCGTGTCGGAGCGCGCCTCGCGTTCGACCAACGACGCCAAGGTGATCGCCTGGTCCTGCGATAATCCCAGCCGTTTGATTTTATCGGCGACGGCGGAGGAGTATTTTTTTTGGAAGTTGAGACGGAGGATGCTTAAAACCGTGGCGATGGTGGCGTTGCGGGGAAACAGGTAGGTGTCGGGAAAAAGATAACCTTCGGCGGCGCGTTTGATGATCTCGCTTTCCGGGATGTTTAGTTTCGCGCTGATGGCTTGGGCGGCTTCTTCCTTTCTCCAGCCTTCAAGAATGGTTACCCAAACGTCGGTGGTGCCGTGCGTAAGCGTTTGGGCGATCTGCGTGCCGGTCATCCGTGGGGAAAGACGAAACTCGCCGGCCTGAATGTTTTTTTCAATTCCGGCGCGTTTAACGATTAAATAAAACACCAGACGGTTCCTGATCAGGCCGTCCGCCGCCAGTCGGCGCGCGATACTACTCAATCCTTCACCGGGCGGGATGAGAAAAATCTTGTACTCTTGGGAATTTCTGTCGACGGGCAGGTTGCCTTCGCGATAGACCGCGGCGGAAATGACGAATGCCAAAATCACCAGTGTGACAAAAACGGACAATTTTTTCATAAATGATCGGAAAATTGATAAATAGGAAAACTCTTTAGGGTCGCCTGGGCTTCTTGGAGACAGTAAAGTTCGCAGGAATGGAATTCCATCAGCGTTTCTCCCTTTCTGACATAATCGCCGATCTTCTTTTTTAACAGAATGCCACCGTATTTGTCTTTCGGAGCACCGAGAATCTTGGCTACCGCATTAAGATTATAGTTATTGATTTTAATGACCTGGCCGCCGTGTTGTGACATGATTTCCCTGACTTTGCCGCGGTTGGGGAAACGGGCCAGTTCAATTTGGCCGTCGCCGCCCTGGGCACGGACGATTTCGCGAAATTTGCGCAAGGCCAGCCCCTCGACCAAGATCCTTTTTGCCTCGGCCAAACCGTCTTTTTTATGTCCAGAGTCAGCGTAGCACAGATCGAGCAGTTTACCGGCCAACCGCAACGCCTTTTCCTCCAACGCCGGCGGCCGCCGGCGGCTTTGCTCGAGAACCAGCAGGACATCGCGCGCTTCAAGATACGGGCCGACGCCGTGGCCGGCCGGTTGACGGGTCGGATTAACATCGGTGACCACCTTCATATGGAAATGTTTTCCCAGGGCGATGAATTTATCGGAGATCAGCTCGGCGTCACGGGGATGGCGGATTTTCATGGTCGGCCCGACCGGAATATCGATAATCAGATGATTGGTGGAAGCGGCCACTTTTTTGGCCATGATAGACATGATAATTTTATCAAACGACTCAAACGCCAGTGGTTGTTCAACCTTAATGATAACGTCGTCGGCCGGCGCCATACCCAGATGACCGTTCCAGGCAATGCAGCCGTTAACATTATTGACGATTTTTTCGATCCGGCTTGAGGTAAAGTCCACTTTGGCCAGGGTTTCCATCACGTCTGCGGTTCCGGCCGGCGTCGTGATGGCGCGCGAGGAAATCTTGGGGATTTTAAAACCGGCCGCCGCCACGATCGGAACCACGATCATCGTCGTCCGGGTGCCTGACACGCCGCCGGTTGAGTGTTTGTCGGCGACGATTCCGTCAAAGTGCAGTTTGGTGCCGGTTTCCACCATCGCCTTGGTAAATTGATACAACTCCTCGGGACGATAACCCTCCTTAAAGCTGGCCGCGACAAAATAAGTAGTGAGGACGCTGCTGAGTCGCTCGTGGGAAATTTCATCCATCAGGTTATAAATTTCCTGATAATTCAGGCGTTTGCCCAACAGCTTTTTTTGGATCGCCAGGACGGCGGCGCGATGGTGGTCGGGACCGTTCATTGTGTGCCAACGGTAACTTCTATGATTTTTTTCTGATACTGTTTGGCTTTAATGATTAATCTGCCAATCAGATAGATTTGCTTAACGTTGAGAAACCAACTGATTAATAAATATAAACCAAGATAAAAGGCGCCGCTGATCAAAAGAATTAAGAATACGTTGATCGTGCGCGCCGTATCAAAGATCAACTGATCGAGTATTTTGATCAGGTAATGACTGAAGAAGGCGGCGATCATGGCGGCCGCGGCGATTTTTCCGGTCGACACCGCCAAAAGTCTCCAGGAAAACCCCTTTAGTCTCCGATCAAGCACAATAAACATAAGGCAGACGTTGACGATGATCGAAATGGAAAATGACAGCGCCAGCGACCAGACGGGCAGTTTCAGTATCAGGATGCTTGTCAGGCTGATGGCAATGTTAATCAATACGCTGATGAAACTGATAATGAACGGCGTGCGGCTGTCAAGCAGAGCATAGTAACAGCGGGTAAGAAAGTAATAGCTCGAGTGGAGCGGAATCGAAAGGGAAAAGAACGACAGGGTAATGGCCGTTTCTACCGTGGCATCCCAATCGAATTTTTGCGCTCCGAAAAACAGTCTGACGGTGGGTGTGCGGGCAAAAATAAGGAAAAAGGCAATGGGAATGGTGAAAAAAAACAGGTTAAGGAGTGATTCGCTGATGATCAACTTCAATCCTTCCGGTTTTTTTTCCCGATGAATCTCGGAAAGATACGGTAAAGAGGCCTGTCCGAAAGCCACCCCGATCACCGAGACCGGCAGCAGCTGCAGGTGTTGGGCAAGATAGAAGATGGTATAGGAACCCGAACCCAAGATGGTGGTGAGGGAAAGGTCAATGGTGGCATCGATCTGGCTGACCACCACCGTGAAAATTCTCGGAATAACGATCCGGAAAAATTCCTTGGTCGCCGCGGAAATTTTAATCACGGGGAGGAAGTTGAAGTCCACCACAAAAAACAGTGGCACCTGGACGCAAAAAAACAATAGCGCCCCGACCACCACGCCGACGATCGGAGCCAAAAGATAGAGCTGCTCGGCAAAAAGAATGGTAAAAACAATCACCGCCAGGTTGTAAAGAACCGGGGCGATGGCGCTGATAATGAAAATTTTGTTGGCCTGGGCGATGCCGGTAATGAAGTTTCCGATCATCAATAAAGGCAGTTGTCCGATGAGCAGTATCCTTGAGTAGAAAATAACCTGTTCGTTTTGCGCCGGGCTGAACCCCGGCGTGATCAATCTGACGATCTCCGGCATCAACAGCACCAACGCACCGACAAAAAACACCAGACACAATATAATGAGGTTAAAAATGGAGGAAATGTTGTCCTCGAGCTCTTGGCGGTTCTTCCGATATTTAATAAAGATAGGAATCAATGTGGTGGTGAGGGCGCCGGTGATCAGTATTTCGAAGATCAGGTCGGGGATGCGGAATGAAGCAAAAAAAACATCGAGCTCTTCCTTGGTAAAGTAACCGGTGAGAATACGATAACGCCAGAAACCGAAAATTCGGGAAACGACAATCATGGCCGAAAGGATAAGGGTCGACGAGAACATCCCTCCTTGCTGGGCAAACAACAGCCGCTTGGTACGTTTAATCAGATATTCCATAAATAGTGCCTCACATTACGCTTGACATTTGTCCGATAATGGCGTTAAATGGTTATATATGGTGTTTTATGGTGAATATTGGGTGTCTTTTTCCGCTCCGGGACGGATCGTGTTGCCGAAAAAATTGCGCGAATTGCTGAAAGGCAACAGTTTTATTGTAACAAAAGGTTTTGACAATTGCTTGAACGGTTACGATCGCGACGACTGGGAACAACGGTCAAAGACGCTATTAAGCGTGTCGTTGCTGGAAAAAGAAAACTTGGACAAGCGCCGGTTTTTGTTTGCTTCGGCGGTTTATCTGGACATTGATGACCAGGGCCGATTTGTCATTCCCCGCAATCTGCTGGCCTATTCACAGATCGGGAACAAGGCCTTAATCATCGGCGTCGGTGACCATTTTGAAATATGGAAACCAGAAAAATGGGAAAAATATCAAAAGGGTTTCAAGGAGTAAGACATACTCCGGTTCTTTTACAAACGGTGATGCGCGCTCTTAATGTTCGGCCAGGCGGAAAGTATATTGACGCGACCTTCGGGTCGGGTGGGTATGCCCGGGCCATGCTTGAACGGGGTGCCCAGGTGCTCGGAATTGATCGTGACCGTCGCCAGATCGAGGCGGCCGCCACCGACCTGAAAACAAACCCCGACCTGCGGTTGGTGGTGGGCAACTTTGCCGACATCGGTACCATCGCCCGGGCCAATCGTTATGCGCCGGCCGTTGGCGTCGTGTTTGACCTGGGTTTGTCAATGGAGCAAATCGGCGGATCGGGACGAGGTTTCTCTTATCGCCGATCGCAGGAGCGTTTGGACATGCGCCTTGATCCGGAGACCGGCTTCTCGGCCGCCGAGTTAATCAACCGGGCAACGGTCGAGGCGCTGTATCAAATTTTCGTAAAAAATTCCGAAGAGATCCGGTCCCGCGTCATTGCCCAGGCGATTGTCCAGGCCAGAAAAACCCGTCCGATAATAACGGCAGGCGATCTGGTTATGGCGATTGAACGCGGGAGTGGTGTCAGGGACCAAAAAACCAGCGCAAGAATTTTCCAGGCGCTACGCATCGCGGTCAATAACGAATTTGAAAATTTGCCCCGCGGTCTGATCGGCGCCTATGAGTTACTGTGCGACCGGGGACGGATTGTCGTGGTAACGTTCCATTCGCTTGAAGACCGGCTGGTTAAACGGCTGATCAGGCAGCGGGGTTGGAGCAAGATCGAAGCGGCCAGACCACCTGACAATCGGAAAAACCGTTATGAGCGTTCGGCCACCGTGCGTATTATCGAAAAACATGAAAAAAAATAATTTACCGCTGACTCAAATCACGATTATTATCATCTTATTACTGGTTGTTGCCAACATCTATTTGTTTGTCCGCGGCATGTATCTTGGTGATGACATCAGTCGGTTTGAGACAAAAACTCAACAGTTGCAGCAGGAAAATATCGAGTTGGAAAAAAAAGTGCTGGCCGCCGAGTCGCTCGAACACGCCGCTTCGGTGGCGGCGACCCTTGGTTTCACCTCTAAATCGCAACCCTACAGTCTCGAAAGCCTGAAATACGCATTTAACCGCTAGCTATGATTAAGCTTAGGCTGTTGTTGGTGCTTTTTGTGGTGGGTTACGTATTGGTTTATGTCAAGCTGTTTTATCTGCAGACTTTCAATTCCCTTTCCTCCAACGCCAATTATGTGAAGACCGAAAAGATCCAGCCGAGTCGAGGCAAGATCTCCGACCGTCATTTGCTTCCTCTTGCCGTCAACCAAATCAAATACCGCCTCTACGTGGAGCCGAAACACATCGGCGACAAGGAGCAATTGGTCCAGCGCCTGGCTCCCAGTCTGTCGTTAAGCGAAGCGTCGCTGGAAGCGCGGATCGACATGAGCAAAAACTGGGTGTCGGTGGCGGCCGGGATCAGTCCGGAGATGCGCCGCCAGATCATGAAACTGAAATTAAACGGAGTTGGGTTTGGCGAAGAACCGGACCGCTTCTATCCCGAAGCGTCGCTGTCGGCGCACCTGCTCGGTTTTGTCGGCAAAAACGCCGCCGGCGGCGCAGTAGGATACTTTGGGGTCGAGGGTTATTACGACAAGGAACTGACCGGGTTGGGAGGGGTGGTACGCTCGGAGCAGGATCTGCTTGGCCGACCGATCTTCTTGGGTATCCAGGAGAAAATTGACGCGGAAAACGGCCGCGACCTGGTCTTAACCATCGACAACTCGGTGCAGGCGATTATCAAAGGGCGGTTAAAGAATGCCATGGAAAGTTATCAGGCCCAACAGGGTTGCGTGATCGTGGTCGATCCCAACAACCTTGAAGTCCTGGGTTTAAGTTGTCTGCCCGATTTTGACCCGACCACTTACTACCAGTTTGACGAAGCGTTGTACAAGAATCCGGCCATCTCCAACCTCTATGAACCGGGCTCGACCTTCAAACCCATGGTGGTGGCAGCGGCACTAAGCGATAAAGCCATCAAGCCCAATGATACGTTTGAGGAGGCCGGTCCGGTAACCATAGGAGAGTATAACATCAGGACCTGGGACGACAAATACGAAGGAAAAGTTTCGGTGACGCGCATTCTGGAAAAGTCATCAAACGTCGGCATGGTAGCGATCGGCGCGCGGCTGGGAAACCAGAAACTTTATCAGGCGCTAGAGAAATACGGGTTCGGCAGTCCAACCGGGATCGATCTCCAAGGCGAGGTGGGTGGTTATCTTAAGCCGAAAAACCAGTGGTATCCGATTGATTTTGCCACAGCAACTTTCGGTCAGGGGATTGCCGTGACCCCAATCCAGATGGTTAAGGCGTTCGCCTCCATCATCAACGGCGGGAATCTATTCCAACCCCATGTGGTAAAAAAACTGGTTTCTGACCACGACGAACAGACTATCCCGGTCAAAAGCCTGGGAAGAAGCGTTGACGCAAAAACGTCAGAAATCATCAAACGCATGCTTGAGGCGACCGTGAACAACGGCGAAGTTCACTGGGCAAAACCGGCCGGTTACCGGATCGGAGGGAAGACCGGGACAGCCCAAATTGCCATCAAAGGACATTATGATGCGTCAAAAACCATCGCCTCGTTTATCGGTTTCGTTCCGGTAGATCAACCGAAATTCCTCGTGCTGACTATATTGTGGGAGCCCAAGGCGTCGCAGTGGGGATCAGAAACGGCGGCACCGCTCTTTTTCGACATCGCCAAAGACTTGATCGTATATTATAATATATCTCCAGATGAATAAAAACGCCGATGATATGTACAGGGCCAAACGCCTGTACCAACGGGTAAAAAACCTTTATCATCTTTTGGTCGCAGTGCTGGCTAACCTGAGATATGGTTTCCCAAGCCGGCAGATAAAAGTGATTGGTGTTACCGGTACCGACGGTAAGACCACGACCGCCAACCTTATTTACCATATTCTGAAGAGCGCCGGTAAACCGGTTTCTCTTATCTCCACCGTCTACGCTCAGGTAGGTGGGGTTCGTTACGAGACCGGCTTGCATACCACCAATCCGGACGCGATCCAGACTCAACGGTTAATCAGGAAAGCGGTGCAACACGGTGACGAATATATGGTGTTTGAAACCACCTCGCACGGCATTGATCAGCACCGTGTTTTTGGCGTTCAATATTATCTAGGGGTAATCACCAACGTTACTCATGAACATCTCGACTATCATTATACCTATAAGCATTATCTTGATACCAAAACCAAACTGCTTCTCTGGTCGCAGAAAGCGTTGGTAAACAAGGATGACGTTTCCTATGTCGAGATCAAAAAAACGCTACGGAGAAAAAACCATCATTTCTTCACCTATGGCGTGCGCCCCGGGGCCGATTTTTGTCTGGACAAGACGCGTATCGCCAAAAATACCCCGCGGTTTAACCGCTTTAATTTCTGCGCGGCATATGCGGTCGGGCGAATGCTGGGCATTTCCGAAGAGGTGATTTATCGGGCCATGGCTAGTTTCCGGCTACCAAACGGGAGGTGGGAATTAGTCTACGACAGAAAATTCAAGATACTGATCGATTTTGCCCATACTCCTAATGCTTTCAAAAATCTTTTGCCCGAAGTCAGGGAAAAATTGTTGGGAAACGGCCGATTGATCCATGTATTCGGGGCCGCCGGATTGAGAGATCATACTAAACGCTATCAGATGGGCAAAACCTCTGGTTCATATTCCGATGTAATTATTTTAACAGAAGAAGATTACCGGACCGAGAGTTTGTATAATATATGTGAACAAATAGGTAAAGGAATCCATTCCGTTAATAAAGATTATACAATTATTAATAATAGGCTTGATGCTATCGAAAAAGCAATAAAAATCGCCCAAGACAACGATGTCGTGGTATTAACCGGTAAGGCCCATGAACAGAGTCTGTGTCGCCACAAGACCGAGTATCCCTGGAACGAAAAAGCCGCCGTTATGAAAACGCTGAAACATTATGATCTATTATAACCGCGACCGGCAAGTTTTCCAATCCTCATTGTTTGACGGCCGGTTTTGTGCCGGTTTTGGCACCAAGCAAAACGGCAACGCCAAAAATCTTAACCAGACTTGGCATTATTTTGATGAACAGCAGGGTGATTTCCGACACATTGTTTTTCTTAAACAAGTTCACTCGGATCGCAGTTGTTATGTGAGCCGAGTAACTGAGCCGTTAACGGTAATCCTCGATACCGATGCGGCGGTGACGAAGCTGAATAAAACCGTATTTGTCGTCAAGACCGCCGACTGTCTGCCGCTAATTTACGCCGACGCGGCCAACGGCATCATCGGCATTTCTCATAACGGTTGGCGCGGTACGGCCAAAAAAATATCCCATCGGGTGATCGATTTGTTCATCCGACACGGGTCGCGACCAGATCAGATTACGGTTGTGATCGGGCCGGGAATCAACCAGTGCTGTTACGAGATCGGCGACGAGCTTTATCAGCATTTTCACCACCACTATGGCAAATATGCCGGGCAAATTTTCAGGCGAGATCAGGGAAAAACTTATCTTAACCTGTTGCGTTTGAATTATTTGTTACTGCTGGAAAAACAGATTCTTCCCCAACGCATCGATTATTTCCCTTTTTGTACCAGTTGCGACGCGCGAAGATTTTATTCTTTTCGCCGGGGAAACCGCCGGTCGTTCGGCGAGATGTTCAGTTATGTATCGCGCCCGTAATTTTCATTTATGAAACCATTGCATCAATTCCAGCATCCGTTCCTGGTCGGTGTCAAGGGGGTGGCGATGGCCAATCTGGCCGTGCTTTTCAAGAAAATGGGAAAAACCGTAAGCGGAAGTGATGTCGAAGAGGCGTTTATTACCGATGTCCTACTTCAAGAAAACCGGATCGATGTGGTTCATTCGTTCCGTCCGGCAGGGCTGCCGCCCCAAACGGATTTGGTGATTTACTCCGGGGCGCACGGCGGCACGCATAATCCCCAGGTTGATTTCGCCCGGCATAGCGGACTGGCGGTCATGCACCAGGCGGGCGTCATCAACCGGATTGCCGACACATTTAAGGTCAAGATTGCCGTCTGCGGCTGTCACGGAAAAACCACTACCACGGCTCTGCTGGCTTATGGTTTAACCCGCCTGGGCAAACGACCGAGTTATCTGGTCGGAGCACCGAGTTTCCATGCCGGCACCAAGCGCTATCCCGGCGCCGGCTATCACCTTTCCGATTATTTCGTTTGGGAAGCGGATGAATACGGAGTCAGTCCGCCCGACGACAAAACGCCAAAAATCAGTTACTATGCTTCTGACCTGACTGTGGCCACCAACATTGATTTTGACCACCCCGATGTTTATCAAAACATCGACCAGGTAAAAAATGCCTACCTGGATTTCTTCCGCCGCTGCGGCCAGCTGGTTTTTTGTGGTGACGACCACCGGTTGCGGTCGCTGCAAACACAGCTGCGGTGTCCGTACTCTACCTTTGGTTACGGTACTGACAACGATCTGGCAATTTCGGGTTTAAAGGTTGAGGGACGGGTGTCGCATTTTTGCTTATCGTATCGCGGTCAGGATCTGGGCGAGTGGACCAGCGCCTTGTTCGGAGAAAAAAACATTAGCAATCTGAGCGGAGTAGTGCTTGCTTTGCTGCGGTTGGGTTTTCCGGTCAACCGGATCAAAACGGCCATCGCCGGTTTTTCTGGCGTGAAACGGCGCATGGAACTGGTTTATCAAAACCACAACTACCGGATTATCGACGACTACGCTCATCATCCTCGGGAAATTGAGGCAACCATTCAGGCGTTGCGCCGGCGTTTTCCTGAGCGGCGTTTGCTCATCGTGTTCCAGCCGCACACGTTCTCCCGCACCAAGACCTTAAGCCGTCAGTTTGCCCGTGCCTTGTCGCAAGCGGACCTAAGCCTGATCGTGCCGATTTTTGTTTCGGCCCGCGAATCGCCGGTGCCTCCGGTGGCCGTCAACCAGCTACTGAAAGATATTGCCCGTCAAGCCAGGCCATCCTCGATAAGCGTTTGTCGCAATCACGCCGATTTGTTGGCGCAGCTGGCCCAGCGGATCAGTCCGGGAGACATAATGGTGACGATGGGTGCCGGTGACGTTTACAAGCTGAAAAATGATATAATAAGGCTCATTAGATGAACATTCAAAAGCAGATCAGCTTGGGAGCGTTTCTGACCCTGAAAACCGCGACAAAGGCGCGTTATTTTACCGAAGCCGATTCTTTACCCGCTCTACAGGAAGCAATCGCCTGGGCCAGGTACCACCATCTGCCCTATTGCCTGATCGGCGGTGGCTCTAACCTGGTTTTCCGGACCGACGAGTACCCGGGTTTGATCATCAAAAACTCGCTAAAAGACGTCAAGGTCATCAAAGAAGACGAGCGCAGCGTTACGGTCCTGGTAGGAGGCGGTTGTCCATTGGCGTTGTTGATTAACCGCGCTCTTGCCCAGGGATGGTCGGGACTAGAATATCATCGGGGGCTGCCGGGAACAGTCGGCGGGGCACTGGCAATGAACTCCAAATGGACAAAGCCGTTGGCGTTCGTAAGCGACAACTTGATCAAGGCGACTTTGTTGAATCGAGACGGAAATCGCGTGCGGTCGGTAAAACGCCCATACTTCCGGTTTGCTTATGATTTCAGCACGGTGCAGACGACCGGTGAAATCATCGTTGACGGATCGTTTCATTTTCCCAAGGCCGAACCCGCTTTGTTGCGGAAGCGGGCCGAAGCGGCACTGGCCTATCGTAAAGAGACGCAGCCGGTCGGCGCAGCTACCTGCGGTTGTTTTTTCCAGAATATCAGTGCAGCGGACCAGCGTCGTCTGCGTCTGCCGACGGCCTCGGCCGGATATCTAATTGACCGCTGCGGTTTGAAGGGTGTTTCGGTGGGCGGTTTTTCCGTGTCCGCCGTCCACGCCAATTTTATCGTTAACCTTCATCCCGGAGAATCGTGTCTTGGCGACCTGTTCAACTTGACCAATCTCATAAAAACCCAGATTGAGGAAAAATATCAGATAAAATTGAAGGAAGAGGTCGTTATGATTTGATATCCAAACATGGTTGAAGACGCCTATATCATCCAAGGAGGCAAAATATTGCGGGGCGAGGTGCAGTTGTCCGGTGCCAAAAACATCGCCTTGAAGACGATGATCGCCGCTCTGCTCTTCGATGGTCCGGTGACACTGCACAACGTGCCGCGCATCCGAGACGTAGACGAATTGATCAACCTGATTCGCCATATCGGAGGCGAGGCTGACTTTGTCGCCAAAAACACCCTGGTGGTTAACGGAAAAAATATCGGCGAAAATCGGCTCGACTTTCTTTATGCGGCCAAAGTACGGGTTTCGTTTATGTTTTTTGCGCCGTTGCTGTACAAATTCCACCAGGCGTTTATTCCCAATCCCGGCGGTTGCCGGTTGGGAGCCCGTTCGATCAATCGGGTAATTGCCGGAATGGAGGCGCTGGGAATCAGGGTAACTTACGATTCCACTACCGGATATTACCGGGCGCAGATGAATGAGAAACCCAAAGGAAGATTCCGGTTTGAAAAACCAAGCCACACCGGTACGGAAATGATGATTATTCTGTCGGTGTTGAGCGATAACCAGATCGTAATCGAAAACGCCGCGCTCGAGCCCGAGGTGGATGACCTGATCAACTTCCTTAATCGTTCCGGCGCCGCCATCAAGCGGGAAGGAACAACGATTAAAATACGCGGAGTCGGTTCGCTCAAGCAGAGTGATCCCTATGTGATTGCCTGTGACCGTAACGAGGCGGCCACATTCATCTGTTTGGCTTTAGCCAGCCGGGGAGAGGTGGTGGTTTCCGACATCCCGAAAAACTACATTGGCGCTTTGGTGGAGGCGCTTGAGCGGGCCGGTGCCCAGGTAAAACAGATTAAGGCCAACCATTGGTATTTTGCTTATTCCCGCCCGCTGCGTGCCGTGAACATCGAAACCACGCCCTATCCCGGTTTCATGACCGACTGGCAACCGCTTTGGGCAGTCTTAATGACCCAGGCTCATGGAGTCAGCCAGATTCACGAACGGTTGTTTGAAAACCGCTTCAGCTATGTTGATGAACTGAAAAAACTGGGGGCGAACATTGAGTTTATCAATCTGCCGGTCGTCCATCCAGAACAGTATTATTTTTTTAATTACAGCGAAAAATCCAGTTATTCACAAGCCATTAAAGTTACCGGACCGCAGCAGTTGCACAACGGCGTGTTGACGGTTGGAGATCTGCGTGCCGGGGCCACCCTGGCCATTGCCGCCCTGATTGCCCAAGGTGAGTCGGTGGTTTCCGGCGTTTCCATTTTGGAACGGGGTTATGAGGATTTTGTTGCCAAGGTCCGGGCACTGGGCGGGACAATTAAGAAAGTATGAGAAAAATCAAGCAGGCAATCATACTGGCCGGCGGGAAAAGTCGTCGCTTTTGGCCGCTGACCAATAAGGCGCTGATTCCTTTTATGGGAAAACCGATCATCGACTATCAGCACGAACTGATGCTTAGTTTTGTCGATACGGTTTATGTCGTCGGCAACCTCGAGTTACAAAAGCGTTGGTGGAAGCATCAATCCCACACCCGTTTTGTTAAGCAAAACCAGGCCGACGGGATGGCCGGTGCCTTGCTCAGTCTTCCTAAAACCGTTAAAGGCGAAGCGCTGATCGTCAATGCCACCGACGTGTTTGAACCCGGACTGTTAACCCGCTATCAAAAAATATTAACTAACCGCTCCTACGATCTGGTGGTGACCGGCAAGCCGCTCGATCACTATTTTCCCGGCGGTTATTGGCGTTTGGAAGGTGGCCGGCCGGTCGGCGTGGTGGAAAAACCGCCGAGCAACCAACTTCCGTCTCGTCTGGTCAAACTGATGGTTGATTATTGCGCGGACATCGGTCAGTTAATCAACCAGGTCAAATCGACCACTAGTCAGATGGATGACCGGTATGAGCGGGCCCTTGACCGTCTTCTTAAGGCCGGGAAAAAAATCCGGTTGGTCGAGTATGCGGGAGAGTGGTTGGCACTGAAATATCCCTGGCAGGTTTTGTCGATGCTCGCATTTTTTCTCAAAACCCTCAAGCGCAACGCCTCAACTGTCCAGGTTGCTATCGCGCCTTCTGCGGAGGTTGTCGGGCCGGTGGTGTTCGGGAATAACGTTAGGATCGGCAGTTTTGCCAAAATAGTTGGTCCGTGTTACATCGGCAACAATGTTGCGATCGGTGATTATGCTTTGGTCAGGGAAAGCCAGGTGGGGGACAACTGTCTGATCGGCGCCCATAGCGAACTGGCGCGTTCCTATCTGTCGGAAAACGTGATGCTTCACCGTTGTTATGTGGGTGATTCGGTAATCGGACGCCGGGTGATGTTTGGTGCCGGCGCGGTGACTGCCAATCTCCGGTTTGACCAGCGTCCGGTGAGGTCAATGGTAGGAGAGGATAACATCGCTACCCGGCTAGGTAAATTCGGCACGGTGGTCGGCGACGGGAGTCAGATCGGCGTCAACGTCACCATTCTTCCCGGCAAAAAAATTGGCGCGAACGCCACGGTGATGTCAGGTACAGTGGTAAGGCGCGACATCGCTGACGATCAGTTTTTCCGACCTGTCAACCTATGAAAAAAATTACCGTGTTTGGCGGAGGCACCGGCAGTTTCGTGATATTGTCCGCACTGAAACAACTTCCGGTCGATCTCGCCGCCATCGTTACGATGACGGACGCCGGCGGCTCGACCGGCCGGTTGCGTGACCAGTTGGGCGTCTTGCCGCCGGGCGATCTGCGCCAGTGCCTGCTGGCTTTATCCGAAGCGTCGTTGCTCTGGCGTCGCCTGTTTCTTTACCGGTTTACCAGCGGGGACTTGCGCGGCCACAACTTCGGCAACCTGTTTCTGACGGCGCTGGAAAAAGTCACCGACAACTACCAGGCGGTGATCGATACTGCCAGCTATGTTTTAAAAGTCAAGGGTGAGGTAATTCCTGTGACGCTGGAAAAAACCCATCTGTTGGCACGATACGCCGACGGAACCGTTAAAGGCAACGAAGCCGAGATTGAAGCGAATACCCGAACCACCAGCCGGATTGTCGGACTGGAACTAAATCCCACGGTTCAGGCTAACCGGCGGGCGATTGCCCGCGTAAAACAATCCGATTGGATCATTTTGGGTCCAGGTGATCTGTTCACCAGTATTGTGCCCATATTATTGGTAAAGGAGATTAATATACTCTTACGAACCACCCGGGCCAAGATCGTCTATGTCATGAATTTAATGACGAAGTCTGGTCAAACCACCCACTATTCAGCCTCGGATCATCTTAGGGACCTGGAGCATTATTTGGGACGTCCGGTAGACTTGGTGATTGTCAATCGTGGAAAAATTCAACCGGATGTACTAGAATGGTATTTGCGTTGGCGTGAAACGCCGGTCAGCAACGATCTCGCCAGCGGGTTTCCCCGGCAGAAGCGCATCAGCCGAGATTTGGTAGACCGGAGAAAGTTTCAGAAAGAGCCCGGTGATGTTTTAAGTCGGAGCCTGGTGCGTCATGACAAAACTAAATTATCACGCTTATTAAAAACCGTCATCCTACCATGAAACAACATCACATTTCCTTTAAAAACGCCTGGCGGGGACTGCGTTGGGCCTTGGCGAGCCAGCCGAACTATAAAATTCACTTGAGCCTGTCGGTAATTTCGTTGCTGGCCGGCTGGATGCTACGCATATCGGCGGCGGAGTTTTTAACGATTATTACCCTGATCGTGGTTGGTCTCACGATCGAAACGGTGAATACCGCGATTGAAGAAACCAACGACGCCATCGATACCCGCTGGCGCGCCGATATCGGTATGGCCAAGGACGTAGCGGCCGGGGCGATGTTAATGTTCGCCGTCGGTGCCACCGTCATCGCCGGCGTCATCTTTATTCCTAAAATATTGATGGCGGTTGCCATTTAACTTTATTGTTGATTTCCTTATGGCGATATATCTGTTTGCCACATTCGTTGCCTTCACCGTGAATTTTCTCCTCATCATTCCGTTTATCAACTTTCTCTACCGTTTAAAGATGCAGCGTCAGGATCAGGTGACCAAAGACGCATTCAATAAACCGACACCCATTTTTGACCGTTTCCACCACCACAAAAAAGGCGTTCCGGTGGGAGGCGGGGCATTGATTGTGGTTACAACCGTAGTGCTGTTTGCCCTGTTTCTCTCCCTGTTTATCATATTAAGGAAGCCGATTCAATCAAACTTTCCGTCTTTGTTGGGAGAGGCGAAGATTATTATCTTTACGATCGTCAGCTTTTTTCTGCTTGGTATCTATGACGATTTCAAGAAAATCTTCTTTTGGCAGAAACACCACTTTTTCGGTCTGCGCATGCGACATAAATTAATCGTGGAGATCGTTCTGGCCAGCGTGGTGGCGTTTTGGCTGTTCAACGACCTGAAGATCGATTTTGTTTATGTTCCTTTTTTTGGCGTCATCAAGCTGTATTATTTTTATATTATCTTCGCCGCCTTTGTGATTGTCGCTTTTGCCAACGCGGTAAACGTTACCGATGGATTGGACGGTTTGAGTTCCGGCGTTTTGATGATTGCTATGGCGAGCTTCTGGACGGTGGCGCGCTCGATTCTCGATGTGCCCACCTCGCTCTTTATCGGCGTCTGGTTGGGAGGGATCATTGCCTTTCTCTATTTTAACGTCTATCCCGCCCGCATCATGTTGGGAGATGCCGGCGCCTTGGCCTTCGGCGCCACTTTTGCCGTAATCGGGTTAATCTTGGGTAAGCCGTTTTCCCTGCTGATTATCGGTGGCATTTTCGTCATCGAGATCGTTAGTTCCTTCATCCAGCTGATGAGCAAGAGATTTCTTAAGCGGCCGATTCTTCCGGTTTCACCGCTGCATTTATGGTTGCAGTTGATCGGTTGGGAAGAACCAAAAATCGTGATGAGATTTTGGCTGGTTTCGGTATTATTAGCCATTTTCGGTTTAATGGTCGCATTCATGAAATGATGAAACAGACGTTGATTGATCGGTTGAGGCGGCGGTTTCAGGGAAAAAAGGTCTTGGTGGTCGGATTGGGAATCCAGGGCGGCGGCGTCGGATTGGTGCGCTTTTTTTCTTCTTTGGGGGCGCGGGTAACCGTTACTGACGCCAAATCGGCCAGGCAGCTGCGCAGCGCGATAGATCAGTTGCGGGACTGTCCGGTCAGTTACCGGTTTGGCCCTCACCAGGAAAGGGATTTTCTTGACTGCGACGTTATTTTCACCGGACCATCGGTCAAACGCGATCTGCCGGCGCTGATGATTGCCCGAAAAAAACGCATCCCGATCGAAACCGAATTGGCCTTTTTTATGGAACATTGTCCGGCCAAACTGATCGGCGTGACCGGAACGCGTGGCAAATCGACTACCAGTGCAATGATCTACCAGGTACTAAAGGCCGCCGGCAAAAAAGTTTTTCTTGCCGGTAATGTTTCGGGACAATCAACCATTAATCTACTGAACGTCGTTGATAAAAACAGTTTGGTGGTGTTGGAACTCTCTTCCTGGCAGTTGGCCGGTTTTCACGCCAAACGGATCAGTCCGAGCGCTGCTGTTTTTACCAACCTTTATCCCGACCACCTGAACTATTATCGGACGCTGGACGAATATCACAACGACAAAAAAGCGATTTACCTTTATCAACGCCCTGGAGATCTTCTCGTCCTTAACCGCAGCTTGGCGCAACTGTTGCCACGCAAAGAAGTAAAAGGGCGGATGGTGTTTTTCCGAGCCGAAGATTTTCCGGCCAAACTCCGTTATCTGCGCGGCCGGCATAATCAGGAAAACGCCGCCGCCGCCCTGGTGACGTTGGAGCAACTGGGAATCAAAAAGGAGTTTGCGATCAAGCAGTTGTTGCGGTTTACCGGACTGGTCAGTCGCCAGGAAACCATTGCAAAAATCGGTACAGTAGAAATCGTCAACGACACCACCTCAACTACACCGACCGCGACCATCAGGGCGATTGACAGTTTTTATGATAAGAACATCGTGCTAATTCTGGGAGGCAACAGTAAAAATTTACCGGTCGATGGTTTGCTGACAAAGCTGCCGCAGGTAAAAAAAATTGTGTTATTGGCCGGATCGTTTACTGATCAAATCCTTCCGCGCCTCCGGGCGAGTTGTCCGGACAAAATCACGCCGGTTTATCACGAACTGCAGCCGGCCGTGGCGACTGCCTATCGGCTGGCGTGCCGATTAAAACCGTCATACCTGTTGTTTTCTCCGGGAGCGACTTCTTTTGCGATGTTCAACAATGAGTTTCATCGCGGTGAGGAATTTGTCAGAATTTGTCGTGCTTTGACGTCAAAATGAAACGGATCAAAACCGTAAAAAAACCAATTCAGTTGATCCACTGGTTGTTGGTGTTGCCGGTGATTCTTTCGATAGTGGGAGTATTTTTTATCTTTGAGGCATCGGCGGTCAAAAGCTTCTCCGATCTGGGTAACAGTTTCTACTATCTGAAGCAGCAGCTGATTTGGTTGGTGATCGGTATCGTCATTGCCCTGGCGGTTTCCACCTTTGACTACCACCGTTTTTATTACCTGGCGTTTTTTCTGATGGGAGGGACGGTTTTTTTGCTGATGCTGGTGTTGGTACCCGGGATCGGCGCCGAGGTCGGGGGAGCCCGGCGCTGGATTGATCTGGGTTTTTTCCGGTTGCAACCGACCGAACTGGCGAAATTGGCTACTATCATTTATCTTTCCGCTTGGTTTATCAATCGTGAGCGCAAGCGGTTTTTTTCGTTCCTGATCCTGCTTGGCGTGTTGATGGTTTTGGTATTTCTTCAGCCCGACATGGGGACAGCGGCCATCATTTTTTTAGTCGGTTTGACAATCTACTATCTGGCCGGAGTCGAACTCCACTATCTTTTGTTCCTGATTCCGACCGCGGCCGTACTGGCCGGTTTGCTGATTAAATTTTCCCCGTACCGGTTTCACCGGCTGCTGGCGTTTTTTGATCCCAACCTTGATCCGTTGGGAATCACCTACCACATCAACCAGATTCTCATTTCTTTGAGCAACGGTGGTTGGCTCGGTCAAGGATTTGGAGCTTCGCGGCAGAAATATTTGTTTTTACCCGAAGCCCATACCGACTCGATTTTTGCCATCGTCGGAGAAGAGATCGGTTTTGTCGGATCGACCTTTCTTTTGCTCGGTTTTATTTTTCTCATGTATAAAATTTACCAAGTGGCGCAGCGTGCGCCGGACCGCTTCGGCCGGTTGCTGGCCGGCGGGGCGTTTGCCTTTTTCAATTTTCAGATTCTCATTAACCTGGGAGGCATGGTCAACCTGATTCCGTTGACCGGCGTGCCTTTGCCGTTCATCTCTTACGGCGGATCGAATCTGCTCGTTTCATTTTTTTTACTGGGAATGTTGATTAACATCGCCAAAAAGTCAAAGGTCGGTTCCTGAATGAACTTTATGAAAATACTGATTACCGGTGGACACGTTACTCCGGCTCTGTCCGTGATCGACGCGCTGCGTCGTCATCCCCGTTGGCGCAACGCCCAGATCTTTTTTGTGGGGCGGCGGTATGTTTCCGATCGGGAAAAGACACTTTCCTACGAATATCAGTCGGTGACCAAAAGACAGATCAGATTTTACCATCTGTGGGCGGGCCGTTTGACCCGGACCTTTTCCCTCGCCAATTATTTAAGCCTGGTTCTTATTCCTTTGGGATTTTTCCATGCCTTATATCTCGCGTTGAGGATTCGTCCCCGGTTTGTTCTGTCGTTTGGCGGATACGTGGCGCTGCCGGTCGCCGTGTCCGCCTGGCTGATGGGCATACCGGTCTATACCCACGAACAAACCATGAAGCCGGGCCTTACCAATCGATTGATCGGCCAATTTGCCCAACGGGTGTTTCTGGCCTTTCCCCAGGCGCAACCGTACTTTTCCCAGCCAAAAATCCTGGTCACCGGTAATCCGGTGCGCCGAAGTATTTTTATCCACAATAAGACAATGTTCGGGACGGACCAGCGACCGACCATCTACGTTACCGGCGGATCACTGGGCGCTCACGCCCTGAATCAATTGGTAGAGGAAATTCTTCCCGATCTCCTCAAGCGTTACCGGGTGATTCACCAAACCGGCGCGGTACGCCAATATCGCGATTATGACCGATTATTGAAACGCCGGTATATGCTGCCCGCCGCCCTGCGTAACTTTTACTTTGTCCAAGAACAAATCGACGACGAGGAGATCGGGTCGGTGTTTTTCCGGGCCGATCTGGTGGTTGGACGCTCCGGAGCCAATACCGTTTACGAGTTGTTGATGTTGAAAAAACCGGCATTGTTAGTGCCTTTGCCTTGGTCCGCTAATGATGAACAATTGTGTCATGCCCGATACCTGCAAGAGAACGGGTTGGGGGAGATTTTTTTCCAGCGGCAGCCGGCGCGTTCCCTGCTTAGCGCAATTGAGGCCATGATCGGTCGGATACATTTTTATCAGGACAACTATCGTCGATTATCATTATCATTACCCATCAATGCGTCAGAGAAAATTTTGGCCCAGTTGCCGGTTTGAATGGCGACCAGTAGTCGTGGTGGCGGGCGTGACAATCGGAACGCTGGTTATATTGATCAAGCTCAACGCCGTATTTTCCATCAAAAAAATTACGATTGTCGATGCCCAGAACGGGCAGAAGGTGATCGGTCTGTCCGATTTCCAGCAAAAGAATCTTTTATTGTTTCACGTCGACACCGGGGAAACCAACCTGTTGAGGAATAACGCCCGGCTTGAGAAGGTGGCGATTGTCAAGCAGTACCCCGACCAACTGATCATCTATCCGGTCTGGTCGACTTCGATCGCCCAGTTAAAGGTGGCGGCCGGATTTTTCCTGCTTGACGTAAACGGGAAGATCAATTTAAAAAGCAAAACCATGATCGCCGACTTGCCGGTGATTAATTACTATCAGCTACTCAATTACACGGGTTACTCAAGCAGCGCGGTGATTGATTTTTCCGACGTCAAAGCGGCGTTATTTTTCATCGACAAACTGCGCGGCCTGGGGCTTTTTGCTAATACTGTTGATATTAACGGTGCCGATATGATAGCATTGGATTTAGGAAAAAAACAGATAATTTTTTCCTCGGAAAAGGACGCCAATATTCAATGGCAGCAATGGTGGGAAATTTACAAACAGTTTAAGGTGGCGGGCAAAGACTATCGGCGTCTGGATTTTCGTTATGACCGTCCGGTAATCGAGTTCGGCAATTAACTACTAATATGGCGGAAGAAGTGATTTGCGGCATTGATATAGGCAGTTCCAAGGTTGCGACTGTGGTCGGTACCCGGTCGACTAGTGACGAAGAACTGCGCATTATCGGTTTTGACTCCACCAGATCCCGGGGAGTAAAAAAGGGCTTGATTGTGGACATCGACAACGTGACGGCGGCGGTGGAGGAGAGCGTGGAAAAGGCCGAACGGATGGCCGGCCACAAAATCAACCAAGCCTTTGTTACGGTTGGCGGACCGCACATCTCCTCGTTGAACTCACACGGCGTGGTCGCGGTGGCCAATCGCCAAAACGAAATCGTAGAGGAGGACGTACAGCGGGCGGTGGACGCGGCCCGGGCCATCTCGCTTTCTACCACCCGTCAGGTCATTGAGGTGTTGCCGCGCGACTATGTGGTGGACGGCCAAGCAGGCATCAAGAACCCGGTGGGAATGAGCGGGGTGCGTTTGGAGGTCGATACCCATATCATTACCGCATCACTTACCAACCTTAAGAATATCGAACGGTGTTTTTCGGACCTGGGGATCGCCAATGCCGGTTTTATTTTCTCCGGACTGGCGTCGGCCGAAGCCGTGTTGACCGATACGGAAAAAGAGCTGGGCGTGGTGTTGGTGGACATCGGCGGCGGCAAGTCCGACATCTGCATCTACGTCGACGGATCGCTATCCTACTCGTCGGCCATTGCGGTCGGCGCGCGCCACATCACCAACGACATCGCGGTGGGAACACGCGTGTCTCTCGAGTCGGCCGAAAAGATCAAACTCCATTTGAGTGCGCATTTTGCCCGTGAACGCCAGTCCACCGCCAAGAAAAACGAAGAAATTAACCTGGCTGCACTCCATTTGCCCGAAAACATCAGCGACCTGTCTTTAAAAACGCTGGTTAACGGCATTATCGCCCCGCGTTTGGAGGAGATCTTTAAGATGATCGGTGACGAAATCACCAAGAGCGGCTTTGCCGAAGTGGTGCCGTCAGGATTGGTGGTAAGCGGTGGTGGTGCCTTGACGGTCGGAATCGTCGAACTGGGAAGAAAGATTCTTGGTTTGCCGATTCGCGTTGGCACGCCGACCCAGGTAACCGGACTGGTTGATGAAGTAATCGATCCCCAGTACGCGGCCACGGTCGGATTGATTTTATACGGGAGAAAAAATATAATGAGCGAGGAAGGACGGGGCAAGAATTTCAATCGGATATTCAAAGATTTTTCTCTGGGCGGTTCGTTGACCCAAGTAAGAAATTTTTTCAAACAGTTCATCCCTTAACTATGCTGATCAAACCCAAAGCGGGACTGGCAGCACGAATCAAGGTGATCGGCGTCGGCGGCGGCGGTAGTAACGCCATTTCCTCGATGATTTCCGAAGGGGGAATCAGCGGTGTCGAGTTTGTGGCCGTCAATACCGATTCCCAGGCGCTTCTCAATAATAAAGCCACCATCAAGATCCAGATCGGCGAGAATCTCACTAAGGGGTTGGGGTCGGGTGGCGATCCGGAGGTTGGTTACCAGGCAGCCGAAGAATCGCGTGACCGTCTTAAAGACGAACTGGCCGGTGCAGACATGGTATTTATCACCTGCGGCGAAGGCGGCGGTACCGGAACCGGGGCGGCTCCCATCGTTGCCGAGGTGGCCAAGGAAACCGGAGCACTGGTCGTGGCGGTGGTAACAAAACCGTTTGATTTCGAAGGCAGCAAGCGCCGACTGGCGGCCGAGGAAGGATCACAAAAGCTGAAAGAGAAAGTTGACACTCTGATTGTGGTGCCCAACCAACGGATTCTCCAGGTAATCGACAAAAAAACCTCCATTCTCGAGGCGTTCAAGCGCATCGACTCGGTATTGCACCAGGGTGTCAAAGGGATTGCCGAACTCATCACTATTCCCGGATTGATCAACGTCGACTTTGCCGACGTACGCAGCATCATGAGTAACGCCGGCACCGCCCTGATGGGGATTGGCACCGGCAGCGGCGAGAAACGGGCGATTGCCGCCATTAAACAGGCGATTTCTTCGCCGCTTTTGGACATTTCCATCGAAGGTGCACGCGGGGTGCTGTTTAACGTAATCGGCGGTCCCGACCTGACGATGAATGAGATCGACGAGGCCGCCTCTATCATTGCCAAGACGGTCGACAACGATGCGGACATCATCTTCGGCGCGGTAATCGACGACAAGATGATTGACCAAATCAAAGTGACATTAATTGCCACCAAGTTCGATAACAGCCGGTTGAAGTTGTTCCGGTTCAAAAAAGAGGAGGCGGTGGAAAAGCCGGTTACCCTGTTGACGCCGACAGAAACCAAGTCGTCCAGCAACACCAAAGACGAGATTGACGAGGAATTGATTGAGGAAGACGGCGAATTTGACATCCCGGCTTTCCTAAGGAAGAAATGAATTTTATTCTGCGCTCAACTCTACGTAACTTAGCAATCTTACATAAGTAAAATCCCGTTGCTTATTTTTATTTTAAGCAAAGTTATTAATAGTTGTCAAGGGATAGTGCATTTCTTTTATACTGAAATTCGACTTAATTGCCAAAATATACGGCTGAAAATGATACTTTAGACTGCTACAATAATCCTTTATTATCAATTTTTATTTTCATGAATAAAAATGTCCATTTTGTCTGTCCTATAAGACTAAGAAAAACG
>JAMCST010000016.1 GCA_023380935.1 Patescibacteria group bacterium
CGCCAAACACGTCATTATCCCCCCCTATTTCCAGCCACTTTTCCGCATCCAAAGCCGCCGCCACTCCCGTCCCGACCGCAGTCGCGGCTTGACGGTAAACCGGATCGGCGCAGTCGCCCGCCGCAAATACCCCGGCCTGAGACGTCATGGTCTGAAAGTGAAAATCTAATTGTTTGATGGTTACATTGTTCCGCTGTTTATCATTCTCTTCTGTTTTATCTTTTGTTTTTGCCCATTCCCAGGCTTTTCTTTGAGTGGTGACGACATAGCCTCTTTCGTCACGCTCCACCTGGCCGGCCAACAAATCGGTGTCCGGCCGGTGGCCGATCGCGACGAATAAGCCGTCAAGCGGTATGGTGCCGATGATACTGTTTCCTTCTTTTTTTTGGATGGTAAGCTGTAAAAGTTTGGGTGCCACCGCCTCAAGCCCTTTAATTGATTTCTTCATCAGGCTCTGGTCGGAGGGGGTAATCTTGACGGTTACCGAACTAAGTTTTGTCTCTCCGTTAACCTCGGTCACCTGGGCGTTAAACAGTTCGTGAATGTTTGGATGATTGAGTACCCGCTCCTGCATAATCTTTGAGGCGCGAAAGCTGGGCTTGCGGTGGATGATAATGACGTGTTTGGCGAATTTGGTTAAAGTCAGCGCCTCTTCCATGGCCGTGTCGCCGCCGCCGGCCACCGCCACGGTCTTGCCCCGGAAGAAAAACCCGTCGCAGGTGGCGCAGGCCGACACGCCTTTGCCGCGCAGCCGTTCCTCGCCGGGAACATTCAACCAAAGCGCCTTGGCGCCGGTGGCGATGATAACGGCTTTCGTCTGTCGGGGCGCTTTCTTGCCCGCCTGGTCCGGGACCGATAACCCGTACCCGACGGTAAACGGTAATTTTGACAAATCTATGGTATTGATATTCTCATCAATCACGCGCGCTCCCAGCTTCACCGCCTGATCGCGCATCTTTTGGATCAGCTCGGCGCCGAGAATCGATTCAAACCCCGGATAGTTCTCTACCTCGCTGGTCAAGGTCAGCTGACCGCCCGGCGGCGAACCGGCGAAAACCAACGGCTTTAAATTGGCGCGCGCCAGATAAATGGCCGCGGCCAGTCCGGCCGGGCCGCCGCCGATTATTATTACATTATTGATATTTACCATAAAAAATTAAATTTATTAAAGGTTGATTACCCTTTCCACCATCTGCTGAACCTTGTCCATCTTGGTTCTGGGCACAAACCGGCAGATATCGGAAATGACGATCTCCTTGGACAGGCTGTCGATGGCTTTTTTCACCGCGGCAATCTGCTGGAGGATCTCTCCGCAGTCGCGCTTCTTGGCCGCCATCTTTTCGATGCCGTGCAGCTGGCCAACAATCCGGTTAATGCGTTGACTCAAATCAATCATGCTGTTGATTTAGGTTGAGTAATAAAGATTAATCTTTCCCATATACTCTATGGGAGTATAGAGTATACGATAACAGGGAAAATTTGATTTGTCAAACGCAACTTGATTGACGAAGAACATAACTCAAAGATAATCATCTGGTATAAGAAGTAATGATTCGGTGAGAAAGATCGCATCAACCAACCATACCGCTACCTTATATTAAATGGGTCGTATAAATTTTAGAAGCCTTCTAAGCGCGCCGCCTATGCCGCGGGATCTTGCCGCAGCTTCTCGATTAGCCTTCAGTTGCGCAGCTCTCTGTTTATCCTGCAGATCATCCTGCCAAGTACGAACCCTTTCCTTATGGATAGTAGATCTTGCCGATAATATGCCTGGATCTACTCCTCCTCGGCCCGAAGTTGGCGCCAAGTCGGGATCGACTGGTATCCTACGCTTAGTAGCTCTAAACATCTGATTGGCCGTTTCTCTTCCAACCACCCGTTGACCTGATTCATCGTCTATTACGCTTCTCTTGTATGGGCTGGCTGAATCTGGTGTCGCTGACGCTCCCCATTTCGACCACTGTTCCGGCGTGCCTGGTACTCCTCCTACCATATTTGATTGCTTTGAATTTACCCCTTACTCAGGCTTTCCAAAAACTCGGCGTTGGTCTTGGTTTTGGTCAGCCGTTCAATCATCTTAACAATTCTTTCCTCGGTGTTCAACAGCGACAGCATCCGGCGCAGCGTCTGGATTTTGGGCAGGATGGCTTTGTCGTAAAGCATCTCTTCGTGGCGCGTGCCGGATTTTTCCACGTCGATGGCCGGGAAAATCCGCTTGTTGGCGATCTCCCGGTCCAGATGGATCTCCGAGTTGCCGGTGCCTTTCAGTTCCTCGTAGATCAGGTCGTCCATGCGCGACTCGGTGCCGACCAGGGCCGTGCCGATGATCGTCAAGCTGCCGCCCTCTTCGCAGTTGCGCGCCGCGCCTAAGAATTTCTTGGCCGGATAAAGGGCCGACGGATCAAATCCGCCTGACAGCGACCGGCCGCTGGTGTTATTTACCGATAGATTAAGGGCGCGAGCCAACCGGGTAACCGAATCAAGCAGGATTACCACGTTTTTACCCATTTCCACCAGGCGCCGGGCCCGGTCAAGCGCCAGATTGGCCACTTTAACCTGCTGACGGGGCGACTCGTCGAAATTGGAGGCCGCCACCTCGCCTTTGATAAAGCGTTTAATTTCCGTCACTTCCTCGGGCCGTTCACCGATCAGAATCGCCATCAGAATCACGTCGGGGTGATTGACGGCAATCCCTTCGGCCATTTCCTTCAAAAAGGTCGTCTTGCCGGCCTTTGGTTGGGAGACAACCAACGCCCGTTGGCCAAAGCCGATCGGCGCGATCAGGTCGACCATACGTGTCGACAGAATCTCGGGTTTAGTCTCCAACCTGATTTGTTTATGGGGATGCAGCGAAGTCAACTGTTCAAAACTCTTCCGGGTGCGGCTTTGTTCCTCGGTCATTTCCGCGCCGTTGATCTTCTTGATCAACAACAGGCTGTGGAAACGCTCCCCTTGTTTGGGAGGACGCGCCAAACCCTCCACTTCGTCGGCCCGGCGCAGCCAGAACCGGCGGATCTGCGACGTGGAAACGTAGATGTCGTCTTGGGGATTAATAGTATAGTCTTTGCGCAAAAAACCATACCCGCCCAACGTAACATCAAGGATGCCCTTGGCCGGATAGCTCATCTTCAGATCCTCTTTCAACCGGTCTTCCAACTCGTTACCCGGCTTTGTCGCCGGCCTGACCACCGGCTTTGTCTTGGTGGTAATGATGGGTTTTTCCTCGTACTTTTCCAGAATGGTGGAAACGTCGAGCGAGCTGGAATCAGATTGTTTGCTAACCGCAGAGGCAGAAGCAGGTTTTTTGAAAAAGACCATAGATTAAAAAATTAAATAATAACGTTGACTAGTGATGCGGCGCGAGGATTTGGCGCGGAATGAGCGTGGATCTGTCTGGTAAGACTGGTAACTGCCATGTTCACCCTAATTTGCGATTTACCATTAAATTCGTCCTTACTGGTTAATATATTGACTAAGGAAGGTACGATAAGCTACTCAAGATTAACAACTGCCGTTTTGGAATATAAATGATCCTCCACGATGAGGCGCATGGGACTTTTTCCCTTGCTCCATAAATGGGCGGATGCCTTTTCCGACTTTACGTCGGAAAAAAATCATCTGATTCCCCGACTTTACGTCGGGATTACCCTTATCTTGATAGTATCAGAGAAAAAGTTATCAAGGTTTTCTCATCAGGAGGACCAGTTCTATTATATTAGACCTTTTATCGGTTTGTCAAATGCAAATATCCGGCCCGATTATGATACACTGTAGGTGTGAAAACCCAGTCCTACCTGTTTCTCGTTTTTTTACTCGTGGTGCTCGTATTTATTCTTGGCGTCCGCTACGGCCAGCAGGTGGAACGCACCGACCGGGTTCCGACTCCGGTTACCTCTCGGGCGCCGGCGCCGACCATCGCGCTGGACACCAAAACCTACATTCATCAGGGCTGCGGCGTAAGCTTTATCTATCCGGCCTGGTGGCATAATGAGGTCACCTCCAGCCGGTCCGCCAGCTTTGCCTTTGCCGGACAGACGGTGATGTCTGTAATCTGCGACAAAACCAATCTGCCGGCGCCGATTGGAACCAACCCCACCGAGTGGCGCAAAAAAGATCCGAAAACCGGCCTGACCGTGACGGTCAAGGTCAACGATGGGCAAAAAAACTGGCTCCGGCTCGTCGGCGCCACCCTCGAGTTTATCTCGCCCACCCCCTGACGACTTGCCCATGATCGCCGACTGACTTATACTGTCATTATGCAGAAACTTAAACTGGCCTACTTTGGCTCACCGGATTTTTCCGCCCGATTACTGGAAAAAATCATTAACGATCACCGCCTTCCGGTTGCGGTAGCACTGGTCGTTACCCAGCCGGACCGGCCGGCCGGCCGCAATCAAACATTAACCCCGACGCCGGTTAAAACAGTCGCCGATCAATATCATATTAAAATCGTTGATTTTTCATTGGGAAACGCACAGGTTAACCGAACACTTGATGGGACTGTGGAACAACAGAATCTGTGGCGTTTTCTCAAAACTCTTGATCTTGCCTTAGTTTACGCATACGGAGAGATCCTGCCTGAAGAGATGCTTAACTTACCAAAATACGGCTTTTGGAACATTCATCCGTCACTTCTCCCCGAATATCGCGGTGCTTCACCGATTGCTTATCCCCTTATTTTAGGCGATAAAGCTTCCGGCGTTTCGCTGATACAGATGGACAAAAAAATGGACCACGGATCAATCTTGGCACAAGAAAGATTAGAAATAAAACCGGACGACGCACGACCGGATTTGGAGAAAAAATTAACAAATCTTGCCTGGTGTATGTTTAAAAAACTAATTTCAACCGACTTCAGCCAATTTCAGACAATTTCAACTCGTCCGCAAGATCATTCCCGGGCCACCTACACCGTTATTCTGAAAAAGTCCGACGGCTTTATTCCGCTGACTGTTCTCAAAAAATGCTTGAATAACCAACCGCTAGATGTCGACAAGCTACCCAACTTTCTACAACATTATCTAAAGCAGTCCAAAATTGATTCCAACCCACTAACCCGTAACTCGCAAACGTTATTGTTTAATTTATTCCACGGTCTTTCCCCCTGGCCAGGCCTCTGGACCAACGTTACACCTACGAGGTGGAATGGGAAACGTCAGAAAAGGCTGAAAGTTATCGAAATGAAGATTGTCGGCAATACACCAGTAATCACCAAGGTTCAACTCGAGGGGAAAAACCCGGTTGATCTGACCACTTTCAACCGGGCCTATCCCGGTCTATTGTAAACTCCCCCACAGCGCCTCAAACTGGTTTTCCAGGTTGGTCACCAGCTCCTGATCGCTAATAATCAAGGCAAAGGGCGCTTTTTGGTTGTAGGAAACCATGATTGCCTGATGATCAAAAATCATCAGATCGCTCTCGCTTTTTTTGGCAGTTCTGATAAAGCGCACCTGATTTTTCTTGCCGTCTTTCTGTCCGGCATCATCGCGGTTAGCCTGGCTATTGGTCAGTATCTCTCGCGTAATTGTCTGCGAACCAAACAGCCGCGGCGCATAGCTTTTGTCAAAGTAGTCGCCGATAATCCTGCCGTATTGTTGGGCCAAACAGATTACGTTCAGCGCTTTTGCCTCGAGCGATTTTTCGTAGACCTTTTTGATTTCGTCGACTCCAAATAGTATCTGTACGTCCATTGGTTGTCGCCCCCTATCTGTCAGATAATTGAACTGTTAATAGGGTTATGCTAATATAAGAACTAAATATTGTAAATTTGTTGTCCGTTTGATGAACAAAGTCTCCCGGTTCTTCATTAATCTGGGCTTTACCAAGGAACAGTCGGACATTTACCTTACCCTTTTAAAAGACGGGCCGCAGACCGTTTTGCAGCTGTCGCGCAAAACCAATGTCAACCGCACCACTCTTTACCGGACGCTCGAAAAACTGCACGCGCAAAAATTAGTTGAGGAAATTATCGACGAATACAAAAAACTTTATAAAGCGGCTGATTTTCATACCATTGATTTACTTGTCAAAGAACAGGAAAACCGAACCGAGTTTCTAAAAACCGCATTTCCAGAAATAAACGCGCTATTAACATCAACCAGCTCAAGCCAACCGGGAACAAAAGTGGTTTTTTACCGCGGAAGCGATGGTATTAGACAAATGGGTTGGAATACTTTAAAAGCCAATCGGATAGTTATGGGCTATACTTATCGTCGTTTTGAAGAAGTTGTTGGTGAAAAATTTGCCAAAGACTGGTGTGAGGAATTTATCGATCGTGGATTGCTGCTGCGGGAAATTTACTCAAACGAACTTTATAAGAGCAAAGAGCAAGGCTATCGACAGATAACTTATCCGTCAGCACATTTTCAAGAAAAATATATCCAACCGACAATACTAAACATCAATCATCAAATGGATATCTATAACGATGTTATTGGTATTTATAACTGGCACGAGGGTGAAATATTTGGAGTCGAAATCTACAATGAAAAAGTCGCCGCCATGCACAAGCAAATATTTGAGATTGTCTGGAAAATAGCCATTAAGCCGCCAAAAAACCTCAAACTTTGAGGATCATTCCCACCACATATCCAACTAGGGCGGACACCATTCCGATAATCAACATTTCCGCTCCCTGACGGAGAAAATGGCGACCAAGCGTCATTTTGGCTTTGTAATAACCCAGGCCAAACAATGTCAGCGCCGATATCGCCAATCCCGAATTCATGGCCAAACGCGTCGGGAAAAAGAAAAACGGCGTCAAGGGAATGAATGACCCGATAATGGCCGAGACTCCGACGACGACGGCGACCGGCAGCGCCTGTCTTCTCTCCACCGGTTCCAGTTTAAGCTCCTGTTCCATCATTACCTTTAACCAGATTCCTTTGTCCTTAGTGATCGTTACCACAATATCGTCTAGGGTTTTGCCGCTGAAGCCGTAACTCTCGTAAAGCGCGCGGATTTCTTCTCTTTCTCCTTCGGGCACATGTTCGATTTCATATTTTTCCCGTTCGTATTCCGACCGGTAGTAGTCGGCGTCGGCCAGTTTGGTCGTATAGGCCACCGCCGCCATGGAAACCGATTCGGCAAAGGCCGCGGCCAATCCCGCGACAATCACGATTTTATTGGAGGCAGTGGCTGCTGCCACACCCAATATGATTCCCAACACGTTAACCAAACCGTCCTGGCCGCCGAGGATAATATCGGAAAGATTAAATGTCCGTTTATGGCCTTCTTCGTGGTGGATGTCGCGGCGGATTGCCCTGGCCGAATGCGTCTCTTTAATCTTCTTGAGGTTGCGTTTGAGATAAGCGTCACGTGCACTCTCCACTCGGGTAATCATATGATGATTATAAAACAATATGATGAATACGACAACGGGCTTGGTAGCTGTCCCACGCGCCGACTTTGATCAAAGCATCGCGATGGGAAGCCGGTTTTCCGTTAGCCGATAATCGCTGGGTACGGGTGGCGTTCCATTTTTTGCAAACGGCGCAGACCGCTTTTAACTTGACGACCTCGCCGTCGGCCAGGGCCAACAATTGCGGCATGACGCCGAACGGTTCGCCGCGGAAGTCCGTATCCAGCCCGGCCACCACCACATGGATATGCTGTTGCAATAGTTGGTTCACTACGCCAATAATGGTCTTGGGAAAAAACTGCACCTCGTCGATCACCACTACTTTGGTGTTTTTGTCGATTTTGTTCAAGATATTTTCCGGGTTTTGGATACTTACCGCACGCCACTTTCGTTTTGAGTGCGAAACGATTCGGTTGGTGACATAACGATTGTCTAAGACATGATTAAAAACGACGGTTTTTAACCCGGCGATTTTGTAGCGTTGCAGTCGCTTGACTAACTCTTCGCTTTTGCCGGAAAACATCGGGCCGGTAATCACGTCCAACCGACCATAACTAATCAACCTGGCAGGTTGGTTTTTGCTTTGGCGGGACGGCCTAGATTTGATCATTTTTGATATTCTGTCTGATAAGCTCCATCAGCTTTTCCATCACCCATAAATTATGGTACGTGGCTAAATTATAACCAAGGATTTCCCGCTGTTTAAACAAATGATGCAGGTAGGCTTTGGTAAAGTGACGGCAGACATAACAACCACAACCGGTCACCACCGGCTCCAGATTGTTACGATAGTGTCCCCGCATTATATCCAGTTTTTCAAACTGCACAGATGCCAGGCTGAATTCCCGATGATTAAGCCTTAGTATTTCTCCCATCCGCGCCAGCCGGGTCGGCTCGACACAATCGAAAGTATCGATGCCGTACCTGACCAGATCAACAATGTCGTCGATCTGACCGACACCGAGCAGGTGTACCGGCCGATCGTCGGGCAGGTAATCGGCTACCCAGCGCACCTGATCACGCATCTCTTTTTTGCTTTCGCCCACCGACACTCCCCCAATCGCCACGCCGGACGTATTTTGCCCCACGACAAATTTTGCCGATTGTTTTCTTAAATCCTCAAACGTTGCTCCCTGGATTACTCCGTAAAGATATTGATTTTGCCTGCGACAGGTGGCAGGAGGAAAAGGGTTCCCGACAGCGCGCAGTTTACGAGCACTGGCGGGAAATGAACTCCTGACAGAATCTGTCGCCGTACCAGTTTTGAGTTTATGCTTAATACATCTTTTCAACCACTCGTGAGTCCGCTCCATCGCTTGCTGTGCATAACGGCGGGTGGCCGGATAGTAGGTGCATTCGTCAAACGCCATGTTGAGATCGGCACCGATCTGGCGCTGATATTCCATTGATTTTTCCGGAGTAAACTCAAGTAGTTCTCCATCAAACACCGAACGGAATTTCACACCATCATGCGATATTTTTTCAATTAGCGGCCGCTCCGGCCTAACTTCATCATCCTGAAGAACTTTAGCACGCTGATGCTGGTCGCTATGATTTAGCCTACGCCCTAACGAAAACACCTGAAATCCGCCCGAGTCGGAGATCAACGGCAGATTTAACTGGCTAAACCGGTGGATGCCGCCGGCCGACTCCACCACTGCCGCTCCCGGATGGGTTACCAGATGATAGGTATTGACAAACGCGAGCTGGATGCCGATCTCATTGGTTAAGCTGGGAAGCAGTGCCTTAATCGCTCCTTTTGTCCCCACCGGTACAAATGCCGGGGTAGTGACGGTTCCGTGATCGGTACAGATTTTTCCCAGACGGGCGCGCGATTTTTTAGACCGCAAGAGGTTTTGGAAAAACTTACCCATGGCAGTATTGTAGCAGAACGACCGACGGAATCGGTCGCCAATCGATTCGGTTATTTATAGTACCCTCTTACCTGGAAAAGGATATATAAAGAAAGCAGCGAACCGATGATCAAACTGCCGACGTTGAAGTGAACGACGTTGTCGATTACGCCCACCAATGTGGCGTAATACAAATAGTTCCAGCCTTGCTTGGAGCGCTTGAACAAACCGGGAATCGCCAAGGCATTCAACACCACGGCAACGGGCGCAACCACCAATCCCAACGTATAGGCAAAGCCGACGTGCAAACCACCTAAATAGCTAAACGGCGCCATTACCGATCCCAGGCCAAACAAAGCCAACAGGGCCGGAAGGGCAAGAATAATTAAGATTAAATTAACGTAGGGAGCGAATTTGACAATTACTTCTCGCCAGCGATCCGGCAGCGTAAACGGCGCTTTTTTCACCAGATACTCATCCAACATTTTTTCTAACTCAACCAAGGGGTTAGTGGCGGAATTTTGGGTAGCCATATAGCTTAAGACTAGATGAAAAAAAAGCAAATGTCAACTAGAGAGAAACGTGTCTATTTAATTAACATTGCGTCGCCAAACGAGTAGAGCCGAAACTTTTCCCCGACGGCAATCCTATACAGATCGATCAAATGACGTCGGGAGTGCTTATGTTGGAGAAACGCCTCGACCAGCATCATTAGCGACGAACCGGGTAGATGAAAGTTGGTAATCAACGCATCAATCATCTGGAAGCGATATGGCGGAAAGATAAATAAGTCGGTTTTCCCGATGACTGATTTAACTGATGATTTAGCCGATCGCAACTGATCCCAGCTTGGTCGGTGGTTGATTACAACTGACTCGAGCGTCCGCACCACCGTGGTACCCACTGCCACCAACTCCTTACCTTCATTTTTCAGTTGATTAATTAACTGAAAAGTAGAAACGGGAACTTCATACCATTCCTCATGGAGTTTTTTTTGCTTAAGATTCTGCTCGGTTACCGGAGCAAAGGTTCCTAACCCCACATGGAGCGTAAGGTAATGGCGTTTTATTCCTTCCCGGTCCAGTTTACTCAATAATCGATTGGTGAAATGAAGTGAGGCGGTGGGCGCCGCGGCCGATCCTTCTTTTTGAGCAAAAATCGTTTGGTATTTTTGCTTTAACTCAACTTGGCTTAACGGAGTATTTTTAATATATAACGGAATCGGCATCGTTCCTTTATCCTCCAGAACAGAAAATAGCTCTCCAACCGAAAAATCAAACCGCAGGGTAAAAATATGCTCCTGCTGATCAATTACTGTCATGAAATATCGCTGATCGAAAAACAGCCGGTCGCCTATTTTAATTTTTCGATCAACCATGGCCCTGACTGTATTTGCCTTTTCCCTAGTAACTGGTAACCGATCGCCAATAACTTCATTAATTAAAAACAACGCCTTCGCTTTGCCTCCGGAGGTTTTCCTCATCTCCACTCTGGCCGGCACCACTTTAGTATTGTTCATCACCAAAAAACTGGGCTTGGGAAGATAGCGGCCCAGATGATAGAAATAATCAAGCTCTACGCTATTTGATTTGGTGTCGTAAACCAACAGACGTGAATGATCGCGCGGCACGGCCGGTTGCTTGGCGATCAGTTCAGAAGGCAAGTCGTAATAATATGGTTTCATGAGTAAAGAGCTTTTGATATTATACGGTAAATTATCGCTGGACGTCGCCGCATGTTGACAACCCAATAATCGTTTAGTAAAATATTACAGGATATTCTGTTACTAATTTACTAATTAATTTTAAAACATGGCAAATTCTTTCGATAACTTAACTATCGCCCGCGCTTCATTAGATATGGTTCAACGATGGTCAACATCTAAACAACTAAGAACAGCTGAAAACCTCCCAAACGATGCACCTCAATTACCCTTAACCGAACCACAAGCAATTTCTGTCGCCGTGATGCTAACTGCAATTTCCGGTGGTTTGGCGCGTATCCATGATACCCACGCTTTCCAAACCGAATTCCTTACTCCCCAAGCAGATTCAACTGGTATTAGAGTATTGGAACGCTCTGAAGAGCCTGATGGCTCTTGGTCACAACCACTTTACGCAACAGGAGGACTGGATCGTAAACAAGACGCCGCAGTTGATATCTACGGAGGAAAATCTCAACAACCAACCTCGGCACTCGTAAGACTAGATAAGGGAACTACAGTGTTCTCAGCATCTGTCTCTGGACCGGTACACGCATCCACAGTTAACGTTTATGATTTATCTCACACTCAACCAGCAGAATCTCCAACGGCACCGCAAGAATTAGTTGCTCGTCTGTTGTCTGCGTTGGCAAACATTCGAACCAAGATGCAGGTGTGAACCATCCGTCTGCGAACCATATCGTAGCCTATCAGGAAAATTTTTCCAATACCCAAAACGTGAATTTGTCTGAACCGGATTGATGGTTCTGTTTAAAAACGGTCTTGGTAAAGACCGACCGGTACTCCGGGAAGAACACGTCGGCGTCGTACTTGCCTTTAACCACGGTCAGATACAACCGGTCGGCCAGTTTAATCGCCTGCTGGTAAATCTGGGCTCCACCGATGATAAAAATCTCCTTTCCCTCACTGTCAGATAAACCGGCAGCCCGACTAATCGCTTCTTCAAGCGAATGGCAAACTTCTACTTCAGTTAAGTAATCAACTGAAGAGACGGGTTTCCAGTGACGGTCGTGAGTGACCACGACGTTGTATCGATTTGGCAGTGGCTTACCGATCGACTCGAAGGTTTTTCTGCCCATAATTACCGCATGGCCCTGCGTTAATTCTTTAAAGCGTTTCAGATCTGCCGGGATATGCCAAAGCAGTTTATTATCCTTTCCCAGCTCCCGATTCGGTCCGATGGCCGCAATTATGCTAAAGGTGGTTTTTTTCATATTAAAGGCCGGCAGGACGATTTATTTTATTTTTTATTGGTATAGCCGCCGGACACCACCAATTCCGCCTTGATCGGCGGATGCGGGTCGTAGTTCTCCAGCTCGACGAATTCCGGCCGGAAAGCGTCAAGGCTGTGAAATTGGTGGTTAAACTTAACCGTCGGCCAGGAGCGTGGTTTCCGTTTTAACTGTTCGCTCACTGCGTCAAGGTGGTTTTCGTAAATATGCACGTCGCCAAAAGTATGGATAAACTCGCCAGGCTGATAGCCGGTTACCCGGGCGATGACCAAACAAAGCAACGCATAACTGGCGATATTAAACGGCACGCCGAGAAACAGGTCGGCGCTGCGCTGGTAAAGCTGCAACGACACCCGACCGTTCATCACGTTCAGCTGAAACATATTGTGACAGATGGGAAAGTGCGAGGTATCTTTGAGTTGCGCCATGGTGTAGAGATATTCCGGATTCCAGGAACTGACAATGGCGTTGTGGCAGTTAGGGTCGATACAGATCTCGTTAATCGCCCATTTCAGCTGGTCAATCGTCCGTGTGGTCCGGGTCGGCCAGCGCCGCCACAGTTCTCCATAGATTTTTGGCAGATTGCCCCATTGTTTAGCGAATTTTTCATCCGTCCGTATTTTTTCTATAAACGCTTCTTTGGTCAATTCATTCCGGACTTTAGACTCTGAATTCTTAATATTATAGATTTTATACGGATAATCGTCCCAGATATGAACGTTATGATCAACGAGATATTTTATGTTTGACTGGCCCGACATGAACCAACTCAACTCGTATAGTACACCCTTCCAATAGATTTTTTTGGTCGTCAGAAGCGGAAACCCCTGCGTCAGATCAAACCGGATCTGCTTGCCGAACAAACTGTATGAGGCAACGCCATGGTCGCGGTCAACTTTACGCGTCCCATGATTAAGTACCTCGCGGAGCAGATTTAGGTACTGATACTCTGGATGATTGCGGGACTGGGAGTCCATAATTTGATTCTGAATTCTGCGTTCTAAATTTGTTTTTCCCTGCGTTTTGTCGTAACTCTCCCCCCTTGCCATTGGCCTTTATACTGGCTACCGCCTCCGTCAACCCACGCAAACTGGGCATGGACGATTCGGCAACCCATTTCTAACTTTACCGGAATCGGTCCTTCGTTTTTAAGGGCGAACGTGAGTTTTCCGCAATAACCAGGGGCAACATTTCCCGTCCGTAAAATTAGACCACTGCGAAAGGTGGTGGTACGCGGCTTAAAGTTAATGGTAATATTAAGCGGCGTGTTCACCGACTCAATTGTCGTTGCCAGATAAAATTCACCGGGATTAACAACAATTGTCTTTGATTTCTTGGCATCATACTTAACCACCAGTTTGATATTCGGAGTTTGTCTTTCGCTTATGCCTAAAAACGCCCGTCCGGAGATTTTATACAACTCACCCAAACGAAGATCAAAACCAGCCCCTTCTGGATTGGTTAATTCCCGTTCGGACAAATTCTCCACCAGTTTTTTGGTCTTGACTAATTTCAAGAGAATCTTCGGACCAATAATCATATAAACTAATTACGAATTACTAATGATGAATTACGAATAGTTTATTCGCGTTCGTTTTTAGTATTCAATATTATAGTCGAAATAATTCTTCTTAGTTGGTTACATTCGTCAATTAAATCTTCAACCGCTCTCTTTTCTTGAATATTAATTTCTTTAACAAGTGAGAGCCAATAAATTGTCTCTACGGCAGATTTTGCCGCTATTTGAAAGAAATTAACAAAATCTTTTTTTGAAGAACCAAAACCGCCCTCAATCACGTTAGCGCCAATCGACGTTGCTGAACGCATTAATTGATCAATTAGAGGCCAACAATTTCTATCTGACCTTAACCGCTGGCACAATTTTATTATTTCCAAGGAAAAGTGAATACATCTTGTTTTAAATTCTTGCTTAAATACTTTTGTCTTATCTTTTTCATCCATAATTTTTTAATTCATAGCTCATAATTCTTAATTCGTAATTCATCATTCGTAATTATTCTATCCTTCCCATCTCCTCAACCCTAAAATCGTCCGCGTCGGCAAAGCTCACCTGATAGATCGGCAACCCCTTAGCCAAGCGCCTGAGGGTTTCCATCAGATGATTTTCTCCCATATCGTCAATGGCGCCATACAAATAATTACCGTCGCATCCTTCAGGGATTATCACGGCTTTGTTTTTCACCAATAAATTAGACAGGCGTCTGCGGCGCTCTTCGGCCAGTGTCGCATGGTAAACAAATACCTGGGTCACGACCGATTGATTATCAGCCTGCCAACAATGCTGGGGATAAATCCCCCGGTTTCCTTTTATTAACAAAACTCCCTCTTCTTGATGGTCTCCATTAAGCACCGTTATAGACCGTTCGGATTTTTTTAAGCCGTTGAATTTTTCACCAATAAAATTGAACTGAGACTGCGTAAGGTTATAGGCTTCTAGATCAACAGCCATCTGTCGCAGATGTCCACATCCATCCAGCAGCTTATCAGTCCCGGCGCAGTGAGCGTCGGTATGGAACCGCAGATTGGCTGAGCCACCCACCACCTCAACCAGCGTCTGCCAGATTTTTTCCTGATTAGCCGTTAAAGCGTAACTATTGGCCGTGGCCAAAACCAAGGCCAGTTCACCGGCATCGGCTCCAGGAACAGCCAACGCCGGAAGGTTAGAGTCATTCGGATATCTTCCGTCAATGCATCGGCTGATAAACCGGGTATCCGCTGAAACCAAGTATTGATTATCACGCATCAATGCATCTAGCTGTGATAGCGTAAGCTTTGTCCGCACTAGTTATTATCAAACTTATATTCCCTAATTTATTTTACCTCGTTTTTTTCAAATATGAATTGGTTGAAAAAACTCAACTCATTGGGTAAAATACCATTCATCTTGTTGTTATTTTAATTTGTCAATCAAGTGTCAGAGCCAACACCGCCTCGACTACCGACAGAAAACCTTTCACTGGAAACAAGATATAAGCAAGTACTAGATTATTGGAATGGGACTGGAAAAAATACTGTAGTCCCAACTAATAGATTTGGCTTTGCCGGCGGGCATATTCCCGTTTTATTCGGAACAGATAACCCGCTATGGAGAATGATTAAGGCTCATGCCCAAGCAGATCGCTTTCCTTTGGCCGGATTTGACTTTACTATCGCTGATCTGGGGGAAATTGGCGCATTAGCTCGCTATCTGGCTGAAAAAGGACAGATCGGTGGCTGCATCGATGAACGACTCGCCACTCGGACAGCTGAAGGCGATTCCGGCGTCCACGAACGCTGCGGTGCGGCCGGATTAATCGCAAGCAACATCGGTGGACAAGGGACGGCTATTGAAGACATGGCCCTTCAGGCACTGCCTCAATTTAACGGCCAAAAGGCTTCGCTTATTCCTGGCACAGAAGGCGGCCATGAATCGATCACTGTTTTAACCGATCTAACCGGCCAAGGAACTGCCCTACCCGCTGCGCAGCTTACAGGTGCCCGGACAGTCGGAGCACTGCCCTTTACCGCCAGTATTTCGGTTAGGAATATTTTGGATTTTGCCCAGCAAAACGGGGGCCAATTATCAGATGCTCAACGTTTAGTAAGGAACGTGACCTTATTTAACGTCGGAGTCGCTGACAGAATTATCGGCGGAGACCACAATCACTTGCAAGAAGTTGCCAAAGCACAAGGAGTCGTTGTTGTCGAAGATCAGCGCGGTTTACCAAATGACCCAGACACTCAGGCACTAATTAGGACTTATCATGATACGATGGCGACTATAAGAGGCGGTCGACCAACAACAACTATTCAGATAGCCTAACTCCTACCAACAATACATTATTCGCCAGAATCTCACCGTCGCTGTTACCATAATAAAAACAGCCCGGATATCCATGAAACAATATAGTCTACAACGGCTGTGCTACAATAAAATCATGAGTGTTGCCGTGGTGGTTTATGACCCGACGATTAATGACCCGCTTAGCCGCGTGCGCGGCGTCGGGCGCTATCTCCAGATTCTGCGCGAAAACTTCCCCGACTGGACTTTCACTGATAACTGCTCACTAATAACTCACAACTCAACGTTTATTAATCCTTTTTTCAGCCTCCTCAAACCGCCGCTGGCCATGAAACGGATGGCCAAAAAACAGATCGCGGTGATCCACGACTTAATACCGCTTAAGTATCCTTCCCACTTTCCTATCGGTCTAAAAGGGTCGCTTAATGTTTTTTTGAACAAAATGGTGTTAAGAAATTATGATGCGGTTATTACCGATTCTGAACATAGTAAAAAAGACATTGTGGCTATATTAAAAATCAAACCGGAGAAAGTAAAAGTTATATATCCGTGTTTGCCACGAATATTTGTTAACGGGTTAACGGATTCACCCCGCTTCGTCCCGCCAAGCGGGACTTCAAGGGGCGAGCGAGTTAGCGAGTTAAAATCCAGGTTGCCTGATTCTAAATTTTGCCTTTATGTGGGAGATGCCACCTGGAACAAAAACCTGGTCAATCTGGCTAAGGCAGTCAAGCTGGCAAATGTAAACTGCGTGTTGGTGGGAAAAGTGTTTGAGCGAGCAATAGGTGGCCCAAGTGGAAGGGATCCTGACAGCGCGCAACGCAGTGAGCACTGGCGGGAAGGAAACTTGGGACAGAATCTATTGCGAGCTAGTCATGCTTGGCAAAAAGAACTCCGTGATTTTTTATACGCAGTACATAATGATAAACGCTTTCATTTCCTTGGTTATATTTCGGACGAAGAACTGATTAACATATACCGAAAAGCGGCAGTGAACCTTTTGGTGTCGCGCGATGAAGGGTTTGGGTTTTCCTATGTTGAGGCGGCCTTCCAGGCAGTGCCTTCGTTGCTTTCCGACATTCCGGTCTTCCGGGAAATTGCCGGGCCGGCAGCGTTTTACTGTTTGCCGGACGACCCAAAAACCATCGCCCGCCAAATCGCGGCGATTTTTTCCGATTCGACCAAAGCCACGGCAATGGGACAAACTGCTAAGCGAAGAGTCGCGCGGATGACCAACAGCCAATTTACGCAGTCGTTGCGCCGTTTAGTTGACAGTTGATTTTTAAATTATGGATTTGTTGCTTTACGTGATTTTTTCCGCCGTGTATATCATGGTGATCCATTTTGCCGTGGCCATCCGCAACCATTTTGACGTGTTCTTGATGATCGGCTTGTTTGTCTTAGGTGGTGTAATCGGCTGGCAGATGCACAGCTATGAGCTGGGATTTGTCTTTGCCATGGTGGCGTCGTTGCTGTTTTGGTGAAGGCCTTCTGATTTGGGAAAAACCAACCTCATCTCTTTCTTTTCCGGGTAGCTTCTTCTTTCTCAATCAGTCCGTCCTGCAACCAAACGACGCGGTGCACATAGCGTTGGTCGTCGGGCTCGTGCGTCACCATCACAATTGTCTGTTTCAATTCATCATTTAGTTTCTTGAACAACTCCAGCACGGTTTTGGCCGAAACCGTATCCAGGTTGGCGGTCGGCTCGTCGGCGAACAGGATGGCGGGCCGATTGATCAGAGCACGGGCAATGGCGACGCGCTGCTGTTCGCCTCCGGATATTTCATGGGGATAATGATCCAACCGTTGACCAAGCCCAACCAGACCCAGCAATTCGGCGGCCCGGCTCTTGTATTCTTCTGGCTTCTTTCCCAATGCCAGGGCCGGCAGATAGACGTTTTCCAGTACGGTGAATTCGACGATCAAGGCGTATTCCTGGAACACATAACCCAAATGCTCCAAGCGGTAGCGGGTTTTTTGGGACGCCGACAGTCGGGTGACGTCGGTCGACCCGATCCAGATCTGGCCGGCGGTGGGCGTATCGATCAGGCCCAACTGGTGCAGCAGCGTCGACTTACCCGAACCGCTGCGACCCATCACCGCGACGAATTCTCCGTCAGCCACGCTAAAAGATAATCCCTTCAGGGCCGGAGTGGGGACTTTGCCCGGATAGGTTTTTTGCAAATTGTCGACCTTGATCATAATTTTAATGCCAAATTGCCGTTAAAATATTCTCTTTTGTCACCAACCGGGCCGGGATAAAACCGGCCAGCAATCCGGTGACGATTAAACTGACTATGCCGGCGCTTACCGCCATGGCCGTATGAGACAATGATAGATAACCGAACTCCACGTTGATCGGATGGGCGGCCAACAGGGGCGTCAATAGACCGAACACCAATACCGATCCGATCACCACTCCACACAACACATAAAAGAATGACTGAAATACGTAGGATAAAACGATAATCCTCTGCTTGATGCCAATCGCCTTAAGAATCCCGATCTGGCGTCGTTTATTAATGGCATTGACGTAAATCAGAACAAAGATGGTAATCGCCGCCACCAACACGCTGATGGCGCTGACAATGACCGAAATCAGACTCAGGGCGTTAAGAAAAGCAGTAAACGAACCGAGCAGGTCGTTGAAGTTCTGGATTTTCAACCGGGGAAACATTTGTTGGATTTTGTGTTGGTATTGGGAAATCGTCGCCCGATTCAGGTCGGTTTTTACCAGGATTTTTGAAGCGTTGTTAAAGGTCGACAAGATCGACTCGGCTTCCCTGGCGGTAATAAAGGTTTCGAAAATTCCGATCGAATCGTTGTAAATACCCTTCACCGTATAGGTACGGATGATGCCGTTGGCATAGGTGACGTGTACCTTATCGCCTACCTTAACCCCACCCAGGTCGCTGGGGGCCGGGACATTGTAGCCGCCGGCCAAGGCCGAACTCAAAAGAATCTGGTCGGTGTCGGTGTCGGAAAGATACTGGCCGGCCAGAATCATTTTATTCAGAACCAGCACTTTGGTTTCCTGGGCAGGATCGATTCCGATAATCTCTCCGGACACGTTTTTGAATACGCCGTTTTTGTCTTTGTCAAAAGCGATTGATCCGGCCAACGAGTAACGCCGGGTCGTGGCAACGACGCCGGGAATCGTATTGATCTCCGCCTGAATCGTGTTTTGATTGACGATGTACTGTTTAAGCTGCGGTTCCTGCTGCGGATTAACAATGATGTACGAGCTGTAAGTATCGAGTAACGTCTGACGGAAAAGCGTTTCCAGACCATGCAGGATACCGGAAATAAACATCATGTTCAGGAATGACAGGGAAAGAATAAAGATCAATAGAATCAGCAGCGAACGACTGCCGCGCATAACCGACTTAGAGGCGATGAAAAAGGCAATCTTGATATCGTTCATAATGAAGCTATTGTGCAACTATCCGATCGCCGGCCGACACGCCCGCCACCACCTCGGATTTGACAAAACCTTTGACTCCCAATTCGATCTTGGTGAGTTGATCTTTGCCGACGCCCGCCTTTTTGACATAGTTTATCCCGTTTTTGCTGACGATGGCGCTGTTGGGTAAAGTCAGGACTTGGTTTTTGCGCAACGTTTCTATGGTAATGGTCGCAGACATCGATGGCTTAAGCTGGGCGCTATTCCCCTGCATTATAACCTTGACGCCGTATTCGACATCGCCCTGGCTTTTATTACCCACCGTATCAATGACCGTTACCGTTCCGGCAAAGGTTTGATCAGGCAAGGCGTCAAAGACGATTTTGGTTGGTTGGCCGGGATGAATACGCGGCACATTGACTTCGTTTACCGCCGCGATCAGGCTCGGCTGGGTAAAGGTGGCGATCACCGCCACCGGCCTGGAGGCGGTAATGGACTGGGAAGAAACCGAGGTGGCCGAAGCCGCTGCGGACTGGACAGTCACTTGGTCGCCAACATTCACCAGGAGGTTGACCACCTGTCCGGAGGCCGGAGCGTTAACCGTCACGCTCTGGGTTTGTTCATAGGTAAGCCTGGCGCTGCTTAGCGCCGCCTGGTCCTTGGCAATTACTCCCTGCTGGTTTTTGTAGTTGGCTTCGGCCGCCAACCAGTCGTCCTTGGCCTCATGAAACTCGGGAAGAGCGCGGTTGGTTTCGTTCGGACTATTGTCCGAGTTCTGGTAGGTGTTATTAGTTGCTAGATCGTAAAAGGTTTTCCATTGGCTGAACATGGTGGACTGCAATGTGTAGGCCAGGGCCTGGTCGGCGTCAAGGGCGGTTTTGGCCGCCAGGTAGCCGGCATAGGCGGCTTTTTTCTCGCTCTCGGTGGCGGTGCTTTCCACATGGAACAACGGGTCGCCTTTTTTGACCGATTGGTTATTGGCTACGAACAGTTGAGTGATGATGCCGTTGGTCGGCGAAAACACCTGGGTTTGCGACGCGGCGTTGTAGTTGGCGTTTACCTGGATCGTGTCAACTAAATCCTCCCGTTTTACCGTATAAACGGAAAGATCGTTTGACTGTTGCCTAATTAACAACCAAACCATTATCACCGCGCCAATCAGAATGATGGCAAGACCGATATACTTTTTCATCTCTTATCTAATGGTATACTCTTTTTTGCCGACGATTTGAAGGGCTTTATGGTCTTGGTGACGTCTGGGCTGGTTCAGTTTGCGTTAAATCTGAAGTAACCCATCGGTTTGCTATAATAAATCCCACTCACTATGGCGGTACCGGAAACTGTGGCGGCGTTGATCATTAGCCAAGAACACGGCCCACGTTATTTATTGGCCCAAAGAACAGGGTCGTTGGAAACAAACCGCTGGGGACCGCCGGGCGGACACATTCGCCTGCATGAACCACCAAACGCAGCTGTACAACGAGAAATATGGGAAGAAACCGGACTATGGATCCCAGAAACTGATCTGACTAGTCTAGGAAAAGGTAAGCAGTATTTTACTGTCAATGAGCAAGCGTTCCTTCTTTACGGTTTTGCGATTCTTCATAACCCTCCCATGGGTCAACCCTCCAGACGCGACTCCCACCATAAAGATTGGAGTTGGATTCCTGCGTCAGAAGTAACCGATCCAAACTTCCCTCTTTGTCTGTCGGCCGTCGCTCTTTTGCATGCCTACAGGTTCTATTTGGCTCACCAAAGACGAATTTCTGAAGATCTATGTCAACTTAATTTCATGCCCAACCTCACTGCCAGGCGCCTGACTCCATAAATCCAATTAAAATATGGTTTGACTCCCTTAGTTAATGTCTGTTATGATCAATAAATATTCATGGATAACTTCCGTCACTTAACCTGGAGGAAGCGCATTTCCCTTCTTGCCTCACTCCTATTACTACTTCTAATTGGTTTTGGTTTTCTACTCAGATCAATCAACCCCACTTACAAAAACCGGGCGGCGGAGACCAACGACATTATCCGTTTAAATCAGCAACTGCTTCAATTAACGCGTCTACCTCGTTCAGATTCAAGCCTCTATGCAATCGCCTTGCGAAGAAAAGAATTATTATTAAAAGAGTTAAAACAAAACCCAAAGGCTTTTTTAAATCATGTCTTATCTCCTGACAAAATCGCATATCTTCCGATTGAAATTAAAAATAGCGACTTGGTCGAAAAAGAGACTAAACTCGAAGGAAGAATAGACGTATTGCATTTTGACGATTTTAATAACAAAACCAGCGGCACAATTTACCGAATGTCGGGGTATAACCTGCATTTCAGTGAAGACCCCCCTCAAGTCTTAACGGGAACAATTGTGGTAGCAAGCGGCATCGCGCTTAACTCAGAGCTAGTTGTTAACCCTAGTGATCCGGGTCGTTTTCAAATTAAAATAAAACCCAAGGCAAAAACACAAGCGGTTGGCGACATAAAAATTGCGTCTTTGTTGATTAACTTCGCCGATAACCCATCTTATCAACCTTATACTGCCGAACAAGTAAAAAATATGCTTTTTGATTACAGCTTATCAGTTAACAACTATTACAAAGAGGTGTCTTTTAACCAAGTTCGCTTGAGCGGCAATGTCTTTGGTTACTACACAATTCCTTTCAGTGGCAATAGTAATTGTGATTACGAAGCTTGGAGTAGCTCGGCATGGGCAATGGCGCAACAGGCTAGTGTTCCTTTGCAAGATTACGATCATTACATATACGTATTCGCCGACAACGTTTGCGGTCAGGCTTTTCCTGCCATAGCTCAATTGGGGGGAAACGAAATCTGGCTGTTTAACACACCGAGTAACGCTGTTATCGCTCACGAGTTAGGCCACAACTTCGGGCTCAATCATGCAAATTATTTAAACTGTAACGGAGAACCAATCGATCGCTACTCGAACTGCACTGAGGTTGGCTATGGTGACCCTTATGACGTAATGGGAGCTGGAAATATGTTTCATACGAACGCATTCAATATGATTACTGAAGGATGGATTCCTGCCTCGCGTGTTATCAACGTCTCAGAAAGCGGGACTTACACAATTTCCCCTTTGGAACTTTCCAGTACTCTCCCACAAGCGATAAGAGTCCTAAAACGTGATACAAACGACTATTATTATCTAGAATATCGACAACCGATTGGTGTTTTTGATGCGCCTTTAAGTGCATATGCTGGCGCTACGCGAGGCGTTTTGATACATCTGGTAAGAGGGAATCTGCTGGAAGCAACGACCTTGTACATAAACAATTACCCAAGCACATCCTCTTTCCCTGCTCTTGCCGACGGTGATAGTTTTGAGGATACAAATGGTGCGGTATCAATTACCCAAATTAGCCATGATGATAATAAGGTTATTTTATCTGTCGTTGTTCCCAAGATCACTCTTACTCCTACACCAACTCCAACTCCAACCCCAACAATTACCCCAACTCCTTCTGCCACCTCCCAATCTGGAAAAGCTTTGTATTTCGATGGCGCAAGTTATTTGCAGACTCAAGACACTGGTAATAAAGTTGCACTGACTTCTCAATTTACCTTCGAAGCCTGGATAAAACCTGATCATGCCACAGTCTCAAACTTCCAAACATTACTGTCAAGATATTATCAATCCCAGCCAGATCTGTATTATCACCTGTTTCTATATACTAACAAAGAAACGGACAAGTCCGAGTTGCGGTTTTCTAACGGAAAAAAAGGCATTGGTAGCTCAGAGGTTATCCCCGCTAACGACTGGACTCATATTACTCTTACGCGTAACGGCAACACCTTCACTTTGTTCATTAACGGCCAAACTGCAGCTTCGGGAGATTTTGATCCCACCGGCCAAATTCCAACCAATCCGCAAAACGTGTTTTACCTTGGAGCGTGGCGACCCAGTTCCACGGTATTTTACCAATACCACGGCGCCATGGATGCGGTGCGCATCTCCAATACGGTACGGGATGTAGTGAATAACTGGAACAGCGGCGCCTATCTGCGTCCATATGTGGTTGATGGTTATACCCAAGCGTATTGGCGATTCGAGAACAACCTGACCGACCAAAGCCAGAATAACCTCTCCAGTACGGTGGTGGGCACCACCACTTACGTGCCGGGCAAAGAAAGCTCCGATCCTAACGGAGAACCACTCGGTTCGGCGAACCAACCTTCGGCAAACCAACCTGGCAGGTTGGTTTTCGGGTTGGTAAGACGGGCTGGATTAAATTGAAAACAGGAGTTTGGCATTATGGGTGGTTTGCTCGGCTAGCGCTTCTTCGGATAAATTTAAGGCGGTACTGACAAATCGATTAATTAAAACAATATTGGCCGGTTGATTGGGGTATTGTTTTTGAGAACGAAGCGGTTCGGGTAAAAGAAACGGTGAGTCGGTTTCTAAAACCAATAAATCCAACGGTACTTTTTTTATAAATTCCTGTTTATTCTGGTTGTAGGTAATGTCGCCGTCGACACCGACATAGATTCGGTGTCTAACGGCAAAATCCAGCAGTTCATCATCCGGCTCGCAGCAGTGAAATACGGTTTTTCCTTCCAGCCGTTTGTCCCAATGGCTTTCCAGCAGCGGCAACAGATCATGCTTTGCCTCACGGTTATGCAAAATCAGGCTTTTATCATGTTTCAGCGCCAACTTGATTTCTTCGACCAGTAGCTGTTTTTGCCGGTCAGCAAAATCTTGATCAATCACATAATGATCGTATTTGGTTTTTTGGTAGATAAAATAGTCGAGCCCAACCTCACCGATCGCTACGACTTTGGGACGTTGTAGTAATTTTTCGATGGCGTTTATCGGGTCGGGAAACCCGACCCTTACGCTGGCGTGGTGTGGATGGATACCCACCGCGGCATAGACATTGTCATATTGGCTGGCGATCGTTGCAGCCGCGGATGACGTCTGGTCGTCGGTACCAGGTACTAAAAGATGTGTCACGCCGGCGCGGGTAGCCGAGTCAATTACTTCAGATACATTCTTGCGCAACGCTTTGAAGTTCAGATGACAATGGGTGTCAAACATAGGCAATGAATTAGCGACGTTGATATATAATAATACAATGCTTTTTTACTATTTGACAGCCTTGGTGCTGGCGGGGCTGGGGTGGTTGGACGCCCGCTACCTGACGTTAGTACATTACCAGCAGGCGATTTTAGTCTGCGCCCGCTACACGATCTTTGTCGACTGCGGCAAGGTACTGCAAAGTCCGTACTCCGCGATGTTCGGAATACCCCTGGCGGTCATTGGCCTGATTAATTATTCGCTGTTGTTACTGGCGATCAGCGCCTCATTTCTGACGCGCAAAAAACTGTTTTCTTACTGGCTGGTAATCCAAACGGCCGGGGCGTTCCTGGCGTCGGTGTATTTCATGTACCTGCAGATCTTTGTGATCGGCAGCCTTTGTCTGTACTGCACCGGCTCGGCCTTAATCAGCTTGCTGTTGTTCCTGATCGTCTTGGTCTCGCAAAAACCAGCCGTGCTAGATGTAGTGGGTATGATTTATCAACTCGTTATCAAACCGGTGTTTTTTTGGTTTGATGCCGAACTGGTGCATGAAACCGTCATTAATCTGGGACAGATCCTGGGTCGAGTCTGGCTGGTCAAGTCGATCCTGGTTTTTTTTATGAAATCAAACCGCCCGGCGTTACACCAGACACTGGCCGGCATCAGTTTTACCGGACCGGTCGGTCTGGCAGCCGGCTTTGACTACCAAGCCAAACTAACCCGTCTTTTACCCAACCTTGGTTTTGGCTTTCAGACCGTCGGAACGATTACCAACCGGCCGTACGGCGGCAACCCGCCTCCCCGGCTCGGCCGGCTGCCCAAATCAAAGTCATTACTGGTCAATAAAGGCTTTAAAAATCCCGGGGCTAGCGCCACGATCAGCCGTTTGACCAACGAGGAGTTTGCCATTCCGGTCGGCATCAGTCTCGGTCGCACCAATTCCCGCCGCCTGGTAACCCAACGATTAAGCGTTAACGACATTACCGAGGCGTTTGAAAAATTTGAACACTCCGGCCTACGCCACGCCTACTACGAACTGAACATCAGTTGTCCCAACCTGTTAGGAAAAGTTGAGTTCTACTCAACCCGTCATTTAACCCAACTGTTGACCGCCCTCCGGTCCCAAAAAATCAGCCGGCCGGTTTTTGTAAAAATGCCGATCGAAAAAACCGACCGGCAGTTTTTAGCCATGCTGCAAATCATCAGCCGGTTTTCCTTTATGAAAGGCGTCATCATCGGCAATCTGCAAAAAGACCGGCGCGATCCGGCCTTTGACCAGGAAGAAATAAAACGGGCCGGCCGCGGTAATTTCAGCGGCAAGCCTACTTGGAAACGCTCCAACGAACTGATTAAGTTAACCTACCAAGCATACAAGCGGCGTTTTGTCATTGTCGGCTGCGGCGGTGTGTTTTCTGCCCAAGACGCCTACGAGAAAATCAAACTGGGCGCCTCTCTGGTGCAGCTAATCACAGGGATGATCTACCAGGGACCGCAGTTAATCGCCCAGATCAATCTGGGACTGGAGGAACGGTTGCGCCAAGACGGATTCAGGAGTATCCAGGAGGCCATTGGTACGGCATAACCATCGGTTGACCACCTGTAGACGGAGACGTCGGGCTTGCTTATTGTTTTTTTCTTCTCTATACTAATCTTGTATGACCATCTTCTTCGGTGCCGACCACCGGGGGTTTGAACTGAAAAACAAGTTGATGGAATATCTTCAGGAAAAAGACATCCGCGTTCAGGACTTGGGCAACTACCAGTTTGACCCGGAAGACGACAATCCGGACTTCGCCCATAAGGTAGCGATAGCGGTCCAGCAAAATCTGACTGAGTTTATGGGGATTTTGATCTGTGGATCGGGCGTAGGCATGAGTATCGTGGCTAACCGCTACCCCGGTATCAGAGCGGTACTTGGTTTTGAGACAGAACAGATCCGTCATGCGCGGGAAAACGATCACGTCAATGTGTTAGCCCTGCCGTCTGATTACGTTGACTTCGAAAAGGCCAAGCTGTTGGTAGATAGTTTTATCCACTCCCAGCCTAAGGCCGAAACAAAATATATCCGCCGGGCCAAGAAAATGGACGAGGTTGTCAGACCGACTACGACTTGATGCGGTTATTAACCAGGTCGTCAGCCAGCTGGTTTTCTTCCCGGGGAATATGATGGTAACTAACCGGCAGTTTAATCTCCTGTTCCAATTGTTTAATCTGGATGATGTAGGCGCGGATTTTGGCGTTTTTTACCTTGTACAAACCATTAAGCTGATTGACCAACAACTGTGAGTCCGAATAAAACCCGATCGCCCCCACACTTTCCCACTCTCTAAACTCTTTAACTTTATTCAAGGCGGTAATCACCGCCTGGTACTCGGCGTCGTTGTTGGTGGCCGCACCGATATCGGCCCGGTGGGAAAACACTTGCCGTCCGTCAATAAAAAACGCCATGCCGATTGCGGCAGGACCGGGGTTGCCTTTTGACCCACCGTCAGTATAAATTTGCAGGGTTTTCATGGAATAGTGATAGTATAACCGAACGCAGTTTTATCTACCAACGTATTGATCGATTAAAGTGATGGCCAAACCAGCCAGCCCTAGCCCGACCAACCCACCGGCAACACATTCAATGTCACGAATTGCTGTTAATACACTAGTCTGCATTCCTACCGCTTTTTCATACCGTAGACGCTCTAGTATGTTCTGACCAAGCGGTCGGTCAGTCGTCGGCGGAGTAATGCCTCGAAACTTAAGAAACCAATCCGCCAAAAATCTTTCTACTGGAACTGCGTACTCAGCCGTTAAATCATATCCCATAGTACTTAATATTTTAACAAAATATTGGCGGTTGTCAAGTTTGAACTTTGGCTTGATAGCGGCCTTCCGGGTTTTTTTCCACCAGTCCTTTAAGCTCCAAAAGGGACAGTGGACCGGACAAAACCTTAACCTCGATCTTCAACCGGTCGCTGATGGCATCCAGACTCAACGGCTCCTGTTGCAGCAAGTCGATGATCTGGCTTTCCCGAAAACTTAACTTGGGTAAAGCCTTCACTGACTTGGCCGGCAGATTCAGGTAGGTAAAAATATCGTCAACGCCGCCGATGTAAGTCGCTCCTTGTTTAATCAATATGCTGGGCGCCTCGGACAACGCTGAAGTCAGGGGCACCGGCGGCACAAAGACTTCTTTACCCTGCTCGGCGGCATAGCGGGCGGTAATCAAAGCGCCCGAGTCTTTGGCGCCTTCAATCACCACCACGGCCCGGCTTAGGCCGGAGATGATCCGGTTACGGGCGACAAACAAACCTTTGGTCACGGTGTGGCCGGGCGGAAACTCGGAGATGACTAGGCCGTGGGAGCAGATCTGGTCGTAGAGACGGCGATTGCTTGGCGGATAGACAATGTCCACGCCGCAGCCCAACACCGCCACGGTCTTGCCTTTGGCCTGCAACGCACCCTGGTGACTGGCCGTATCGATCCCCAGCGCCAGCCCGGAAACAATCGTCAAACCTGACTGGGCCAAGGCTAACGCAAACTGCCGGGCAATCTGCAAACCGTAGCTTGAGGCGCGCCGCGTACCGACAATAGCCAAACAAACGGATCGATTCAGTTCGTCAATCGACAATCCGCCCCGGTAATAAAGGCAGATCGGCGCATCGCTTAAGTGTTTCAGGGCAACCGGATACCGGGGATCAGTGATGATGATATAATCAATAACTTTCTGTTTTAACTCCGTAGCTTTTTTGACTGGATCAAAAGCCGCACGAAAAGTTACTAGCTGGTCGGCCGTCTTGATGCCGATTACGGCCGCGAGGTCGCCCCGGTTGGCCTGATAGGCGCGCTCGGCCGATTTGAACCGCTGGAGCAGCACCTGTAACCGGATCGGCCCGATGCCCAAACAGTGGGAAAAAGCCAGGTGATACAACCGGTCATCAACAGTTCCCATTGCCTTCATCATCAACCGGCCTCCTATAATTGTCAACGGGATATATGCCACAATCAGGCGCCGAAATGTATTAAAATTACCACAATGAAAAAACTGGCCCTGATTGTTCTTGACGGCTGGGGCATCGGTGAACCCAAGGAAAACAACGCCATCTACATGGCTAAAACGCCGTTCTTTGATTATTTGTGGGACCATTATCCGCATACCAAACTCCAGGCGAGCGGCGAGTTCGTCGGTCTGCCTAAGGGTCAGATCGGCGGCAGCGAGGTCGGCCACCTGACGATCGGCGCCGGCCAGGTACTGCTGCAGACGCTGCCACGCATTAACCGCAGCCTGGCCGATCCGGAACACCGTCAAACCGGAATTCTCAACCTGCCCGGCTTCCAACAATTCATCAAACTGGCGCAGCGTCACCCGACCCACCTGATCGGCCTCGTATCAGCCGGCGGCATCCATAGTCACATTGACCACTTATTCGCCATCTTGAAATTAATGAAACAAATGCAGGCGCGCAGTCCGTACGTCCATTTCATCAGCGACGGCCGGGATCGGCCGCCGCACTCGGCCATCAACGACGCCATACGCCTACTTCAGTTAATTAATCAACTGAAATACGGGAAAGTCGCCACCTTAAGCGGCCGCTACTACGCGATGGACCGCGACAACAACCTTGACCGCACCGACCGGGCGGCCCGCACCATCGCCGCCCCCCAATCAGACCCTGCCCCGGGCCATCATCTGTCTAAATTAAGCGATCATGTCCGCTTCGCCTATAATAATGACGTTACTGACGAGTTTATCGAACCGGTGCGGGTCGATCGGGATTTTTCCGGACTCAATCCCGCTGAACCGCTGTTCTTTTTCAACTTCCGCACTGACCGGATGAAACAGTTGGTCCGGACGATCCACCGACTCGCCCCGACCAATCCAATTTTCACCATGACCCGTTATGATGCCGGGTTTCCCTATCCGGTAATTTTCGATAAAGTAGAGGCTACCAAAACGCTGGGAAAATTAATCAGCGAACAGGCGGCTCGGCAACTGCGCACCGCGGAGACCGAAAAAGCTCCCCATGTCACCTATTTTTTCAACGGCGGCACCGAGCTGGTTTATCCTCACGAACACCGCGTCATGACTTCCAGCAATAAGGTCAAACACGACGCCATGCCGGAAATGAAGGCAGAAGAGATCACCCGCAACGTGATCAAAACGGTCAAGCAGCTGTCGCCCCAGTTTGTTTTGGCCAACTATGCCAACTCGGACATGGTCGGGCACACCGGCAACTTCCCGGCCATTAAACGTGCCGTGGAAAAGGTCGACGCCGAATTAAAAACGCTCTGCCGTTTCTTGAGTCAAGCAGGCTACGTCTGCGTGATTACCGCCGACCACGGCAATGCCGACGTTGCCTTTGACCTGAAAACCCGCCAGCCGCACACCGCCCACACTCTTAACCCGGTGCCGTTTGTGATCTACGCCCCCCACCAGAAAGATATTCACAAGTTAAGGCTTAACCACGACCCGAATGCCGGACTAAGCCTGGTGGCCGGAACCGTGTTACAATTAATGGAGATTCCCAAACCAAAAAAGGGCTTTGTCAGCTTGATTTTAGACAGTTAGGTATAATAATCATGGAAATCATCCCTGCTCTCCTCGAGCCGACACCAACAGCCCTAGTTCATCAGATTAACCGGCTGGCGCCGTTTTTTTCCCGGTTCCAAATCGATATTGCCGACGGCGTCTATGTGACCAATACCACCGTCACCGTGGCCGAGGCGTTGACCGCCATCGCCAACCCACGCCCGGGCGCCGCTTCCCCGGTTAGTTTTGATTTACACCTGATGGTTAAGGACTACGAAACCCAGTTAAAAACAGTTGAACGGCTTAGCCGCCGGATAAAAATCAATGCGGTGTTGATTCATGCCTCGCTTTCTCCCGATTATCCCCGGCTTGCCCGGCAATTTAGTTTTCCTATCGGTCTGGTGATCAACCCAAACGCATCAATTAAGCAGCTGGATAAACATTACGCCCTATCTAACCTTCCCGTCATCCAGGTCATGTCGATTTTTCCCGGCAGACAGGGACAAACCTTTATTCCGGAAACATTGAATAAAATTGAACAACTGCGCCGGATCGGCTATAGGAATAAAATTTTCCTCGACGGCGGCATCAACGACCGAACCCTGCCGCTGATCTGTCAGCACCGCGATTGGCCCGATGCCTTGTGTATCGGCAGCTACCTGGCGCGCAGCAATGACATTGCCGGCACACTTGACCGTCTGAAGACCCAGTTGGGGAGAGCTTCCCCACCTAACCAATTCCTGCCATGATCCTGATTTTATTTTTTCTCTGGCGCATTTTTGACCTGGCGGCCGCCGGCCTGGCCACCCGGGTAATTCCCTATCTGGGGTTTTTTCCTTATAAAGAGATCTTTGCCGACTACCGTCTGCCCCACCTGGTTACCGGCTGGGCCAACTTCGACGGCGCCCAGTATCTCTTGATTGTCCGGGAAGGCTATAATCAGTTTACCCAGGCATATTTTCCCCTTTACCCCTTACTAGTCAAGGCGGTCTCGTTGGTTGTCTCCAACCAACTGTTAAGCGGCCTGTTCATCTCAAACGCCAGCTTTGTGGTCGGACTGTATTTTTTCCGTCAATATTTGGTGGGGACGGGCGAGGAGACCTCGCCCCTACAAGCAATTGCGTTTCTCCTGATCTTTCCCACCTCGTTTTTCTTTGGGGCTCTGTATACCGAAGGGTTGTTTTTTTTGCTGCTGGTTTTGGTACTCTACGGACTGCAGAGAAAAAAATACCGGCTGGTGGCGATCGCCGGGTTCTTGGCGGCGTTAACCCGGTTGATCGGCGTTTTTCTTATCATTCCGATTGGGCTACGTATGATTCAAAATCAAATGGCAAAAACTCAAGGCAAAAATTACGGGTCAAGGTTAAAAAACATAAATCCTGTTTCATGCTTCATAAAATCCTTAACTACCAATTTCTATCTGCTAACCCCTCTTCTTGGTCTTCTTGCTTACATGTTCTACCTTTGGAAAACCACCGCCGACCCGCTGTTTTTTTTCCACTCCCAACCGGTATTCGGCGCCAATCGCTCGACCCACTTGATACTGCTGCCCCAGGTTTACTTTCGCTACCTGAAGATTTTTTTGACCGCTGCCTGGAATTTTCAATACTTTGTCTCTGCTATAGAGTTCCTCGTGTTTAATTTTTTCCTTTTTATCCTAATGATTTATGGCGTCAAAAGCTGGCAGAGGTTTAAGGGAAAAAATTTCCGACTATGGCTTTTAACAGAAAACGTCGGGTTAATGCTGTTTTCACTCGTTAACCTCCTTTTGCCCACCCTGACCGGCACTTTTTCTTCGGTGCCGCGCTACGCACTGATGTCTTTGACGGTGTTTATTTACCTGGGGCAAATCAAGACAGAATCGGTTAAAATAATGGTCGCGATCGCTTTTATAGTGTTACACCTTGTGACGCTGGGTTATTTTATCCAGGGGTATTTTATCGGATGAACCCGACTGACCCGTATGAACCGCCTACCGTTTTTCCACAAAGCCAAGATCACTGACCTGAATTTCCGCACCGCGGCCATCGCCGACAGCCGGAGGTGGTTGATCGGAATGGCCGTCGTGGTGGTGGCGATATTTTTAGTGCTATTCCTCCGCCTGTTCCAGCTGACCATTGTCAAACACGCCTACTTCCAGCAGACGGCCGAAGACAACCACAACCGTGCCCTGATCATCGAGGCGCAACGGGGCAGAATTACTGACCGCAAAGGTTTTGTCATCGCTCAAAACACTCCACCCGACCTGCACGCGCTGGAAGCACGGATTCCCTCTTCCCGCACCTACTACGACGGCATGATTATGGGCAACCTGATCGGTTACCGGCAGATCGCCGACGCCGCCGACATGGAAAACAACGACTGCCGTATACCGCTGCAGCTGGGTGATAAAATCGGTAAAAAGGGGGTCGAAGCACTCTACGACTGCCGGCTGCGCGGCCGCAACGGCAAAAAACTGGTAGAGGTCAATGCCCAGGGGAAGCTTCTGCACAGCATCACGGTGGAGCCGGCCCAGCCCGGCAGCAACATCCAGCTGGCCATCGACCTCGAGCTGGAAAAAGCAGCCTATGAACAAATCAAGGACAAGCGCGCCGCGGTTGTCGTGCTTGACCCGCCCACCGGCGCGGTCCTCGCCATGGTCTCGACGCCGTCGTTTGACCCCCAAGACTTTGAAAACGGTGCGGCCGAAGCGGTTCAGTCGTACCTGAACGACCCGGCTCAACCGCTGTTCAACCGCGCTACCGCCGGCACCTACCCGCCCGGTTCGATCTTCAAACTGATGGTGGCGATCGCCGGGCTGGAAGAGAAAAAGATCGACGCCGCTACCCAGTTCGAAGACAAAGGCATTTTGCAGGCCGGCCCGCTTAAATTCGGCAACTGGTACTTTCTCCAGTACGGAAAAACCGAGGGGATGGTTGACCTAGTCAAGGCTATCCAGCGCTCCAACGACATATTTTTTTATCAAGCCGGCGAAGCGGCCGGGCCGGACGCCATTAAAAAATGGGCGCTGCGCTTCGGGCTGGGAAAAAAGACCGGCATCGGACTGGAAGAGGCCGAAGGTCTGGTGCCGTCGCCGTTCTGGAAACAGGAAACCCTCAAAGACCGCTGGTATCTGGGCGACAGCTACAACCTGGCGATCGGCCAAGGTTACACCCTGGTTACCCCACTGCAGATCGCCCTCGCCACCGCCGCCTTTGCCAATAACGGCTACCTGTGCCAACCCCAGTTACTAAAAAACCAACCGTCCCGTTGCGAAAAGCTACCGGTCAGCGGCACCAATCTCAGTTTAATCCAGGAAGGCATGCGGCGCGCCTGCGCCACCGGCGGGACCGGCTGGCCGTTGTTTGATTACAAAATCAAAAACCTGGAGTTCAGAAGCAGCCAGACCCGCGGCCTGACCGGAGAAAAACTGGCTTCGGTTGAAGCGGCGTTGGACAAAAATCCCCAGGCCTGGGAAGCACTGCCAGTGGCCTGTAAAACCGGCACGGCCGAGACCCACGGTCAGGACAGCAATCCGCACGCCTGGTTTACCGCTTATGCGCCGGCCGATAACCCCCAGATTGTGGTAACCGTGTTGGTGGAAAATGCCGGCCAGGGTTCGGACGTGGCCGCCCCGATTGCCAAACAAATACTGACCACCTACTTCGAACGCAGTCAATAACCGACCACCTCAAGGCAGCAGATTAACGACAAAACTATTCCAGCCGTAACCGTCGCGCTCCGCATCGGTCTGGCCAAAATTAGTCGGGCCGGTTTTGATAAATTCGTGAGAGGCACGCCGGCTACGCCGCTCCGAATCCAACCGTTCGACGAACAGTTGCGACGCATCGGCCACGCCGTGCCGGGCAGCCGCATAAAGCGCCAGTACGTCGTAAAGAAACCAACTGGCGCCGCGCTGATAGTCGCCGGCCGCGTTAACCGGACCGCCGCTGTACTCGTTGGCCGGGCGAAAACCGCCGTTAGCACCGCTGATCACCTTAAAACCGAGAAACTTACCGTCCGGATACCAGACGCGCGCCAGCCGTTTCAGAGTCGCACCTACCCGCTGGTCACTCAACAGCGGCGTGTTAAAGTAATACAAAGACAGCGCCTCGCCCACCAAAGCCGAGACGTCCATATTACTTGAACCTTGGCGCTGAGGTAAAGATAGACCGTCCGCCGGACTGACCAGGTTGGCATAAGCCGTTAAACTACTTTGATATAGGTTTTTGTCTAGCGGTATCCCCATCTCCTGCAGACAACGCATTGCCACACATAACAATCCTTGGTTATAACCAAACACCTCGGGACTGGCAACCGGCGCCCCGGCCGGGCGATAGGTATCGGACCAGCAATGGTAAGTGCCGATTTGACTGGTACCGCCAAACTCCGGTCCGGACCGGGTCTCTCCCTTGGTAACATAATGCCCGTTATTGATATGCGAAGCAGTAAGCGGCCAGGCTCTTTGCATCGATTCACGGTTCGGTTGACCACCCAGTTGTTGCAATAGATAGTTTTGCAAAACGTAGATTAACGTGCTTTCATCGTCGCGATCGCGATTAGGCGGATGCGTACCGTCAATACGCAAGGCCGTGGCAATCTGGCCATTGGCATTATTGCGCTGGTCAGCGGCAAACTGGCCAACCGCCATTTGCGATAGATTTTTATCGCGCAGCGCCGCCAGCGTCCACCAGCTGTCACGACTGAAAAAATACTCGGCGTAGGCCGGGCTAGGGATGATCCACTGCTTGCCGCCTACCACACAGCGGCGAGCAGTACCATTCATGATGTTTTTACAATCAGTCAATGTCGACTCGGCATTAGTCTGGCGGGCCACGACACTGATCGCACTAAGAAAATCGCGGTGGGACAACGGTTGCGTCCTAGGTTCGGGAGTAGGAATCGCGGTGGGGATAGCCGGTAAACGGCGGTAACCGCCGTCACCCGGAAGACTAGCCGCCAGTGCCAAACCGCCTATCGCACCGGTCGCGAGTTTTAAAAACTGGCGCCGGTTAGGCTCAACTTGTGACATAGTTAATAAACTATAGGATACCATCCTTAAGCCGAATCGTCAAATCGGCTGTGGTAGAATGAGCTTATGACCCAGGAAGTCCCTGCAAACCACGATGCGTTGTCCGGCGTCAAACAGCGCCTGCAGACGCAAATCCACGAAGCCCTGTCTCCCCAGGCCAAACGCCGCCAGTTGATCGTCAGTCAAATGGACAAACTGAAACAAACGCTTGACCGTGACCCGCACGGTGACAAAGCTGGCCAGGCGTTATCGGAATCACTCCAGCGTTACCGCGATCCGGGCGCCGAAACCAAACCGAACCGGGAACAGCTGGAAAACGAGGCGGTCGCCTATCTGGCCTTACGCCTGGAGCAGGACGGCATTACCGTCACCCGGCCCGACGGCACCAAGGCAGTGGAAAAGATCACCCTGCGCCCGGAACAGATCGAAGCGGTCTGCATTTTGCTGGAAAAAAACCACCTCCAGGCGGCCACGGGCTTTGGCAAGTCAAAGTACGTCTTACCCATCACCGCCACGGTGGCTGCCCTTACCCACCTGGACCCGATCTTTGTGGCGGCGGTGTCGCCGGAGCTGCGCTCCGAACTGGAAAACTATACCGGCGGCATGGCCGATCTGCTGCCCGAGGCGATGCGGCCGCTTACCTACCAACACCATAAAGACGAGGCGTTCGCCCAGAGCCAACACGCCCTCGCCACACAAGCCAACCAACAGGTTAAGGCCGTGGTTAACGAAACCGCCGGTAAACCAGAGCCAGATATCAGCACTGAACGAAACAATTACTTTGATCAGTTGCTCCAGCGATCCCCCGTTTATTTCACCAATACCAAAACCGACAAGCCCGTGGCTTATACGGAGGTTAAAGACCAGACGCAGCCGACCATCTTTTTCTTCGACGAGGACCAATTGGTGTTTCATACGATGCGCGAACCCGGCCTGCGGATCGGCCACATCTATCTTGATGAGATTCATGTGCCGTATTCGCGCGGCGGCGGCTACTTTATTAATCAGGAAAACGAGGCGGCCACGCCGGAGGCCAACACCCAGTATCTGTTCAAGCGCATCACCATCGGACTGATGAAGGAAATCGTCAGCCGGGAAAACCTGTTCCGCCAGCAAGAGGGACTGTATATTTTTGCCGACGGTCAGGCGGAAAACCGGCTGTATCGCCTGGTGCAGGCGGCCGGCCAACTGGCCGATGGTCAAGGCGCGGTTGCTCCCGACCGGGAACTGGCTAGCACTTATCTGAAACAGGCGCTCCAACCGATCAGCACCGCTACCGGCTTGAGCCTTGATCAGCTGCAACAATGGTATCTGCCGCTTCTCACCAGTCAAGTCGCCCGCCAGCGCGAAATTTTTCAAGTGCCACAAACTTTACAAGAGCAACAAGCTGCTCAAACCGAACCGGGCCACCTGGACAGCCATGGGATTTTTGATGAACTGGCGTTAAGCCTGCAGCGGTCTTTGACCATGGCCAAAGGCGTCCACTACATGAAAGACCAAGACGGCCACATCAACCCACGCGACTATTTTATGGGACTGGAGATGCCGGAACGCAAGTACAATACAGACATTATGCTTGGGATTCAGGCGTGGAATAACCAATACGAATTCCTCGACGCGGCCAAAAGTATTGACTCCTTTACCCTATTTACCGGCTGGGCGGCCAACCGGGTGCGGGGCAAAATCAGCGGCTTGTCAGGCAATCTTTATACCCCGACCCTGTCGCATGTCAATCACCTGAAAAAAACCGTACTCGCCCGTTTTCTTGAGGAGCACTCCGGCCGGGCCTGCCGGGCAGTGGGCGCCGAGAAAAAAGTCCCGCCGCCAACACCCAGTATCTTTACCGATCTCCAGGAAATGAACCAACAGCTGGTTAACGCCATCCGATATGATACCCAGCACCATCAGGCGATTGTTTTTTGTTTCAATGAAAGTGAAGCCGCGGAGCTGGCTGAACGGTTTAAGGCTCAGTTCGGCGCCGAAGCCGTGCTGCTGGCCGACGCCGCCAAGACCGAGACCGAGGCAAAAATACTGTACGACCGGTTTGCCAACCGCAGCCAACGGCCGACCATCTTGATTTCCACCGGCCGGGTCGGCGTGGGAGTAGACATTAAAACCAGCGCCGGCCAGTTTACCGATCACAAGAGCTATATCTACGGCCTGCCGTTTTCCGTCAACCAGGTCTATCAGGCAATGGGCCGGCGCCGGCTCGCCAGCCAACACCCGGACAAGGACTTTACCTGGCTGATCAACCTGGACCAACTCGACCGGTTTCCTGCCTATCAGGAACTCAACGAAGCGGCCCAAGCCAAACTCAAAGACAAACTGCGTAAAAATCCGCTCGCCGCCTTGGACCGCCTGGCCTACCTGTCGGAGAACCTGGCGATCGGCGCCTATGATTTTTCCACTCAATACGATAAGATTTTTCAGGAACGCATCAAAGACGTCCAGCAGAAGATGACCGACATGAGCCGGCGCCGGTTTACCGACCTGGAAAAGCGCCTGAAAGAGCTGGGCAACGACAACGTTGACCTAACACTACTTAACCAGTTTTGTTCCGACATCTACGGCATGACCCTGCCGGACTATTTTAGCGATAAGGTCGGGGTACCAAGCTCAATCTACCATGACATCATCAACCAATTGCACCTGCAGGTCTTTCCGGCCTACAGCCTGAACGCCCGCGTCAGCGACGTTTTTAACGAATGGCTGGCCGACGACGCCAAATTTAACGACTGGATTGACACTAAACTGTCTCCTTTTGCCTATTTTGCCAACGAAATCCTGTTAAAAAAACTAAAAGACCTCCGATTTTATCCCCAACTGCGCCAGGCGGAAAAGGTAAGCTTCAAAATGCTCCACAGCGAGCCGGCTGACCGGCTTGGACTATTTAGCTCATTGGACCGGCACGGGGACTATGTCCGTTTTGATATCAAGGCCAACCACATCGACCCCAAGCTGAACTTTATCGGTCACCGTCACCCACAGGACACCCAAACCCAGGTCGTGTGCGACTATAAACAGGGCGACATGATCCAACTTTATCCCGAAGACGACTATGAGAGCCTGGCCCGTTTCCGCACCGGGGAGAATGGCTGGAATCATTTGCTGGTGCTGTTTAGCTCCGGCCAGCCGACCGCCACCCAATCATGAAAATTGGCATGATGAACGATCCGGTTAATAATTTATTTGAAGAGATCAAGTTTGCCGGAAAATATCAGTTTGACTTTCTTGATCTAACCATCGAACCGCCGCGTTGTCAGGTTGAAGACGTTGATTGGGACCGGGTCCAGACCTTTATACGGCAACACCGGCTTGGCGTGATTGGTCATACCAACCCGATCCTTCCTTGGGCGTCACCGATCATTAGCCTGAAGGAAGCGGCCTTAACCGAACTGGAAAAACAACTGGCCTTATTTCATCGCCTCGGCGCCCAGTATGTCAACCTGCACGCCCACTGGTACCAACCGCATTCGCCGCCCCGAGAGATTGGGGAACGGATCATCGCTTCGCTTCACCGACTGCTTAAGATAACAAATAAATTCGGATTGAGATTAATGCTGGAAAACCAGGCAAGCGGCTTTTTCAATACTCCGGATCGCCTGCAACCGATTTTTTCCCGTTGTCCCCAGCTGCTTTTTCATCTGGACGTCGGCCATGCCCAGGTGGCCGGTAAAGGACGAAGCCTGACCGCCGACTTTATCCGTCGGTTTGGTAAACGACTGACCCATGTACACCTGTCCGATAACCGAGGTGTCACCGACGACCATCTGGCGCTTGGCGAAGGTATGATTGACTGGAAAATGACCGTGGAGGCGCTAAAAAAAACACGATATGACGGAACCGTAACCCTGGAAGTATGGAACAGAGCTAAGCTGAACCGGTCGCGCTGCCGTTGGTTGGAACTATGGGAAAATAGTGGGATGTAATGATTTATTATAGGTTTTTCTCAGAACAGGATTTTTGGCTGATTTTGCCGCTCCAATCAACTGGCAATTCGTGTTGTCGTTTAGCTACAACGCCATTTAATATTTCTATCCGCAGATCGACTTGACAAGGCGGTTTGTGATAATTTACTATATATGATATAATAATGACAATATATGGCCGACCAAAGGATTGAAGCGGGCATCGGACACCTCAAGCACGCCGCCGCTCCGACAGCATTATTAAGCCTCGCCGGTCTAGTTGCCTGTTCCGGACCAACCGTGGCCGACATTCATCCTGGCTCCACATTGGAAAACGCCCCGACAGCTCCTCCGTTACCGGGCGCTGTACCGACCGTCGACAGAATCACCACTGACCAAAACCCAGAAATACCGCAGGAATTACGCGATTATGTGACTAAAAACGGCGGGAGGGTTGGCGTTCCTTTTCCTTTGAAATCTAATCCGGAATACGGGAACTTACCCGACACAACCATCCTGTCATATTTTGACAAACAAGGTCAGTACCGGCTCGCCTTTGAACAAGACGAAACAATCACCTCCACTCCGGCTTTCCCCCTCTGGGTTAAGGATGGAAATTCAGTCCGTGGAGTTACAATTGAACGCAGCCTAGATTCGAATAACCCCAATCCGGCCGTCACTTGGCTATTTAAACAAGGTGTAAGTGAAGTTGAAATGACCAACATGTTTAAATCAACGGACCAAACCACTGCAGAAAGCGCTATCCGCGACATGCTGGACCAAATCGTTATTATCGATAACCAAGGACGTTTTCAAAAAATTCCTTTTGTGCAGTTAACGCCCGGAGAACAACAAACCATGGTCCATAAAATTATGGGGAACATGCAGGAGGTTCCACCCACCCCCTCTGCTCCACGCGCTTCCGCCACGCCAACTCCCACTACTACACCCACCACCGAGGCGACCGCCACCGTCGCGCCCACTGCCACCCGTGAACCCACGGCCACGGCGACTAAAGAACCAGCTTGGTATGACTCAACCGATATTGAGGTGCGCCGCAAGGGTGTTGAAGAGTGGGCCAACCGGATTGACTACACCGGCTACACCCCCCAGGAAGTGGCCGAGCTGAAGCAGTTGATGATTGATTATCTTCCCTATGTCCACTCTTCCCCGCTCAAGGTTTTCCCCTGGTACAACAACTTTCCCTATGAGTTCAGTGAAAATCCCTTGGCGTATTTACAGGCGGTCAGGGGAATCACGAATAACGACAATAAAGGAACATCATCAAGTCTTACAGATTTATATGTAAAGCTCGACCGCAATTTCTTCAAAACGTTGTCTAACAATGACAGTAAAGAACTAAGCTGGCTTATGCAAATATCGAAAGAGGCGATGGTCCATTATGTTTACACAAGCTCACGCAGTGCGGCAAGAGAGCTTGAGACTAAAAATGTCAGCGCTCAAATCGTAAAACAGACCGCTAAGTTCCTTGACAACAATTGGAATCGTCATGACTTGGGTACGGTTTCTGCAGCTATTGTCACGCTTCAGGACCTGGTTGATGCCAAGAAACCCGATGGTTCGTGGTTGATTACTGATCCGGCAACGCGCAGTGACCTTTCAAGTCAGGCGCAAAGTTACATCTCCGGGATGAATCAAGTCGCTACGCAAAACGGCTGGATTGCTACTACTCCGTGGCAATAAGCCGTTGACAGCCGGCGATTTATTCGCCATAATGATAATTGTTTATGCTAAAACGACTGCTGTGGGCGGCACTAATTGTGGTCGTTCTGATCGTTGGGGTTGAATGGTATGTGTTGAATACCCGGTCGTCTCAATATCCCTCTACCTCGCCTACGCCACGCAAAACCGATTGGGAGTCCTGGCAGCCGTCAACGATCCGTACCTACAAAAACGCCAAATACGGCATTTTGTCGTCCGCCTTGGTTAAAATCAGGCTTGTTACCGCCTCATTATTGACCGCTGAAACTGTCGACGAAAAAGAACTGCGTTTCAAATACGATAAAACGCTGGCTTATTATGACCGCTACGAAACCAAAACCACCCCGGCCAGGGCAGTTAAAAATCCTACCGGTTTCCCAATCAAAACAAATGAGGTATATCTGGTCGAATGGCTAGGACAGCCGGCCAAAACCAATAATCTTTGGAGGATTACCAGACTAATGCCTTAAAGATGAAAAAAACAATCCTTTTCCATGTATTAGCGATAGTCTTATTGTTTTTTATTTCCGGCAGGGTTACGGCCAAATTTCCCTGCGACGGCGATGACGGTAACTGCGACTATTATTACTGCTGTAATAAAGACTGCACCAGCGGCACCTGCCTAAGCTGCGGATCATGCACTACCCATGACCCGCCACCGACGAATCCTCCTTTTCCTACCAATACTCCAACACCCGCCGGCAGCAGCTCCAGTAGTTCGGGCGGGTCAAGTTCGTCGTCGTCAAGTAGCTCCAGTTCCAGCTCGACCTGTACCAAACCGACTTATAGCTGTAGCGTTAAAAGCGACTGCGTTGCCTCGTCCGGCAACTATGACTGTGTCAACTCGACCTGCCGCTATTACGATCTTTACGCGTGTCCAAACTGCGACTGGCGACCTAATGGTTGGAGCTGCAGCAGCGGCTGCCCGTGGCACCATACGATCCGCAGTTGCGTCAACGGCTATCTCCAAGACAGCGGCGAGTTAAGCGGCGGCTGCACCAGCAACACGGTCACCACCTTCCCCGACTGCACTACCGGAGCCAACTGGGGACCGCTGTGCGTGGAATGGAGCTGCTCTCAAGCTGGCACCGGCACTTTCAATATCGACGGTTGGTTGATTAACCAAAATGCACCGGATAACGCGGGGAATGGTTGGCAAGCCTTTGTGGGCGTGACCGCCGTCAGACTGGATGATTGTGGATCAAACTGCCAAACTACACATGATTATAAATTTTACTCCACCACCAACGATTACGGTGGCGGTGCCGTCGGCAGCGCCGGCTTTCCGACGTCATCGCGAATTTTGGGAGGTATGGGTGGCAATCTAAGCGACGGTAACCAATTTTATTTCAGCCCGCTGGGCGGCAGCGCCACGGCGATGCAGGGCGATCCGACTTGGGGCGGTAGCTGGGCTTACGGCAAAGGTAGTGACGGTCAATTCGGCAGTGGGCCTCGAACAATCTGCATCCAGGGTTATTATCATCGCAGCTGCAGTCAACAACCCAACTGTCCTACCTGCGGTACCTGCACTGACGGATCGGCTTCGGTTTATTCCAACGAACTCTGCTTTACCCGACCAACCCCAACGCCAATGCCACCCACCTGCACTTCTTTTACCGACGTCCATATTGAACAGTGCGACTCAAACAGCAAATTTACTAACAAAGACGCCGCCTGTTATACAAAAAACGGAACAGTGACTCTTAACCTGGGAGGGATGACCACAACGGCAACAAAAATGCGTTTTTGGGAACCGAGCGACCCCAACACCACCTGTAGCAGTCTGTCATTGGGCGCTTCGGATCCGGCCGGGAAAACCGGTTGGACCAACGAAGAAGCGTATAGTACCACCAAGACCTGGGCCTTGAGAAGCGGCGACGGCGACAAAAAGGTCTGCGTTTATTTAAGTAATGGCGGAGGCACAACTCAATGTGGTGGAATGATTAAATTAGACACCGTTCCTCCGACCTGTCAAGTCCAAGGTCCTTTGTCTGCCTATGCCAACCCCACCTCATCATATGGATATAATGCCTACGGCTATGATAACCAGTCGGTTGGATTCAGCCAGGCGGCCTTTATCCCCACTGCTTCCGACGGCACCAATTGGACAAACCTCTGTTCTGCTAACAGTTCAAGTTGCAGCGGTTCCACCACCTTTGCCAAAAATAACTACCACTCTTACTATGTCGTCTGCAATGCCCGCGACAAGGCCGATAACCGCTGTCTCGGCGACCCCTGGTGCTGGGACGGGCTGGCCCCGGCCAAAAGCTGCACCGGTTACAGCGACTGCGGCGCCACTGACAAAATCAAGGTCTGGATCATTCCCGATCCCCCGATCGTGGCACTTAACCCCGGCTGCGTCGCCGGGTCAAGCCATCCGTCGGTCGGCCTAAGTCTTAGCTCTGAAGGTGACGAATTCCAGTATTATGCCTACAAAAGCAGCGACTGCACCGGTACCCAGATCGAAAACAGCGGCTGGCGCACCGGCTGGGCCGCCAGCGTTTACACTTTCACCTCGTCGTTGGCCAACTATACTGGGCCGGTTTCCTGGAAAGCGCGCTCGCGCTGGACCAGCGACACTAACCAGTACGAAAACTGGAGTAGTTGTTCAAATTTCCAGGTCGACAGCGCCGCCTCCAACCCGTCGGTCAGTTGCATCCGTCAAGGTCCGGGCACTAACGCTGGCAGTTGTAAATTTAACTGTTCCTGGACGCCAAACAGCGACAGTTCCTGCGCCAACGACCCATTCACCTATAAAGAGTCTTTCACCGACACCACCGGCGGCAGTTGGGTCAGGCCCGGCACCAGTACGATGGACGACGTCTACGACAGCCTGACCAACACGATCATCGACAATGTGGCCAATGGCGCTACCTTGACGGCTAACGTTCGCGCCAAAGACTCACTCGGCAACGCCTCACCCGGTTGGGCCTCAACCTCGATTGACTGCAACACCAATCCTCCCTGGTGTGAAGGCGCCACGATTTCCCCGGCTTCGCCCCAGAAAAAGAATACCGCCATCAGCTTCAGTTCCACTGCCAAGGACACCGCCGGACTATCGTCCTGTATCCTATCGATCAACGGCACCACCGTCAGTACCGCGGGCCTAAGCGGTACCAGTAACGCATGCAATTTAAGTTGGACGCCGACGGCTGACGGAAGCTATACCTATCAAACCACCATTACCGACACCGACAACCTTTCCAGCGCCTGCCAGTCGGGTAGTTACTGTATCGATACCCAAAAACCCGGTGTGCCACCGGGCAGAAAACTCACCTGCGCCTGGGACGGAACGGCTAACGGTTATCGGGTTACTTACGAATGGAGTCCGGTCGCGGACAACGGCTGCGCCGGGTTGAGTACAACGCCGTACTGGTCCCAGATTTCCACCAGTAGCAGCGTCGACGCTACCGGAGGCTTTAGCAGTGTCCCCGACTGGAATAATACCTGGGAAAATGTCACCAAACGCACCAGCAGCGGCAGCAGCGGCGTCTTTGGCGCCGGCACCACGGTCTATGCCCATGTGCGCAGCCGCGACAAGCTGGATAACCAATCAGACTGGTCTGACATCAGTTCGGTTGCGATCGGTCCCACCACCTGCACCGGCCAGACACCACCAACCATCAGCTGTTCGGTAAACAACAACGCCATTACCTTTAACTGGACCTACTCCGATCCGGCCGTGAGCAACTACTGGCTACAGGCGAGCACCGGCAACAGCGTCAATGCCGACGGCTCGTTTGTCACCGCCCTTCCCAGTCCTCCGGACAACCACTGGGTCAGCGGCCTGACCGACACCCTCACCGGCCTTAACTATAACACTACTTATTACGCCCACGTTACCGGCTGGGGCGCCGGGCCGTGGTCAAGTATTGTCAGCTGTAAAACCGCGGCGCCACCCACCACTCCCCAACCTTCATGCAGCTGTGCGGCCAACGGCGCCAGCATTACTTATCGTTGGACCCCGTCTTCGTATTACGATTACCATCTCCAGGTTGGCACGTCGACCACGCGCAGCGCTGACGGCTCGCTTGCCCAAGCCAACGTCTTTAATACCTGGGTCGGCGCCGGGCTGACCGAAAAGACCGTCGCGGGTTTGAGTCCGGACACTCCGTATTACGCGGTAATCCGCGGCACCCTAGACAACACTTACACCACTCATACCGACTGGGGCCCGACCCTGCCGACCGCAGCAATCTCCTGCACCTGCCCGGCCATGTCCGGCCCCACCATCACCAAAACCTGCAGCAGCTTGAGCGGCGACCAGTTGACGCTGAACTGGTCCGGCAACAGCGGCTTTACCAGCTTCTGGGTCCAGGTAAACCAACGCACCTCGTCGGACACGCCCACTGCCCGCGCCCCCTACGATCCCGGCGACGCTTATATGGACGGATCTTTGCTTAGCGCCAATACCTACAACAGCGGCTGGACCACCGATTCTAGCGTAACCCTTACTATTTCTCCAAACACCAAATACGACTATATCATCATCGGCAAAACCGCCGGCGGCACGGTCTCGGCCTGGAACACCGCCTGGCCAAGCGATCCGAACGATGTCACCTGCCTCACCTCGGACATCGGCACCTACAACAGTTCGGTTTTTGTGGACAAAGGCAATGCTCCGTACACCGACCCGTCGCAAAATCTCGGTTGTGCCGTGAACGCGAGCGGCCAGTGCACCGGTTGCGAGGCCAACGACGGCGCCTGGTGCAAGGGCTTTGACCTGGGCACTTACAACAATGGCATGGCGCGCGAACCGGGTTTGTGCGGCGCCCGCGCCTTACAGTTGGGCAGCGGCGCCACGCCAAACCGCCTTAACTCCGCCGACCAAGGTTTGCTTGATCTAGCCGACCGCACTTCCACGGCCGACGGATCATCCGGACAATATATGGTCAAATGTTACACCTATGACGATGCGGCCGGATTCAAACTCTGGGGTAGCGCCTTGCCAAATTATTCCTGTCAGGTGGTCAGAACCGAGATCGGTAACGCCAGCTACCGCGGCGGCCGCGGTAAAATTAGCCTGCAGGTGATGGGGCGGTTTCCCGAATGGCTCAGCCAGGACCCCAACTACTGCACCGCCGGCAACCCCTGGCCGTGCAACTCTTGGCAAACCTGCCAGGCCGATATCAATCCCACCGACAATCCTAACCTGTTTGCCGACGACGGCGTCACCTTTGTCGGCGGACAGATCACCTGTAACTTCAGCAGCGGCCTGTTGAGTCCGGCGCGCTTCGAAGTGCGGCCGAACGACGTGCTTTATAGCTGTTCCTGGGGCGGATACAACCTGCCTCCCCGTTCCTACACCACCTGCGGCAGCGGCTATCCTTATTGTTCGGACTATCCCGCTACCCTAAGCGAAACCGCCCCGACCTCCAGCAACCCCTGGCCGGGGTATTTTGAGATGAATTGGGGATTTTTTGGCGGCGAGACCGGCCGTTCTTTCACCGTCAAGGTCGAGGCCGGCAGCGACTACAACAGTACCACCACCAATCCGCGCACCGTCACTATTAACAAAAGCAGCGCGACCGCCGGGTCGCCGTTTGGCTTTAACATCAACGCCACACCCACACCCACGCCTATCCCCACCCAGGCTCCCTGGAAACAACTGAAGGATGCTGATTTCCAGGGCAGTACCAACCTTAATAATCCGATTCCGGTGGCGCCATTGGACTATGACAGCGGCGCGGCCAACTCAGCGTACTTTGTCCTGAACCAAGGCGGCGTGGTCACTGCCCCCCAGGTCAATATAAAAACGAACAACGCCGCGGCCCAGGTCTCATCGCCAAACTGGCAGGTAAATACCTACAACTTTACCCAGTCGTTTGACAAAAGCATTTTCCTTAATTATGTCCGCTCAAGAAAAAAATACAAAACCATCACCAGCCTAAGCGAAATTGCCGCCGACGGGATCTATGTCCTCAACGTGGGGGGGGCTACCCCGTTGTCTGTAACCGTTTCCCAACTGCCCGACTACAACTTTGTCCTGATTGCCGACGGTGCGGCCGGCGTCTCGATCGACTCGGACATTAAAACGAGCGACTACGGCAAATCCCTGGCGATTATCGCCGACCTGATCAAGATCAACCCGAGCGTCAGCGAGATCAACGCCATCCTGATCGCTCCCCAGATCAATACTGACAACGGCGCGGCCGTCGACCAGGGATTGAAGATTGTCGGTAATTTGGTGACCGCCCAGCTAAACACCAACCGCTTTCAAGACACCACCAACCAGAAACCGGCCGTCTATATTGTCACCGACCCGAAAAAATATCTCGGACTGTTGCCTTATTTATCAATTGACCTTTATGACTGGAGACAGTTGCAATAACCATATAACATTTATCATGTATCATGGAACATATAAAATTAAATAAAGTTGCGTCACAACAAGGCCAGGTGTTGTTAATTGTGTTGATGGTGATCGCCACCGCCTTGACCATCGCCTTTTCCGTATCATTTTCCAGCCGCCTGAACACCCAGACCGCCAAACTGGAAGAAGAGTCGCAAAAAGCATTGGCCGCGGCCGAGGCGGCGCTCGATGCCACCCTAAACAACGGGGCCGCGGTGAACCTGGGAACATTGGGTGGTGATTTTTCCGGATTCACCGGTGGCGCCACCATCGTCACCACCGCCTCAAACCAATTCATCACCCCGCTGCTGCGCAGCGACGGTCAGTATACCTTTTATCTGGCCGACTACCAGCTGAACACCAATAGCTTTTCCAACTACTGGAAACACGACATCAGCGCCATCTACTTCCAGTCCGAGTCAAGCGGCTGTGCCAACAACAGCGCGGTAGAACTGACCTTAATCAAAGCGGACAACAGCGTCGGACAGCGCTATATTATTGACCCGTGCTCGCGTATCGAAAACAACACCGGCGCCTTGGCAACCACGGCCGGCGGCAGTTTTCTCAACGTCAGCTTTGCCTATAAAACCACCACAACGGTCACGATTGGCAGTGATACCAAGGTGATGCTCGTGCGCGTGATCGGCGCCGCGACCAAGATCGGTCTGGAAACCGCTGCGGCTACGCCGTTTCCGCTACAGGGAAAAACGATCATTTCCGAAGCCAAGACTACGACCGGCGTCACCAAGAAAATTCAGCTCTTCCAGTCCTTTCCCCAGATCCCGGCTGACTTTTTCGTTACAAGCTTCTAAAATATATTTACCCGTGCCGGGTGGGGTGATCGTCGAGAATAATCCCGACACAGTCGCGAAACTCATCCTTCCAGGCCTTAAGAAACTCAAGTGAACGGATGGTGGGAATCACGACGGCTGTCGTTGACATGGGTGGATTAATATTTTTCAAAATAGACCTGTCCTGGTGGCACCCGATATTGATCTGTTAATGTTTGACGCATGGTCTCGACCATTTCCCGCCGACCACACAGGTAATAGTCGTGCTCACCCAAGACGCTACCGGACATCACCAGGGATTTTAGACCAACGTCAATATGCCCCAAGCCGAAGTCCGGCCGGTCAGGTTCTGACACGGCGGCCAGACTGGTTTCTCGGGATAGATAAATCTGGAAGTCAAAGCGCGCATCGGTTTGTTTTAGCTGCTTCAGTTCCGCCAGATAAAAAACGTCTTTTATTGTTGCCAGGCCCCAAAGTAGTTTTACCGGGGTGGGAAAACCGGTAACGCGTAACTTTTCCAGCAGCGCCAGCATTGGTGCGATGCCGGTGCCGGTGGCAAGAAAAAGCTTGGGACGGTGACTGTCACGCAGGTAAAACTGGCCGGCCGGCCCCTGAAAATTGACCGATGCGCCGATCGCCAGACCGCGCAAATAGACCGATCCGGCGCCGTTGGGCACCAGTTTAACCAACAGATCAAACCGATCGGTAGTGGTTTCGGCCGAAGCAATCGAGTAAAGTCGGCGCGCCAGCGCTCCGTCCGGCTGCGGCACCTCCATGATCACATACTGCCCGGCGCAGAAAGCCAGATGCGCCGGACTGGTCAACTGAAAACGACATCGAATTACGTCATTGGTTAGGGCTTTCCTTTCTACTAAATTAGTTTGATAATGATTAAGCATACGCTGTCAAGATAAATGAATTAAGTTAAGGAACGGCCGGATCAATCGCTTGAGCCATCTGCCGGTAAGACTGGGCGCGTTTTTCATCGCCTTTGGCTTGATAAAGCTGACATAGACGGTATAACACGTCTTTTGCTTTCGGGTTTTTCTTAATATCCTGTTCAAGTTTATTAATCATGGCTTCGCGTTGGTATTTTTCCGCAAAAATCTGCTGTTCCAGGTTGTTGCCGTAGCTGGCGGCGTATTGTTTTAACTGGTCGGGGAAAATATCCAGGCGGCTGATCCGGCGCAGATAGTTAATCGCGGCGCCGTGACTACCGTCAGCCAAACTAAAGTACAACGGGGAGATTTGCTGTGAACTCACCAGATTAAGCAGAAGTAACAGCGCCAGCAGGCTGCCGGTTGCCAAACCGCCGGCCCGCCGCCAGTGGTGTTGCCACGGCAATTTGGTGATTTTTTTGGTCTTCCCCATCGTGTCGCAATGATTTTGCTAATACCGCTATTATATACCGGTTAGTCGGGAAATTGCATCGGGATAATCGTTCCCAAATCAAGGTAAGTTGGTATATAATTTTTGTATGGATGTTGTCTATCTGCAAACCCTCGGAGACCGCCTCGTTACCCTGGTCTTCGCCCTGACCGCGCTGGCATTGGCGACAATCATCACTTTTTTATTGCTTTATCTACTGATAATCTATATGCGCCTGAAACGGCGCGAGCAGATTTCCCTGGAAATGCTGACCCTGGAGGTACGGATGCAAAAAGACAACGAGATCAAGGTTGACGCGGCCGAACAGATGTTTGCTTCGTTTGCCTCGTTGAAAAAGTCGGGGATGTTTTCTTTCCTCGATCTTAACGACGTGCTTGCTTTTGAGATCGTTGGTCGTCCGTCAGACATCCGTTTTTACGTCTCGGCACCGGCGCGTCTAGTCGATCTGGTGGAAAAAACCATCTATAGCTACTACCCGATGGCCGATGTCCGCCGGGTCGACGAACCCAACATCTTCAGCGAAACCGGCAAGGTCGCCACCGGATCACTGATCACTAAGGACCTCGCCTATATGCCGTTGAAAACCTATCGCGACCTGGCCACCGATCCGCTGGCCGCCATCACCTCGGCCCTGTCAAAAATCAGCACCGGTGAGGGCGCCATGGTTCAGATTCTCATCCGACCGTCCGAAGCCAAGTGGAAAAAGCAGGGCAAAGCCTATGTTTCCTCGACCAAAAAAACCGAGGCCAACCCGGAAAAAGCCACCTTCAAAACCGATCCCAAGATGCTGGAAAAAATCGACGAGAAGTGCAGCCGCACCGGTTTTGAAACCGCCATTCGCTTCGTCGTCTCGGCCAGAAACAAGGAAACCGCTTCGGTGCACCTGCGCAACATCAAAAACGCCTTTACCCAGTTCAACGGCGACCTCAACTCGCTAACCAGCGCCAATACCATGTTCCAGGGCGGTTTTATGATTAACTGCATCTATAAATTTTTCCCGGTGGTCGAACTGCCATTTTCCCGGTCTTCATCAATTTTGTCCTCGGATGAGTTGGCCAGCATGTTTCATTTTCCCAACAAGACCATCGAAACACCCCACATCCAGTGGTTAAGGGCCAAGACCGCGCCGGTGGCCGCCGATATTCCCAGCGGCACGAACGACGACACCTTTATCGGCTATGGTTATTACCGCGGCGTCAAACGGCCGGTAGCGGTCGGCTTTAGAGACCGCCAACGCCACGTCTACATCATCGGCAAGACCGGAACCGGCAAGTCGGAACTGCTCAAGGAGATGATCAAACAGGATATCAAGGCCGGCTATGGCGTCTGCGTGATCGACCCCCACGGCGACCTGATCGACGATACGATCCGCTATATCCCGCCGGAGCGGGCCGAAGACGTTATCTACTTTGACCCGTCCGACACCGAGCGGCCGATGGGCTTGAATTTGCTCGAGGCGAAAACCGAGGAACAACGCCATTTTATCACCACCGCCATCATTAATCTGATGTACAAACTGTACGATCCCCAGCGCACCGGCATCATCGGACCGCGCTTCGAACACGCGGTACGCAACGCCATGCTGACGATCATGGTCGATCCGGGCGCCACCTTTATCGAGGTGGTACGCGTCCTGACCGACGCCAAATATGTCCAGGAACTGCTTCCCCGCGTCCAGGATCCGATCGTCAGGCGCTACTGGACCGACCAGATCGCCCAAACTTCCGACTTCCACAAATCCGAGGTGTTGGACTACATCGTTTCCAAATTCGGTCGGTTTGTCACCAACAAAACCATGCGCAACATCATCGGCCAGTCGCGCTCGTCGTTCGATTTCCGTTCGGCCATGGACGAAGGCAAAATTCTTCTGATTAATCTTTCCAAAGGCAAACTGGGTGAGGAAAACTCGAGCTTCCTGGGACTGGTGCTAATCCCAAAGATTTTGATGGCGGCGATGAGCCGCCAGGAGATTCCCGAGGAAAAACGGCGGGATTTTTTCCTTTACGTCGATGAGTTCCAAAACTTTGCCACGCCGGACTTTGCCACCATCCTTTCCGAGGCGAGAAAGTATCACTTGAGCCTGACCGTCGCCAACCAGTTTATCGGCCAGATGGACGAGGAGGTAAAAAACGCCGTTTTCGGCAACGTCGGCACGCTGATTTCCTTCCGGGTCGGCGTCACCGATGCCTCGTATATCCAGCGCGAGTTCCAGCCGGTCTTCGGCGAGTCTGACCTGATCAATATCGAACGCTTCCATATTTACATGAAAACGATTGTAAATAACGAGCCGGTGCCGCCATTTTCCGTTGACCTGACCAAGGACTTCAAAAAAATCCAGGCCGCGGCCAATGAGAAAATTGCCCAGGCAGTCATTCAATTATCGCGATTAAAGTACGGACGCCCCAGGGAACTGGTTGAGGCGGAAATTGTGCAAAGATCACACTTATGATGAAACAAGCCCGTCTGTTTGTGCGCGGCGACGTGATTGGCGTTGGGTTCCGCGCCTGGACCAAGATCCAGGCTAAGATTAACGGTGTTTCCGGCTGGGTACGCAATGTGTTTGACGACGAGACGCGTTTCGGCAAAAACGGCGGAGTCGAGGCAGTGGTTCAGGGTGACGCGGACAGCGTTGACCGTATAATCGCCTTGATAAAAACCGGCCCGCCGGTGGCCCGCGTCGAGGAGGTAGAGGTGGTCTGGGAAGAACCCAAGGAAATCATCGAAGATTTTTCCATTCGTAAATAATACAATACTATTATGTCAGACGCGTTCTTTTCGCTGGCCTTTAAGGCAAGTTTTTTAACCCTGCTCGTTTCCAGCCTGCTGGTGGTCTATCACGCCATGCGCTCGGCCAAGACGCTGGGCGGCACACTGGGCCAGGGACTGAAAAAAGTGGCGGCCGGCACCACTTTGGACACAATCATGATTATTACCTACATGTTGCTGGAACGGGGCGACCGCGGCATACTCAACGACGAACAAATCAGGCTTTTCTTTGTGACGGTCGGCATCTTCGGCGCCGCTTTGTTGATCGCCGGCTACCTCCAAATTTACCGCATTTCCAAACGCCTCAAACTGTTTACCGTCTAGGACCGGCACGAGGACGGTAGGTAAAAAGGTTTTTAACTACGGAGCGATTACCTATAATTGGTTCTTTTCCCGTCTGCATCATTCCTGGTACAGATACGAGTCGTCTTCTTTCCCTTTCCCAATTTTTTTGATCGTATCTGCTCCCTTTCTTTAGGTGGGGAGCAACTAAATCCTTTATTAAATCAAAAAGGCGGTGGGGGTCAGCCAAGTCCGCCTCGCTAACCGTTACCGACCGCTTGTCGGGGCTATAATTTGATAAGTTAATCCCCATGGCTTCTGTAAGCACTGCTACTTCATGGGGCGTTAAAACTGGTAAAAGCTGCGATATTACCTGTTCATATAGCACCTTAGCCGCTACTAAATCGACATACTCGAACAACCCTAACTCATTCCATTGATAAATTCCTGCCCGAATAAAATCGAGGGTTAACCGACGAACGGAGTAAAGATTTGCCATAGCCGCAGCCAATAACTGACCGGCTCTTTCAATCGGACACCAACCACCGTTCCCGTTATCACGAATAAATTCTTCCGGCCTAGACATCAACGATTGATGGATATCGTCACGAATAGAAAGATAATCTCCTAATAACCTATCGCGTTCTCTCATTGGGCAATTTTAACATAATTGATAAACCAAACCCTCATCACTGATCCTATTTGTGCCGTTAACTTCTACGTATATTCTGCGGGTATGAAGGTGACTGTTGCCCGGCGGGCTGATACAATATATATCAATGAAAGTCTTCAATCGCCAATTTAGTCGCAACTTTGAAAAGCTGGAAAGTTATGAAGCCGGCGTTTCTTTGCTTGGCGCCGAAGTCAAGTCGATCCGCACCGGCAACGTCCGCTTGGAAGACGCGTTTGTCCGCCTGACCAACGAGGAAGCCTTCTTGGTCAACGCCGACGTGCCCATCTACCGTTTCAGCCGGCCGCAGGGCTATGACTCCCGACGCACCCGCAAGCTGCTACTGCACCGCGACCAGCTTATCCGACTCAAGACCAAACTCGCCTCGGTCAGTCGGCTGGCCATCGTACCGGTCGCCTGTTACACCAAAGGTCACCTGGTCAAGCTGGAGATCGCCCTCGCCAAAGGCAGACGGACAATCGAAAAAAAGAAACTGGAAAAGCAACGCGACATCAAACGCCAGGAGGAGAAAAAGATCAAGGAGTATTTACGCAACTAAAACCCGATGAAACATACTTTATGCTTATCCCAACTCATTTAGCCGCAGTTTATTTGCTGTCGAAGGGTTACTGTGAAGGATTGGGTGGTTTGTGTGGCTCCGAATCGGTATTTACTACCGTATCGATTATTGGCGCCCTTCTTCCTGACATTGATATCTTTTTTGGCAAAAAGGTCAACGAACATCGTAATACGATTTTTCATACCCCGATCTTTTGGATCATTGTTCTTATCCTGCTAAAAATCTACCGTTTTTTTAACCGCAGTCTCACACCATATATCATTGCTATTGGACTAGGAGTATTTTCTCACCTCTTTCTTGACTGGTTAAGCGGGAGAACCACCGGAATTAGGCTGCTTTACCCAGCTTCAAAAAAACAATACAGCCTTTTCCCAACCGATCCAAAAATAGGAAACGTAGAAATACTGCCTAACAAACGCAACAAAAAACGCTATTTAAGATGGATGGTTAATTACTTTAATAATCGTTTTTTAGTCGGAGTGGAAATACTCATTTATTTTGGTGTTATTTTGATACTATTTTTCGGTAACCGTAAGTAACTTAACCATTTATGACGATTGAAAAAACCCGGTCAATAACGACCTGTTTTTATCATGGTATATATGGTTTTATGCAAGATCATAAACTATTCGGCGCGTGGCAAAGAACTTCAAATCAACATATTAAAGCAATAAGGACACACTTTGGCGCGAAAGAAAACGCGTCGATCCTCTATTGTGGCACAGCAACAACAAGAAATCCACAGAATGTATACGAAGCGATGATGAGTTTAGGCATTAATCCATTAGTTACAACACTAGACTTATCTAGAAAACCTCTCATGGGTCTTGACAGAAAGACTTATCAACCTATGCAGGCAAACGCTGTATCATTGTCTTTTGCTGATCGAAGTTTTGATTACGTCACCACCGACTTTTTACTTTCGAAAATGGCGCTTGAGTCTATTATTCTCACTATTCAAGAATGGGGCAGAGTTCTCAATAAAGATGGACTTATTACCACAACTACGGGAGTAAGACAATCCGACATTAACTTAACAAATCGGGCTTACGATGAAATCACTAATAGGATTTACGGGATACATTTTCTTCCAATAGAGCTTCTAAGACAGATATTTTATTCCGCTGGCCTTGAGGTCAGGTTTGAAAAAGCCAAGTTTGATGTAAAACCCTTCATGTATCGTTACCCCGACGAATTCCTTGTTTTTATCGAGGCAAAACCAATTAAGTCTGAAAATGTGGATATGGTAGAAAAAGCCAAAGAGTTAATACGGGATGGTCTATTAATCTATAAAGCAACTCTGTCTGATCCCCATCTTCGTCCTCTAGGCTTTGAAGAAATATTGATAGATTTGATAAATAATAAATTCATTGTTTCCCGACAGGAAAACGGAGAGTTGCTTGGATTTATTCGTATACAAGAAATGTCTGGTAATTGGTATGAAATTGGGTCGTTATATATTAACCCACTTTATAGAAACACACCGCACCACTACGGATCAAGTCTACTTACCCAAGCGGTAAGTGTTGTAAAACAAAAAGGGGGGCAAGCGATTGTTTTTAGTAATAATCAAAGCATTATCAACATGCTGGAGAAATTTGGGGCTACAAAACAAAAAATTATTCCGATGGGGCTATTATTACCTTTTATTATCACTAGATTGGCACATAGTAAAAATGTAGGAGATTTTATTTCGAGTACCATTAATAAAAGAGACAGGTCTATTTATACATTATTCGCGCAGTAACGGCTTTATAGCCTTTGCCCTTCTTATACAAAGAGGCTTCTTAACAAGAACATCGGCGCAGATGTAACTCATACAGGCTATTTTCTGCCAAGCAGGGATATTAAGACTACGAAAAGCACCGACAGCTCGTAATATTTTAAGTAAATTTAACCACTTGTCATGATTAAACCTATTTTTGTTATACTCCGTTAATACCTCATCTATATTTGAGACTCCTGTTTTTTTAGACGTCAACGGCAATTTAACAACGCCAAGTTTCAAATCGTCACCTAACCCTTCTAAACTGCCTAATCTAATATATGCATCTAACAACTCGAATAATGATGAATTCGGTTCAGGTGACCTGCCATTCAAGGCAAGAAATAACCCGGTGACGACCGGAACAACTGTACGTAAATTATAATCAGTTATTTCCCTGTCGGATCGCACAACATAACCCTGACAATTAACATCGTCAACGATTGACGATAGTAGTACTTTAACTTGCTCACGAATTTCTTGTTGTGGTACGGCATACCATGGAAGGTTTTGAAAGAATTGTTCCATTGGTAATGGGTCTTTGGGGGAAAAACCGTCCGCGAGTCTCATTTGTCTGTTAAGAAACGCTAGTTTTTGTGTCTTTGTAAGATCAATCCTTTCATCGGCTTCATCATCTACCCATCTAAAGTAAGAAAACATTCCAACAACGAATTGACCTCTATCACCAACCAGGTGGGGTAATGTTTCTAAAACGCGCGCTGCCACATAGGGATCTTTACTTGGTCGATATCGATTCCAAACACCCCGAAATTCAATCATGATGCAATTTTACTATACTATAATGTTTCACAACCTGGACAAACTGTAGATCGTCCTGGCCAAGGGCCGGCGAACAATCGAAAAAAAGAAACTGGAAAAGCAACGCGACATCAAACGCCAGGAGGAGAAAAAGATCAAGGAGTATTTACGTAGCTAAGTTCCGCCTTCTTTAATTCAGGCCATCATAATGGTATAATATAACTGTTTCTCAAAGGGGATGACAGGCCTCGACGGAAGATTTGCTCTTTGACAAATGGCTGAGACGAACCTATTGCGTTAAATGGAAAAAATCAAGTGCTAATGATGAAAGTCAGGCAATTGAAGCGTCATACTACAGGAATATGCGATTCGCATATGCCCCTGTGATGGCGTAACAATCTCTGTTTAGGATTTTCCCTGGTTCAATCTTAAAATAGAGCTTAACCAACTGGGGTCGGTCAAGGCGGAGTTACTGTTTGTCCGCTTCTGAACGATAAACCATCAAACGGCAGCTTATTTGCGTTTATTTGTTTTCACAAATAAGCTTGAGTCAAAAACAATTTATTCTCAGCTACAACATTTGCCAGAGGCTCTTTCGGACCCGGGTTCAACTCCCGGCATCTCCACACTTCGCCCCTAATGAAGCTAATAGCGAAAGGGGCTACGTGGTGGCGCAGCCACTAATATTTTTCCAGCCCAATATCTAATCGCGAAGTGTGTCCCTAACGTAGTCCTAACGGGACGAAGTGGGGCGATAAATGATGACCTTTGTTGTTTATAATCCGTTGACTATAATATTCTTTCACCTACAATACGTTTGACGTGTATTACTGTTATATCCTTAAACTCATAGATAACACTTACTATATCGGCTATTCCTCAAATTTGAAATCAAGAATCCAAAATCATCAAAGGGGCAGAGTTAAACAAACAAAAAAACTAAGACCGTGTATATTGCTTTACTATGCCGCTTTTAGTTCCAAGAAAAAGGCGTTAGATTTCGAAAAATATCTGAAAACGCCTTCGGGTTTTGCATTCCGCAATAAAAGACTGATATGTTCGCGTCCTTGATCAAGCGCCACTACTTTCATACATTTGTTGTCCAGGGCTGAAGTTTTGACCACCAATCCTACACCGGTCATTGGGATTGCCATGATTTGCTATGGTGTTGGCGCGCTGAGATTGGGCCATGAGATAACTAGCCAATCTTCACGGGCAAAAGCCTGATTAAACCTCGATCCGCGAAAAGAAGTAGCTGCCGACGGTAAGCATAATAACAGACAGTCCGGCCAGAACCGCGATATCCAACCCAATCCCGAAATGAGAAGAATGAATCAGAGCTCCCCTCAGACCATCCACTCCATAAGCCAACGGATTAATCTGGGTAATGAGGGTTAAAACCGGCGACAGACCACTCAGAGGAAACAGGGCACCGGAAAGAAAAAATAACGGCATGACCAGGAAATTCATGATCAGCTGAAACCCCTGGAAGTCTTCAAGTAATGAGGCGATCGTCGTTCCCACTGCCGTAAAAAACAGCGAGATGAGAAACATTAAAACGATAAATAACGGTAGATGGGCTAAGCTATAGGGCCGAAAACCTATCACCAACGTCAGCAGAAAAACAACCATTCCCTGCATGGTGGCAATCGTTGCCCCTCCCAGCGTCCTTCCGATCATAATACTCATCCGGGACACCGGCGCCACCAGCGTTTCTTTTAAAAAACCAAACTGGCGGTCCCAGACCAACTCGATGCCGGAAAAAATCGCGGTAAACAAGATTCCCTGGGCAATCACGCCCGGCGCCAGGAAATCAATGTAGTTGCCGTTGCCGGCCCGGCGAAACACCGGCCCCAAACCAAACCCGAGCGCCACCAGAAACAGAATCGGCTGGCCCAATGAGCCGATTATCCGTGAGCGCGAGCGAACGTAACGCTTAAGCTGGCGCAGCCATAAAACATAAATCGCTAACATATTTTAATGCCTCCTCCACATCTGCCGACGAAGCCGCATTTTATCGAGCCCGCTTGCCTCTTCTTCGCGGATCGCCCGGCCGGTAAGGCTAAGAAAGGCTTCTTCCAGCGACGAGGTGTGGGTTTGAACTTTTAACTCTGTCGCCGTACCGTGGGCGATGATTTTACCGTGATCAATGATCGCTATCCTTTGCGCCATCCGTTCGGCTTCTTCCATGTAATGGGTGGTGAAAAACACGGTAATCTGTTTGGTTTTATTCAGGTTAAGAATGTAATTCCAGAGCTGGTTGCGCGTTTGCGGGTCCAGGCCGAGCGTCGGCTCGTCAAGGAAAAAAATGCTGGGGTGATGCAGTAAACCCCGGGCGATCTCCAGCCGCCGCTTCATGCCGCCGGAAAAGGTTTTTACCAAATGATTGCGCCTATCCCACAACTCGACAATGTCCAATAACTCCTTAATCCGGCTTTTGCGCAACTGGCTGGGAACCCGATAGAGCATGCCGTGGAACTCCATGTTCTCATGGGCGGTTAACTCGTCGTCCAAACTGGGGTCCTGAAACACGATACCAAACGACTGCCGGACTTTGTTTTGTTCCCTGGTAGGATCAAAGCCGTTGATCCTGATTTGGCCGCTGGTCGGCCGCAGCAGGGTGGTGAGCATTTTGATCGTGGTTGACTTTCCCGCTCCGTTTGGCCCCAAAAAGGCAAAAATCTCGCCGGCGCTGACGTTGAAGCTGATGTCATTAACCGCCGTAAAGCCGTCAAACTTCTTTACCAGATGTTCTACCCGAATCGCCTGGTCCGTCATAAGGTATATATTATACAACTACAAAACCCACCATTAAATTATGGCCCACCTGCGCCTTAATGAGTTTATTCTCAAGGAAAATGGAGAAGATTGTATCGGCAATTACCCGAGAGGTCCGAAAAGAATAAAGAATCCGCTAATGCACCAATCCCGACGGTTGTGTTTAGGTATGAAGAATGGTAGTAATCTACTCCTACAGCGTTATTGAGGACACAGTGGGTTAACCGGTTTATCTGGGTTAAAAATTCGCTCGACAGCTTCCATGGTGCAGTCGACTCGTTTACCGTTCTCATCAAGAGGCAGCGGGTCGTTACTTCCGTCCAGCTCTCCCGTCGCCAATACACAACCCGATCCACCCCCTGTTTCTTGGGCTACTTTCTGCAACAATTGGCTTCCGGTCAGTTGGGCAACAGCACCCGTTCCTACGGATATTATCGGTGCAAGTAGAACTAGACCGAGCATCGCTGTTGCCAAATAAAAGCCCGGTGGCCTCATTTTTATCTCCGTGGCTAATCCTTCTATTCTTGACTTCAATCTATCCATAAGGAAGTATTATACAGCATAAATATGTATTTACAATTCAAACCCCCATTTCCAGACCCAGATCAATTTCCGCAAAGCCGTTGCGCCTGTAAAAAGCAATCGCCTTGCTGTTGTGAAAGTAGGAGTTGACAAACAGTTTTTGATAATGGTGTTGCTTGGCCCATTGTTTAACCCTGGAGACCAATTTGGTTCCGATCCCTTTTGACCGGTAGGCCGGAACCACACCCATATTATCAATTTCCAAATAGCGGCTCTTGCGATAGCTAACTTTTTTAGGAGAACAGGCAATATAACCGACCGGAATCTGACCGTCGTAAGCGATAAAACAAACGTTACCCTTTCCGGATAGCAGCCTGCTAAAATACCGCTCTCCAGCCTTTGACAGCGCCCAACCCATTACCAAGTCGTCGTCGTACTTCTGGTTATCCAAAAAGACTTCGTGATTAAGGTGTTGGAGAATATGAACGTCTTCTGGTGATGGTTGGCTGATTAAAATCATTATGGTTATTATCACGACCATTTTACACCCCTTATTTATTACAGTGTGTCTTCATATTTTGCATGTTCATCTCTGATTACATCCCACTGTTTTTTTGCTTCTATATTTGGACAGTAAACTGAACACGTTGATGAAAAATGAACCATCTGTAAATTTGGCGCTGGAAGAAACATGGCAACTAATTGACGCAATTCTTCTGCTTTTTTTCTGGTTAAACCGACAAACCAATTAGCATACTCATCTCCACAAAAAGACATAATAAACGGTCTCCCATTTATGACGTCTAAAATGCGGTCTGCTTCTTCCATGGGGAATGGGTACAAAGAAGTAAAGTCTTGTTCTCTAATACTATCGCATACTGTTGAAAAGTTGCTTGGAATTAAATGTGCCTGACTAAGATGAATAGTGCCTCTCCAAAATGACCTACTTACCCCCGCCTTGCCCCAATTCCCTATATGAACACCATCAATTCCATCCCCCATGTCGTAGTCAGGATGATAATCAACCAAAAGCATTATTCTGTTGACATCTGGCTCTATTGGACGAGCACTATCAAGATAATGTAATAAACGATTGTGCACACCGGTTAATAGTAAAGGAACCCTTTTCCCTTTAACGTATACATCTCGTCGGGGATAGCAAACATCAATTCCTGGCAATATTCGTTTGTAATATTGTTCGTTAACCTTCACGCTGGGCGGATACACGGCGTCGCGAGACGATTCATATATTAATGGTTCTTGCCACGCGCCCGGGCCCTCATAAACATAATTCAGACCACCATAGTGTGTAGTATACATTTGTTCACAAGACAACATAGCTAATAACGATTTATTAAAACTGTTCCAAATATCCAATCCTGATGTATATTATACCCTATAGTACTAGATATAGAAAGATTTTATGCGCTAATCAGTATCACCTCGACCACGGCCAGACCGATGCCGATGCCCTGGCGCAGACTAAACTTCTCTTTGAGAAAGATCACCGCTAGTGTCACGGTAAGAATGGTGTAGGTGGAGGCGACCGGAGCGATCAGTGACACTGGGCCGTGATCAAAGGCCAAAAAATAGAGCAGCGACCCGACCCAAAGGATGACCGTTCCCAAAATCGTCGGCAGAAAATTAGATCGGGAAAGCGCCGGAAGCGCCCGCCCGGGACGGTCAATCAAATAGTTGAACACCGACACCAACTGCAAGACGATGGCCAAAAAAAACAGGTGTGAGGGCGCGCCAATCCAGTTGGTCGATAGCTTGGCGAGAAAATCGCTTGCTCCCAGCGCCAAGGCGGTCAAGGTCCCCCAGACAACCCAGTGCGACCCGGTCACCGACCGTCGCGGTCGCCCAACAGGAAGAGTCAGCAAGAGACCGGCTAAAATAACCAAAACCACTCCTAACCCCTGGTGCAAACGCATGGTTTCGTGAAGAAAAATCAAAGATAACACCGTCGTCACTACCGGACTGGTCGCCACCAGGGTCGAGGTTAATGCCAGTTCGCCCTTGGAAATGGCGTAGAGAAAGAACAAATTGCATACTGCCACAACCACAATTACCAATAGGTTAACCGGACTAGGTAAGTTGAGATGAAACCGGGAAATCACCAACACCACTGGCAACCAGATAACCAGTTTGAAAAAATTGGAGAAGATGTTATTCCACAGGGGCGAGATATGACTAAAACCTTTTTTCACCAGGATCTGCGCCGCCGACCACAACACCACGGCGCTTAGGGTCAGAACCAGCCAGGTGGACATTCTCATAGTATATCAGGTGGTACTTTGATTTGCTTTTATATATTTGGTTAGATATAATTAAATTATGGAGCAAGACAACAATAAAAACACTAATTCAAGCGTCGGTTTGCCTCCGATTAAAACCTTGTTCAGCGAATCGTGGCAGGCTTTTACCCGTAGTTTGCTTGGTTTGTTCATCCTCAATATCGGCGCGTTTATCGCCACTATTTTGGCCGTTATCTTAACGGTTGGAGCGCTTTTCTTCACCGCTATAAAAAATCCTGTAGTACAAAAATGGTTAGTGTTTTTACGCGCACCCGGACAGTCTGTTTGGCCATCCTTCCAGTGGTCGGCGCTATCACCTTTTATCACTCTGCTCGTGGTCGTTTTTGTGGTGGTTGTTCTAATTGGCCTTACTGCCGGAATCGGTTCGGTACTGATCGTCGCCAATCAGGGACAACTGTCGGTGGGCAAAGCGTTGCGCCGGAGTCTGAGCCTGATTATCCCCTTGCTCCTTACCACCTTATTGGCCGGTTTGATTAACTTGGGAAGTCTGGCGCTTTTTTTCCTACCGGTTTTGATCGTCAGCTGTCTGTTGGCCTACGTCAACTTTGCGGTGATTTTGGAAAACAAACGCTACCTCCAGGCCATTAAGTCCAGTGTTCAGACCGTTGGGCAACACTTTGGAGAAATCGTGGTTCGTTTCCTAATCTACTGGTTGATCTATGTGGGAATCGCCATACTAGTGCCGGGCCTCGTCCGCAAACTCGATCCGCAAACCACAGCTAGTGTCGCAATTTTGTCTTTTGTCGTCAACTACCTGCTCGGCTGGTTTGGAATGGCGTTTTCCCTGACGCTGTACCGCCAAGCCAAAGCCGTCACCGACCCCAGCCGCCCGGCCAACCTAACCTGGATTTTGATCGTAACCGTTCTCGGATGGATTATTATTGCTTTGGTGAGTTTTGCCGGTTATCAAGGCGCCAGCCGCCTGATCAAATCGGGCCGATGGCAGTCTATGTTTAACCGGGCCGCGACAAACCGATCAAAGACTAATGCGATTATGGCGCTTGCTCCGTCTGCCTGCGGCCTGTCAATTCCGGTGCCAGCCACCACCGCCACCAGCGAAGGAAAACTGCGTAAATGGCTTTACGAAGAGATACCGCTCGACAAAAACAATTTTTATGTTCTCGATAGCGACGTTTTTCCGGTTGATTACGTATTGGGGTCTATCATTAGCTTTAAATCCGAGGTTGCCCAGGCGGAAAACGGCCAATACAACCTGGGCTATCCGGGACTGAATGTTTTCTGCGTAGACAACAACAAGGGCCTGACGCTGGAAGAGTACAAGTCTCTGGCTTTAGCTAACAAACACTTTACCGTAACAGTGCAAAAAGATATGCACTGGGGAGAAGTAACGGTGGTTCCGGTGCTGGTCGAAGGTAAATTTAAAGATCAGCCGCTTCAAGAACCGGCGTTTCTGGCCGTCAGTCAAGACGGCAGCCGGTTACTTTATATCCGCATCTGGTCGGCGACGAAATCAGATCCTCTAGCGAAAACCATTACCCAAGACATCCAAACCATCTTAGACAACCTTAAATACCGCAGTGCCAAAGGCAAGTTAAACGAAATGACCTTTGCCCAACCAACTAGTGCTCCAGCCGCTCCGGTTAACCAAATTCCCAACTGCACCCAGTTTACCATCCGAGAAGGCGAGTTTGCCAGCGATAAATGCTACACCAGCAAAGACCTGGCCGACCTGCAGTATTATATCCAGCGGTTTAACAGCGCCGTATCGATGAATAATGCCGCGATCGCCTCAATGCAAATCACCTGCAACGGGAGCGATTTTTTCAAAAATTCCTGCGAGCGCGACAAGGCGCAAAAGGCCCAGGCGGAAAACGACATTAACCAGTACCGTACTACGATTCAAGGGATTATTGCCAAAGGGAAATAAGATCGCCCCATCATAAATAACGGATAGTGTGTCTGGGGACATGACCGGTTCTACTGATGGATTCCCATGCGTTTGACGAAGAAGTCGTAAACTCCAAAATAGGCAGACCCGGTTGACCGCCATTTAATTGTCTCGGCTCGAGCTTGACCCCGATTAGATATTCAGTTGAGTTGCCATTTGGGTTACCATCATGTACTATCTCAACCATGCAGACTCCAGCTTTTACGGCGGCGTGCATAAAATCCAACGGCAATAATCGGGTTTGGATAGCCATCCGCGTGGCTTTAGTAGCAGTATTGCCACCTGTCCCGTTACTGCATTCACCATTGGCTGATAAATAAAGTGCCTCCACTCGACACACGCCTGGATAAGTATATGATCGTTGGTACCCAACCGCTTGTCTCCCTACCACGATTGGGCCAAAACTACTTCCAGTCACCACGGGGACACCATAATTATTCATGGGGTCTTTATCACCTACCCATGGTTGGAATCTGGTCAGATCAAGCATGGCCTGATCGAAAGGAAGCGGACGCAGACCACACGGATTAGCTGGTTCCCATTGGCTTTCGCTATGCCCATTTCTCCCCTCTATCCCCATAACCTACTGGTGATAACTGATAACCGCGGCTAAGTTATCTTTTCATCGGCACCACTTTGGTTCTACTGCCGTCGTTTTCCAGGTTTAATACATTGACCAGTTCGGCGTTGGACGGAACCACAAACTTGGTGTTGTTTTCCAACACGGTAGCCGATACCTCCAACCGTCTCCAAGCCTGGGCCTTGGTATCAAAATACTTGTTGGCGGCGGCGGCTACTTTTTGGATGGCGGCCGCTTCGGCGTCGGCGCGCAGAATCTTGGCTTTGGCATCGCCCTCGGCTTTGAGGATCTCGGCGGATTTTTTTCCGTCGGCTTCCAGTATTTGGCTTTGTTTAACCCCTTCCGACTGTAAAATCGCCGCCCGCTTTTCCCGCTCCGCCTTCATTTGCAGACCCATCGCCTGGGTAATCTCCTGGGGCGGCTCGATTTTTTGCACCTCGACCCGCGTCACCTTCACTCCCCAATTATGGGTGACTTCGTCCAGTACGTCGCGTAAACTCGTATTAATCACGTCGCGCGCCACCAGGGTTTCATCAAGCGTTTTATCACCCACCACATTCCTCAGGTTGGTCTGCGCCAGGGTGGTGGCCGCCGTATCAAAATCTTCCACTTCAAACTCCGCCTTCACCGGATCGATCACTTTAAAATAAATCACCGCGTCAACCAATACCGTTACGTTGTCCTTGGTGATCACCTGTTGCGGTTCCACTTGGATTACCTTTTCCCGGACATCAACCGTAATTAAACTCTCAATATAGGGAAAGATTAAATTCAAACCCGGTTCCGCAATTGATTTGAATTTACCCAGCCGTAACACCACTCCTTTTTCGAATTGATTAATGATCCGTACCGATTTTAACAAAGTTACCAGAGCCAATATGACAAGTATGATAAGTAGGGGCATAATAGAATTTAGAATTTATAATTTTGCAAATTATTTTACCCTCAGCGTGACACCTGATACTGATTCGATGACGACGCCCTGATCAACCGCAATTGACCGGTCGCTTTCCGCCCGCCAGATTTCTCCTTCGAACTTTACCTGTCCGGGGCGACCCGTTTCGATCTTTTTTACCACAAAAGCTTTTTTGCCGATTAAGCGATCGACGTTGGTTTCTTTGGTGGCGATCGCCAGTTTTTGTTTGATAAAACGCCGGCCGGCGATCAGATAAACGACGACGAGCACGACGGTGGCCACCAACGCCGTGGAAAACGACCCAAGCATAATTCCCAGACCGCCGGATACCATCAGGATGATTCCGATCAGAAGCAGATCAAAACCGGTGACCGCCCCGAGAAGAATTTCGACAATCACGCAGACGATACCACCGATCACCAAGAGATAGTTGTTATCCATCAGTCCCTATTTTACCAAACAACGGCTTAAAACGCCACCGGATCGAGGTTGGGTTTGAAAACGCGCACCAAATCTCTATAATGTCATTACGTTTATGCAGCTGATTGCCGATTTGCAAATCCACTCCAAATACTCGCGCGCCGTCTCCCAGAAAATGGATTTATTTGAGGTGGCAACTTGGGCGGACAAAAAGGGAATCGGATTAATGGCGACCGGCGACTGGACTCATCCGTTCTGGTTTCAACACATCAAAGATACGCTCGAAGAAACCCGGCCGGGAATTTTTCGCATTAAAAACAAACCGTACAAGACGCGGTTTTTCCTGTCCACCGAGATCTCCAGCATCTACTCTCAAGGCGGCCAGACGCGCCGGATCCACAATCTTATCTTTTCTCCCAATCTTTCCACTTGTGAAAAAATCATCAAGGAGATGCAGCGGCGCGGCTGCAATCTGCGCGCTGATGGCCGGCCGATCGTCGGCCTCTCCTCAAAAGAACTGCTGGAAATGGTGCTGGAGATCGACGATCGCTGTCTGTTCATTCCGGCCCACGCCTGGACGCCGTGGTTTGCCATTTTTGGCTCCAAATCGGGTTTTTCTTCGATCCGGGAATGTTTCGGCGACCTGGAAAAACACATCTATGCCGTCGAGACCGGACTATCATCCGATCCGATCATGAACTGGCAGATCGCCGAACTGGACCACCGTTCCTTGGTGTCGTTTTCCGACGCCCATTCGGCGCCCAAAATCGGCCGGGAGGCCACCGTGTTTGTCACCGATACCAAAAATGGCGACCCTCCGCTTGATTTCAACTACCAGGACGTCGCCGACGCCATCAAACAAACGTCAACCGGACGCTTGAAGATCGGGTATACCGTCGAGTTTTTCCCCGAGGAGGGCAAATACCACTGGTCCGGCCACCGCAGCTGCAACGTCAAATATTCTCCCGACCAGCTCGACAAAAACGGAAAAATCTGCCCGGTCTGCCACCAACCCTTAACGATCGGCGTCGAAAACCAGGTGCGTGACCGGTCGACACACATCATCCATTCCCAAGACCTGGTACTGTTGAAAAACGCCGCTGGGCTAACCTTTGTTTACGACCAGGAAAAGAAACGGCGGCCGTTTGTCTCGATCGTGCCGTTGCTTGAGGTGTTGAGCGAAATCAACCATGGTTCCGCGGTCAAGGCGCTGCGCGAATACGACCGTTTAACCGCCAATTTCACCAACGAGTTTGATCTATTGCTGCGCCAGTCTTATGAGGAGATCGAACGCGCCGGCGGCCTTCGGTTGCGCCAGGCGATCGAGATCGTCCGCAACCGCCAGGTGGTGGTTGACCCGGGTTACGACGGTGTTTTCGGGGTGGTTAAGATCTTCAGCGACCAAAAAGAATCGGGAAACGACCCGGCCAACCAACCCAGCTTATTTTGACGCACCACCATGGGTAAAACCACCAATCGCGTTACCGCAAAAACCCTTAACGCCTGGTTGATCTTTATCTTTGTGCTGCTTTTGCCGACCCAACTGGGTAGGCATTTTTTTCCTCCTTTTGCCTTTTTATCCGGCGTCCGCAGCGACTATTTGGCGCCGACGCTATACCTGACCGATTTAGTGGCGGGATTATTGGTGTTGTTCAATTATCACGTCGTTGTCCGACCGCTGGCGTTATGGATAAAAACCCACCCGTGGTTGGCGGTCGCCACGCTGCTATTTGCCGGCGTGAACACGATCGGAGCATTGACGCCGGCCGTGGCATTTTATCAGTGGTTAAAAATCGTGGAGTGGGTCGGCGTACTGCTCGTGTTTGTCCAAACGCCGGTCCGGCCCGAATTGATCATTACCGCGTTGTTTATTGGTGGCCTGGGAGAATCACTGTTGGCCATATTCCAGTTGATCAATCATCATGCGGTCGGCGGGCTGATGTACTGGATAGGTGAACGCCCCCTGAATCTTGCCCTACCGGGCGTAGCTAAAATCGGTTTAAGCGGAAAGGAACTACTGCGACCATACGGATCATTTTCCCACCCCAACTCATTGGCCGGATTTTATCTGTTAATCTATGTCTGGCTGGTCGGTTGCAGGGAAAACCGGCCCGGTCTGGTCGGCGCGGTTCTGTTGCCGCTATTGGCCACCGTCCTCGTGTTTTTTTCTTTTTCCAAGGTCGCTATCGCCACGTTTTTGTTGATCAATACTTTTTATTGGTTCGGTCGGCTGCGGCATTCCCGGTCATCAAAACGGTCCGGCTGTCGTCTTTGCGTTCTACCCAAGATTGCGGTTCCCGTTTTGTTGTCCCTGGTTTTTTTTGCCGGCCAATCTGACCCGCTCACTCTTCAAAAAAGACTGGGGTTGATTAAAAACGCCTGGGTGATTTTTACGCGATCTCCGTGGATTGGGGTCGGGATGGGAAATTATCTGATAGCGCAAAATCAACTGGCATATCGGCTCTTGGACTACTCCCAGCAACCGGTACATAATATTTTTTTTCTTTGGTTGTGCGGAGTCGGTCTGGTGGGAACCGCGGTAACGTGTGCAGCTGTCCGGTCGGCGGCTGCCCGGATTAAAAAAAACCGCTGGCCGGTGTTGATAATGGTTCTGGCCGCCGTCTTTATCAGCGGCAGCTTTGACCACTACTGGCTAACCCTGCAGCAAAACTGGCTGTTAACGGCGGTTGTCTTCGGTTATACTGTAAACTCAATCAGTACGTCAACCAAACGAAGTTGATCGCTGATTTGCCCAACGACCATTATGCGTAATTCCACCATTGACTCGCTGCGCGGCCTGGCAATCGTCGCCATGATCATGCTCCATACTAATGCCTATTTCCTTTCCCGGGGCGGCTGGGTAAGTTTCAGCTGGAACTGGCTCCATTTTGCCGTTGCCCTGTTTGTTTTCTGTTCGGTCTATTTGTTTTGGAAAAAAGCGCCGGCTCAACCCTATCCGGTTATGGAGTATATAAAAAAACGTGTGCTGCGACTGTTAATTCCTTACTATATGTTCCTGTTGGTTTTCCTGCCGATTATATATCTTGGCGAGCCGCAAAAAATCACTCCGGCCTTCCTGTGGCAGAATTTGACACTAACCGGCGGTCTCGACCTCAACTGGCTGGTGGCGTTGTTTCTTTGCCTGACGCTGCTGCAGCCGTTGCTTGACCACTGGCGTAGAAACAGACCGGCGCTGTTTCATCTGTATGGAATAGTTAGTTTGTCTAGCGCCGTGGCGTTTCTGTTTTACCGGCCGGCGCACTATAAACTAATCATGTGGTTGCCCTGGTCGGTCTTGCTTGTCTACGCTTATTTTTTTGTGGTAAACGAAAAACGCCGGCTCTGGTGGGTTGGTAGTGTTTTCGGCGGGTTAATACTGGTGATTGCCGCCTATCAGGTCTTGATTTTAAGAAAGGCGCCGCTGGGTATGTACCAAAACAAATATCCTCCCAACCTATTGGTGATCGCCTACGGCCTCGTAGCAATTACCGCCTTATATATAATCTGCCGGACCGTTAATCGCTGCCTGCCGCTTAACCGGTTGGGGCTGGGTTTTTTCAGCCGATATTCTTACGAAATCTTTTTTCTCCATTTCTTGGTCATTTACATTCTAACCGTCTTTTTTAAGATTGCCTTTTCCCCGCTCGGTTTTTTTGTCGGCGTATTGGCCATAACGATTGCCACGCAAATCGGGCTGAACAAACTCCGCCAGTTTTTGTTTTCAGTTAATTAATTAACTGAAAAAATAAATAGGGGAACGGTCGAGGTTTGGGGTTATTATCTTTTTTCTACGTTGTAAAGGGGACCGACGATCTGGATATTGGCCGGCGCCCGCTGGTTGAAGTAGGTTTTGAAGTCGGAGGCGGCAAACGATTCGCTGCGCCCGCCGCCGGAAACGGTCACGCTGGTGGTCTTGCCGCTGCCGAAGTCGGCGGAAACGCTTACCGAATCGACCGAATCAAACGGCGACCCGCCCCGGTTGCGTAGTTCCTGCTTGACGCGGTTGGCGTCCCAGGTGTCTTTTCCTGCCAGGTTGGGTTTGTCCGGTTGATAGAGGTTGCCGATGGTTCCTTCGTCTCTTTTGGCCAACAGAACCACGTTGGCGATGTCCGCCACCTCGTCGCTTTTGAGCCAAGCGGTGCCCCCGTAGTCCGAGCGCGCTCCCCAGTCGCAATAAAACCACGGCGAGTCTTTGTCATAGGCGTTATTGCGCACGTCGTCAAAACTGCCGTAACCGCCTTTACCATCTTGCGTGTCTTTTGTCCATGGCCTTGCGCTTAAACCTCCACCCGAAGCGTAAGTATAACCTCCAGCCGTAGATGAAAAATACGCGGATATGGGGTTTCCATCCTTTATCATTACTTTTCCAGCGGTATCGTTTACGGCATTTATCCATGAATTATTGCAATCGGTCTTTGGATCTGTCTTAAACACCTGACAATACTGAGTTGCACAAATAGACATGTCTCCGTTGTTGGTAGAAGCCAAGACGTAAGAACGCACGGCAATTGCCTGAGCCTTCAGGGCCGCTGAATTATTATTTGTCCAACCGCATGGAATTTCATAAATTCTCTTTATATATTCTTCCAAACCCCCGCTCCAAATAATACCGCCCGAGTTAAAACCATTACTATCATTAACCTTTATATTTGTGTTTGTATCTACATTCCTAAACTCATCAAAGTTATAATACGCTCTTAAGATTGTTTCTTCGTTTTGCTCATCTTTTGCTCTTCCCCAAGCGCCGTACTGACTCATCCCCACCCGGTGCGGTACGCCGAAGGTAAAAAAACCGAACCGGGGCGAAAAGCCCGGGTCGCGACCGTTGGTCAGGTCGCTGGAACAACCGCCGCTGGTGGTGTAGGCCGACTGGGGCAGATTCAACGCCGCCAGACGGCTGGCGATTAATTGATCGCGTTCGGCAATCAGCTCCGCCACCCGGCTTTTGGTCGTGGCGATCTCCCCGCTTAACTTAACCGCTTGGGCGTCCACGTCCTGTTTAAGGACGGCCAAACGCACCTTTTCGCTCTCCAAACTGACCTTAATCTCTTCCAGTTTTTTGATATAAAGCACGATTTTGATAATCGTCCGTTTGTCTTCATCCACCAGTGATTTCTGGTAAAAGAAGTTGCTGAGCGATTCGGACAGATTGTCCGCCACCAATAAATTAATCAACGAAATCGAGTTTTTACTGACGTTTTTGTAATAATTTTTGGCCCGCTCACCCAATAGGTTTTTTTGATATACCAGGGTGGCTTCGCCTTTTTGCACCTCGGCCTCCTTGGTTTTGATCTCCGCGTCCAAATCAACAATTTTGGCCCTAATGTCGTCCAGTTGCTGTTTAAGTTGTTGATAGTTGGCCTCTTTGCTGTTTAGCTCTTTCTTCAGGGCCTCCAGTTCGTTGGTGACATCGGTAAGCTGATCGGCCCGGACGGTGGCAACCAGAAGTCCACAAAGCCCAAATACCAATAGCAGTCCGAACAATAAGCGTCGCATAGATTAGTTAATTATAGTGGATTTTCTGTTATACTTTTTTTATGAAACTGCGGCTGTGGCTGGTGGTGATTTTTTTGTTTTTGTTGCCGATCCAAAGCCTCGCTATCGACTGTACGGCGGAGCGCTGCACCACCTGCGACCTGTGTGGTTTTTGCCAGGACAACGGCGTCCCCCGACCGACACCGGGCAACTGGGAGTCCTGCCGCAACTGCCTTTATCCCGACTTGGCCGGAGCCGCGGCCACCGACAATGAGACATTGCGGGTCGGGCCGGAAAATCTGCCCGTCACGCCAAAACCCGGCGTTCACTATACTATGATCGGCTGCATTAACACCGGCGACGCTTTTACCAATCAGGGGGCGGCGGCCGGTCTTGTCAATACCCTACTCGATCTGGTGTTCAAAACCGTCGGCGGCATCGCCTTCTTGTATTTTATCTACGGCGCCTTCCTGATTCTTACTTCGCGCGCCGACCCGGAAAGGCTAAGTCAGGGAAAAGGGGTGATTTACGGCGCGCTGGCCGGATTAGTGTTTTCCCTGATGGCAATTTTTATCGTTAACCTAATCGGGGGCGGCATTCTGCGCATTCCCGGATTTTCCACCATACCAACTCCGTCACCCTAGGTCTTATAATCGAAACGCTTTAGGTTAAGCTGATCGCTTCAAAAGGAGACCGGCGCTTAAAGAAGACACGACGATTGGAATCAACCATTCCGGCCCGGTGCTGGGAATCGACTGAGCCGGCCGGCCGGACTGATTCGACTGGTAATTGTGATAGTTGTTGGTTGGGGTAACGCCGGCACTGTTCGTTTCCAAATTAACGGTTTGGTTGGTGGCACCGGTAGGAACCGGACTGGGCGTCGGGGTCGCGTGGGAGAAAATGCCGCCGGAGAAAACCGACTGATTGCCGCTTTTGAATAGGTTGATTTTACCGGTAAGCACGGCGATCACCAAAACCACCACAATCAGTCCCAAAATAAAAGACACGGCCTTGTTTAACCCTTCCATATGCTGGTATTCTATCATTATAGGATAAAAAAATCAACCCCGAGTTGCATTCAACCGCCAAATCGATTATAAAAATGGTATGGATACCAATCCCCAACAGATCTTTGCCTGGAAGGCACCGCTGCGCGCCTACAAAAAACGCAGCCGGAGCATACTGCGTTTTTACATTGCCGTTTCCCTACTCCTGTCGTTAATTGTTTTTTTCTTTGGGGACAAAATCCTAATCATTCCCATCGTTACGGTTTTTTTTCTATTCTACGTATTAACCATTACCCCGCCTCCGGAGGTGGAAAACAAAATCACCACCTTCGGGATTGACAGCGCCGGCGTCACAATACGCTGGGAACTGCTGTCACATTTTTACTACACCAATAAGTTTGGCTTTGACATTCTCACCGTCGTCACCCACGCCCCCTACTTTTACCACGCCTTTTTTGTCGTACCCGACCAAGACCTAAAGCAAAAAATCACGCAGATTCTGTCACAACACCTGATGTATCAAGAAAAACCCCAACGCAGCTTTACTGACAAAGCGATTGACTGGTTTTCCAACCTGCTTCCCGACGACAAAGAGGAAAACGGTCAACCGACGCCTAGTAACTATTCAGCCTTGATGCAAAAACTGAAACAGGTGTCTCTCTGATCCCAAACCACCTACCCCAACGCAACACTCCCTCATCCGAAGACACTAAAAAAGCGTCCAGTTCTTTGGCGAGCAGAATCAGGTCAAGGTCGGCCAGACTGTCGATAAACCCAAACCGGGTAGCCTGACGGTAGCGCTGGCGGAATTTTTTGACCACCGGACCCAACGTCATCTCAAACTGTTTTTTATCCAACTTGTCCTTGCCGACCATTGTCTTACCCGCCTGGACTACCGCCTCCTCGGCCACCAGCATGCCCCGGTAGTGACGACTGCGCACGTCGTCGATCAAACGGGCAAACACCGCGGCGCCGACCTGGAGATTGTGGTTGTCCGGCGACTTTATGTTCACGACGGCCAAGAACTGTTTGACTGCGGTCTGGTCTTTGCCGGCAAAAAATCCCACCAACTCGTCAACCACGCGCGGCGGCATGTAAAACCGGGTCGGTTGGCCGGACAGCCGCTTGATTATAGCGGTGAGGTTAACCAATACCTCTTCTGCTTTTTTTCCCAGACCCAAACCGGCCTCCATATTAAAAAATAGGTTGGTGTCTAAAACATAACTGTCCATCATTATAATTATAACAGTTTATTTTTGTTCACAAAAATTTTCGCATTTAACAAAAACGCGCTCGTCTTTTGTCGCCTCGAGGCTAGAAAAACATCCTGATGCATTTTTACCATATTTTGACATCTTGTAAACACACTGGTAGTGGTTTAATTTTATAATGGACACTAAAGATGGGTTTATCGTCATAAATTAAATACCGCTCATGCACTGTCTGTTTTGCAAACATAGCGACACCGAGGTGATGGAGACACGGGTGGCCGAAGACGGAACCACGGTCAGGCGGCGACGGCAGTGCCCGCACTGCAACAAGCGCTTTACCACTTACGAACGGGTGGAAGAGTTGCCGATCCTGGCGATCAAAAAAGACGGTCGGCGCGAGCGGTTTGACCGGGAAAAACTTAGGCGGGGGATTTTGAAGGCGGTCGGTAAAACCACGGTCACCGCCAACCAGGTCGACCAGATCGTCGATACGGTCGAGTCGGAGATCAAGCAAAAGGAAACCACAGAAATCGATACGCAGGCGGTCGGCAATTTGGTCGCCAAAGAACTGAAAAAAATTGATAAAATTGCCTACATTCGCTTTGCGTCGGTGTTTCGCCAGTTTGTCGATTTGGACGATTTTAAAAAAGAATTGAAAAGACTTTAGTAAAAAACCGGTTAATAATTTTACTAAAAAACATATGCGGCTTTCCACTATCGGGGAAAAGGTGTTTGTTGATCGCTACTCTTTAAAAGACAAGGGAGGTAAGCCCCTGGAAAAAACACCGGAAGAAATGTGGAAACGGATTGCCGGGGCGGTGGCCGCGGTGGAAAAACCAGGGCTGCATAAAAAGTGGAAAAAGGAGTTTTACTGGGCAATGCAGGATTTTAAGTACCTGCCCGGCGGACGGATACTGGCCGGCGCCGGAACCGGTTTTTCTGTTACTTTTTACAACTGCTTTGTCGTCCCTTCGCCTAAAGATTCGCGCGACGGCATCTTGGAAACCTTAAAACAGATGGTGGAGATTATGGCGCGCGGCGGCGGCGTCGGGATCAATCTTTCCTCGCTGCGCCCCCGCGGTGCCCGGGTCAAAAAAGTTAACGGGTTTTCTTCCGGTCCGTGCAACTGGGCCGAACTCTTTTCGGTCGCCACCAAGGACATTATCCAACAGGGGGGAACCCGGCGGGGGGCGCTCATGTTAATGCTGTGGGACTGGCATCCGGACATCGAGGAGTTTATCACCGTCAAGCAGGATTTGACGCGCATTAACGGCGCCAACCTCTCGGTTAACGTTTCCGACGCCTTTATGGAGGCGGTGGAAAAAGACGCCGATTGGCCGCTGGTCTTCCCCGACACCTCCGATCCGGAGTACGATGAAAAATGGGACGGCGATCTGGAAATATGGAAAAAATTGGGAAAGAAAGTGGTGGTCCATAAGATCGTCAAGGCCAGAAAGGTTTGGAGTCTGATTGCCGAAGCGGCTTGGAAGTCAGCCGAACCCGGCGTGGTGTTTATGGAGCGTTACAATAAGTGGAATAATAATTATTATTGGAACCGGATTAACTGCGTCAATCCGTGCGGAGAAGAGGGTTTGCCGGCGTGGGGCGTGTGTAACCTGGGATCGATCAACCTCTGTGCCTTAATAAAGTCTCACAGCATCGACCATCCGGGCAGATTTGACTTTAAAACCCTAAAAAAACTGGTGCGGGTCGCGGTGCGCTTTCAGGACAATGTCATTGATATGGACACTTATGTGTTTCCCGGCATCCGCAAAACCCAACTGGAGGGCGAGCGCCGGATCGGGCTGGGAACCATGGGGCTGGGTGACACCCTGATCAAACTCCACCTGCGTTACGGATCAAACGAGTCGCTGCGTTTTATTAATAAACTCTATCGCACCATTAGAGATGAGGCCTACCACAGCGGCATTGATATTGCCAAAGAAAAAGGAGCATTTCCCAAGTTTGATCGGGAAAAATACAGCCGGGGAAAATTTATTCAACAGATGCCCAAGCCCCTGCGAGAAAAAATCCGGGCCCACGGCGTACGCAACTCAATTATGTTGATGCAGGCTCCGACCGGATCAACCTCCCTGATGGCCAATACCACTTCGGGCATCGAACCGGTATATGAGTTCGAGTTCATTCGACGCGACCGGCTCGGACAACACACCATCCGCCATCACCTTTACGAGCTTTGGTACCAAAAACACGAGGGAGCCATTAAGGAGGGGAGGCTCAAAAAACCCGCCTGGTTTGTCTCGGCTAACGAACTTACCCCAGAAGACCACGTGCGCGTCCAGGCGGCCATTCAACGGTACGTGGACGCCTCGATTTCCAAAACCGTTAACGCACCTAAAACCCATACAATCGACGACGTAAAGCGGCTTTATACCCTGGCTTATAAACTCGGCCTAAAGGGAATTGCCTATATGCGCGACGGTTCGCGCGCCGGCGTTTTGGAACGCATGACAGAGAAAAAAGAAGAAAACACCGCCCCCAAACCTCCGAACTACATCATTAAGCCACGACCGATGGTGGTTCACGGCTCAACCTACCGTATCAATACGCCGGTGGGAACGGCCTTTATCACCATCAACACCAACGGCGGCGGCGAACCGCTCGAGATCTTTATTAATGTCGGCAAGGCTGGTAGCGACGTCTACGCCATGGCCACCGGCCTGGGAAGAATTTTGTCGCTGGCGTTGCGGTTTTCTTCCCACCTATCCACGACGGAAAGGGTTAAGGAAATTGTCGCCCAGCTCCAGGGCATTGGCGGAGCCCGTGTTTTGGGTTTTGGCAAAGAAAGAATCCGTAGCCTACCCGACGCAGTGGCCAAGGTACTGTCAATGCATTATGGCCTGAACGGATACAGCGCCACCGCCAAGGAAAAACCCAAGCTGGTTACCGAAGTGGCCCAACCGTCATTATTGTCGGTTACCGACGGCAGCATGTTTGACATCTGTCCCTCGTGCGGTGAGGTTTCGCTGGCTCATGAAGAAGGGTGTAAAAAGTGTTATCTTTGCGGATACTCTGAGTGTTAACGGCCGGTTAGTTATGGATTTTAGCGCCAATGCCAATATACACAAGAACCGGGGACACCGGTACCACCTCTTTGTTTACCGGACAACGCGTCTCTAAGACGAATTTACGAATTGAGGCTTGTGGATCGGTCGATGAACTATCGTCAGTGCTCGGAGTAGTTATCTGCGAAACCAAGGACACCGACATTAAACAGCTCTTAACCGCAATCCAAAAAGACCTCTACTACATCATGGCGACATTGTCCGGGGCAAAACCCAAACAAAACCGCCTTAACGACAGGGTAAAGTTTTTTGAACAAAAAATTGACAAACTATCGCTGCAGCTTTCTCCGCTAAACGGTTTTATTCTTCCCCAGGGGAGTAAAATCAGCGCCTTGTTGCATTTTGCCCGCACCGTTTGTCGCCGCAGTGAACGGGCCGTCATTAGACAGACTCAGTCGCGGCCGTCAACGCTAAGGTCCCCGAGTTTTCTGCCGGTTGTCCCCTATCTGAACCGGTTGTCCGACCTGCTCTTTATACTGGCGCGCCTCGGTGCAAAAACAAACGAAATTACTGTATGATAAGGTCATGTCTGCAAAAAACTACACGCCCATCAATCACTTGCTAAAACAGGCGGCCGGACCGGTCTCCCTGCCCAAAGAAAGCGAGCCGGTGCGCCAAAAAACCGAGGCGGTTTCCCTGGTTGACCGGGCCGAGGCGCTCGGCCGCCAACCCGCCACCCCATCCTCCCCGATTAGTTTCAAACCGACCACCATTAATCTTCCACCCGACCTGAAAAAGATCGGTTTGCGCACGGTCGACACCGACAAACTTCCGGAATATGCCCGCGTTTCACTTCCGATCGCCGACGCCAAGATTTTACCCGGGCTTAGAGCCCCCATTACCTCGTCGTTGCGTTGGTTGGCCACCCTTGCCCTCTATTTGTTAAAAAAAGCCCATTTGCAACTTAAAGTAATTCACGGACACGTGGTAAGAACGCTAAAAACTTAAGGCAGGTGTTTTTTTATCTCGACCACAAAATTCTCCTTACTGGTGGCTCCGGCAAACTGAGACGCGACTTTCCCGTTTTTGAAGATTATAAAGGTGGGGATAGAAAAAATTTCATAGCGGGTCGCCAACTCCGGACATTCGTCTACGTCCACCTTAACAAAGTTCATCTGCGGATATTCTCCTGCCAACTGTTCGATAATCGGCGCCGTTGCCCGGCACGGACCGCACCAGGGGGCGTAAAAGTCCACCAATACCGCCTTGTTTTGCTCTAACACCATTTTGGGGAAGTCGGCGCTGCGCGCGTGGAAAACTGCCATACCAGATCATTATAAGGGTGTCGGGGAAAAAATCAAGCGGTTTTGTTTTTTTCTTTTCTATTGAAAACTAGACATCTTTTTGATATTATAGGGCATCATGGATAATTATCTACTTCCGTCTTTAATCGAAAGATTCGTCAATCATATCAGAAACCAGGGTAAGTCAAACTTCACCATTGTGGCCTATAAGAAAGATTTGGAACAGTTTACCGGTTACCTGACCAGTCAGGAAAAAACCGATATCCGGGAAGTGGATAAAGACAACGTTAACGGATTTATCGAGAAACTGCTTAAAGACAACTACACCAAAAAATCCGCCTCAAGAAAGCTTAATTCAATCCGCACCTTTTTTCGTTTTTTAAAAAACGACGGGGTAATTAATCAAAATCCATCGCTTGACGTTACCCATCCAAAATATGTACAGGGCGAACCGCGGATCTTAACCAAACTCGAATATCGCGCGTTGCGCGACTATGCAAAAAACGACCCGCGCACCTATGCCATTATTGAGTTGTTGCTACAAACGGGGCTGCGTATCGGCGAACTCGCCATCCTAAAGATGATTGACATTGACAGAGATGCGCTGCGGGTGCCCAGCTACGGGAAAAATCCGGGGCGAGACATCCCAATCAATCGTGCGGTAAAAAACGCGGTCAACAACTATCTGAAAACGCGCGACGAGGGAAAGAGCGAGTTTCTCTTCATTACCCGAACCGGCCATCCCCTACTCATTCGCAACATCAGACAGATCATCAGTCGCTGTTTTCGCGAGGTGGGGATTGAAAATGCCACGGTAAACGACCTGCGCAACACCTTTATCGCTCACCAGCTCATCAACGGGGCGTCGGTAGAATATATCGCTAAAATTGTCGGCCACCGCCGCCTTTCCTCTACCGAAAGATTTCTCAATCTCGTAAAAAACAAGTCGGAAAAGAAAGAGCGCCTGGGAGAACTGTAGTCTTTTATTCTCCGATCCTCACCGGCATAATAATGTGTAAGAAACCCTTTACCTGATCGGATTTAAACACCACCGGAGCGTCCCCGCGAAGGATTTCCACCACCACCTCTTTTCCCGGCAAGCGGGTTAACAGATCAATAACAAAACGGTAATTAAAAGCGATGTGTTGGTTGTCTCCGCTCACCTGGGCGTCCTGCATGGCGTAGTTGTTGTTGGCGTCGGCGTCGGGCGCCTTGGTGGTTAACTTAAGTCCGCTCTCCAGCGTCTCCAACACAACTATATTTGATTGATCCCGGGCAAAGACCGAAATCAGCTTGATATTTCTTAACAGCTCGTCCTTTTCCACCCGAACCGTGGTCTTGAGCTCGGTGGGAATAACGCGCTCATAGGCCGGAAACTCTCCCTGAATTAAACGGGAATAAAAAACGGTTTCCCCGCTTTTGATCGCGATCATTTTTTCCTCCTCGGAAACGATTAGGCCCAGCTCGTCGGCACCGGACAAAAGATGGACGACGTCATCAAGAAAAACCGACGGAACCAGCATGGAGGGGGTCTTGAGTTTTGTTCCGCTCTTAAGAAAAGACAGGCGAAAGCCGTCGGTGGCCACCAGGGTCAACTCGTTGTCGCTCACAACAAAATTGGTTCCGGTGAGCGCCGGACGCACGCTGTCTTCCGATGAGGCAAAAGTAATCAGATCCAGCTGTCCCAACAGTTTATTATCCAAAACCACCACTTTGTCTGATAGCGCCGGCGGCAAAGGAAAGTCGTTTCCCGTAATCAAAGGAAAGCTTCCCCGGGCCTTTCCCTGACTCATAACAATGGCCTTCTCCTTAACTTCAATATCAACGGGTCCGGTGGTCAACAGATTAAGAAAATCAACAATTTTTTTCGGACTAAGAATAATACAAAAATCTTCCTTGCCCTTAATGCCGGTTTCGGTTTTAATGAATCTCGTCAGGTCGGTGGCGTAAAAAATCAGTTTCCCCCCCTTTTTTTTAAGCATGATTCCTTCGAGGGCATTGTTGGTCGTGATTTTGTTGGCCGTAAAACGAGAACAAAGGTTCAGTTTTTCCAGAAGAACCTCTTTGACCAGGGTAATTTTCATTTGTATCTATATTAATAGTAATAGTAAGGCTTGGGTATAAGTGTATAAAAAAGACGCGAGATTTTCAAGATCAGACAAACCCAAACAAAAATCTTGTTGATTGTCTGTGGATTCTATGGGGACAAGTGAAGTGATTGAATGATTCTGTCGACCTCTTGTTTGATGATCGGGTTGGAAACGACGAGGGCGTTGATTTTCTTTACGCCGTGGATCACGGTTGTGTGGTCCTTTCTTTTTAGTATGAAGGCGATTTCCTCGAGTCTCAGCCTCATGGTTTGGCGGAGGACATACATAATGATCTGCCGACTTAGGGCAACGTGCCCCTCCCTGGTCGAATCCTTGATCTGGGAGGGGCGAACGTGATATACCGAACAAACAAGGCGGATTACATCAACCGGGGAAACCTTTTTTAGGCCCGCCTCGGTTTTTTGGCGGAAAAACGAAGACACCGCTTCGTTGTCAACCTGATCTTTGTTTCCGATGGTGCGGGCATAAATGGAGACGAGCGAACCTTCGAGTGCACGGGTGTCTTCAACCCGCTGGGCAATCTCCTTGACCGCATCCATGGTGACGGGAATGTTCTTTTCTGTGGCCTTAATGAGAAGAATGGCGCTGCGTAGTTCGAAGTCGGGCGACTGAATGTCGACGATCATTCCGCCGCGAAAGCGCGATCGCAGGCGATCTTCAAGATTTTTTATTTCTTCTGGGGGGCGGTCAGAGGTTAGGATGATCTGTCCTCCGGCCGAGATGACCGAGTTAAAGGTGTGAAAAAATTCCTCCTGGATTCCCATTTTTCCGGCAATGAACTGAACGTCATCGATGATCAGCAGGTCCAAACCACGGTATTTGCGGCGGAACCGCGGCGTTGTTTTTCCCCGAATCGCCTCTATGAGTTCATTGGTAAAGTTGTCGCCGGGACAAAACAAGACGTGTTTGTCCGCTCGGGTTTCGAGAATTTTTCGTGCCACCGCCTGAGCCAGATGGGTCTTCCCTACTCCGACGCCGCCGTGGAGAAAGAGCGGATTGTAGGCGCCGCCAGGATTGTCGACCACCGCTTGAGCCGCCGCAAAGGCCACTTGGTTGGTCGAGGAAACGGCAAAGTTTTCCAGCTGATATTTTTTGTTCAACCCGGCCCGGGCAAAAACGTCGTCAATGCTGGGTTTAAAACTGAGCAACGGTTCGCCGCCGTCCTTTTTGGTTTTTTTGGTTGAGACACGCACCATCAGGTCGGCGCGCATGTCTTTTTTAACAAACCGGGAAAAAGCGGCCTCAATCTCCCCCTTCTTTTTTGCCAGATAAAACAACATTCCCTGGTTGCGGCAGTCAATCGTGAAGCGGTCGGAGTTAACCTCGACCAGGCGGATTTGTTTAAGGACCGATAAATATACGGTGGCGGCCGGATTGTTTTTCTCGATCTCGTTTAAAAAACCCTGCCAGGTAGATGATAACATGGGCCCAAAGAAAACATGTGGATAACTTATCCACAAATAATAAACATTTGCACAAAAAAAAGCAAGGGCCATTTTTTGTTATCATGATCATATGGGTTGGATCGATTTTCTGTTCCCGCGGTTTTGCCTGGGGTGTGGTTGGCCGGGTGTTTATTTGTGCGACAAGTGCCTGGGGCGCCTTCGTTTTTGTCCAGAGATCTGTTTTTATTGTGCCAGACGGTCGTGGTTGGGTAAAACCCACCATCCCTGTTTGGTTGATGGTCCAATCGACGGCTGGTCCTCCCTGTTTTATTATGATCGACTGACAAAAAAGATTATCGGTGAGGCGAAATATCGCCAGTTCTACCGGGTGCTGCACGAGTTTTGTTTTGGCTTGGGGAGATGCGAGGTGTTGCGGCGGCTGGGTCGTTTAAAAGACCTTGCCGACGGACAGGTCGATTATTATCTTCCGGTTCCCCTTCATCCGCAAAAACACCAAGAGCGCGGTTTTAATCAGGCCGACATTATTGCCGCTTGGCTACAGGGATTTCTCCCGCGCCCGCTGTTTGCCGGGGTTGAGCGGGTCAGGCCCACCCTACCCCAGGCCCAACAAAAGACCATCGTAAAAAGGCGGCAAAACCTGCGCCGCGCATTCCGCATCATTAACCGCGCGGCAGTCGTTGGCAAAACTTTCCTCGTGGTTGATGACGTGGTTACCAGCGGCGCGACCGTTACCGAATTGGCGCGGGCACTGAAGATTGCCGGGGCGGCCCGCGTCTATTTGTTTACTCTTGCGCGCGGCCGGCGCAACTGATATCATGTTCCTATGCAAAAAATTGAGATATCGGCGCGGACAGTGATCTTTGTCGTTGCCGTAGTGCTTTTGCTCCAGTTCCTGTTTTTAATTAGGGACTTGATTTTTACCCTATTTATTGCCTTTATTATTAGCAGCGCCCTTTATCCTCTGGTTGAGCGGTTGATGCGTTTACGGGTGGCGCGCGCCGTGGCTGCGCCGATCGTTTTCTTTTTGTTTCTCGGATTTTTTGTCGCCCTAGTAACCCTAATATTTCCCCCGCTCATCAAAGAAAGCGCACTGCTTTTCAACAACCTTCCCGGCATTATGGTAAAGGCCGTTCCGAACATCAGCGACCTGATTAATCTCAGTTCGCTGAGCCAGTATCTTCCCAACCTAACCAACCAGGCGTTTACCATTATTCAAGGGGCGTTTTCTAATGTTTTCTTTGTTGTTACCACCATGTTTTTTAGTTTTTATTTTTTGGTGGAAGACCGCCCGATTAAGAACGTTTTCGGTAAGTTTTTAAGCGAAGTGGAGCTGGCGAGAATGATGGACGTTGTGGTTAAGGTGCGCCGCCGCCTTAATGCTTGGTTTTGGGGTGAGTTGGCGCTGATGACCGTTGTGGGATTGTTAACCTTTATCGGCTTATCGGTGTTGGGGGTGAGGTATGCTGTGCCCCTGGCCGTGTTGGCCGGGCTTTTGGAGGTGGTTCCCAACCTGGGGCCGGTATTGGCTGCGGTACCGGCGGCGCTGATTGGATTTTCCCAGAACTACGTCACCGGCGTCGCCGTACTTGTTCTGGCGTTGGTGGTGCAGCAGCTGGAAAACAATTTAATCGTTCCTTTGGTGATGAAACGGGTGGTTGGGGTCAATCCGATCGTCACCCTGGTGGCCCTGATTATCGGGGGCAAGCTGGCGGGAATTTTGGGCGTATTGTTGGCCATTCCGACGACGCTGGTGTTGGAAACGATCTTGGTTGCGGTGGTTAAAAGATCCGTCCCTGCGGCAAATCTGCGTTAAATTTGCGGTAAATAATGAAAGTCATAATTATTGGTGCCGGCCTGACCGGGCTCACCGCCGCTTGGCGCCTAAGCGATTTGGGAAAACACCGAATTGAGTTGATTGAGGCTTCGGATCAGTTGGGTGGGCAAGCGGGCGGTTTTCGACTTCCCTCCTGGGATTGGTTTCTTGACCATACCTATCACCATATTTTCACCAGCGACCACGACCTGCTTAACCTCGTTGGGCAGATTAATTTTCCAGAGGTTGTGTTTACCGAGCCGGACACCAGTTCCCTGTATCTTGACGAAAAAAATTACCGCATAATTCCCGTAAATTCACCGCAGGATTTGTTACGCTTTCCGTTTTTGACCCCGGCTTCCAGGCTACGGGTCGGCGCGGTGATGGCGCTGCTCAAGCTGTCTCCCTTTTTGGGATCATATGATCGGATCACCGCGTCAAGGTTTTTGCGACAAACAATGGGGGAGGCGGGTTGGCAAATGTTATGGCAACCGCTGTTTCATAAAAAATTTGCCAACCATGACCAAAGCATTACCGCCGCATTTATCTGGGCGCGCATAAAAAAGCGCACCCGGCGACTTGGTTATGTCGCGGGCGGGTTTCAGGCGTTATGCGATTGGCTGGGGGAAAGGTTGGGGGCGCGTGGAGTGTTGGTTAGGCGGCAAACGCGCGTGGTTGGTGTTCGGCGGCGGGGCGGACGATATTGGTTAACCTGTCTTACGCCGACCGGAAAAACCCAGGTCTGGGCAGACGCGGTGGTGTCCACCTTGCCGTCTCCGGTAAACCGCCTGATCGCTGCGGCGGTTTTTCCCGATGATTATTTGCGCCGCCTGTCCCGGCTGCGCTATCTGTCCGCGGCCAACCTGGTCGTGTCGAGCGGGCAGCCGCTTTTCGCGCGCGCCTACTGGGTTAATGTTTGCGTTGACGCGATGCCGATAATGGGGTTAATCCAACACACCAACTTCGTGGACCGAAAACACTATGGTGGTCGTCACGTCCTTTACGTGGCAAACTATCACGAACCAGACGATCCGAAACTAAAGGTGGGCCGAACCGAGGCGCTCCAATATTTTATTCCCCACCTGAAGAAAATCAATCCGCGCTTTCGCCCCGTTGAGCCGGCGTTTTATTTTGTTTCGCCGTTTGCCCAGCCGCTTTACGACCTGGAGTTTGTCAAAAACCGGCCGGAGATGATTACTCCAGCAAAGAACTTCTTTTTGGCCAATTTGGAAATGACCTATCCTTATGACCGCGGGACTAACGAGGCAGTGCGTTTGGGTGGTCGGGTTGCCGAATTGGTGGCAAGTTTAGGTTAATGCTTGGGGTGGGGCGATGGTCGGTAGTCCGCCGGTCTCCAGTTTGGTTACCTCATGAAAACGGGGATTTTTGACCAGCGCAGGTTTACCTTCGTGTTCTACCACATAAAAAGCAAAGCCGCGAGTTTGTCTGACGGTGGCGTAGTCGGCGTGTCCGGGTGAACCGGCCTCGTTTTGGTTTTTGAAGTTAACCGGGCTGTCGTCGGCCGTGACCAGGAAAGTGTCACCGGTGTTGGTCAACAGGTGTCCGTATCCCGGCGGCATATAAATACGGTCGCCGGATTTGACGCAAAGCGCCCTGAATTCGGCGACCCGGTCGGGAATGGTTTGACCCCGGTCGTTAACCGCTAGTTTTTGCAACACGGCAACGCCGGTTCCCAACAGTACCCAGTAATTTTCATCCAGGTCGCCGACATGATAATGGCCATAGGTTTTAATGTACTCTCCGCCAACCTTTCCCGGCTCCCAGACCGTAATATTTTTTTGATTGTGGCCACCACGGATCATGTAGTAAAAGATGGCCGGGGCACTGGAGTGGGGATTCATTAACACTTCCTGCATTTTTTCTCTGGTGCGCGCCGCGTAGTGTTGGGGAACCGAGCCAAAATCCGTATACATTAAGATACCCTTATTATTAATAAACTAAATTATAACCATTAATTAACAACGTCGGTCCGTAAAATCGTGGTCGCCGGCCGCAGCGCCACCAGTTGGTAGTGGTTGACGCAGGCGCAGATAAATCCGCCATGGCCCTGATTCAACACGATCTCGCCGGCCTGAGTGACAACTCTTGCCTGACCGGTCTTGATAAACAAATGAACAAAGGCATGGTTGGGATAATCGACCGTTTTGTTGTTGACCGCCATTCGACCAAGGCGATAGTATTTGGTTTGGAAGATTACAGCATTGGTTGGTTGATGTATAAGCCGGTTGGGGCAATTGTTGGCCGGGCGGCGATCAAGATAACGGAAATAATCAGCGACATGCAGCGGCCGCACCGTTCCATCGTTGCTTATTTTCCCCTGGTCAAAACAACGGATCGTGGAGCTTGAGTCGGGAACGTCGAGCTGGACCTCATAAACAATATTGCCTTGGGGACAGAGGCGCCGGTTGTCTTCCCAGGAGTGGTGAATGCCGCCGGCGCTCAGGTCGACCGCGGTTTCCCGATCGACCGCCATGACGTTAACAAACTGCCAAGGATCGATGGTTTTAATAAACTGTCGGGCGGCGGTTCTGGCGGCGGCGAGGGATAATTTTCCCGCCTTGATTAGCCGGCTCAACCCGGCCATTTTTCTTTCGATGACGCGGCAGGCGGCTTGGTAGGCGCACAGGTCAACATCGGGCTTAATGCCGCAAGACACGTATCCGGCCTCAAAAAAATACCAAGACTCGGGTTTGGCCAACCAGGGCGACGCTTGGGTGGCGGCTTTCACGTGCAGTTGAAATGAGTTGCCCAGCGCTTGGGTAAGCTTAATCAGCAGCGGCATCTTGCCGAACCGGGTGCGGTTTTTTTCACCGATCACCGCTCGGGGGTATTGGTTTACCAGGGCAGAAAGCTGATGGAGGCGGCCATGATTATCCTGCAACAGCGATTCGCCACATAACTCATAACTCTGTCCGATCTTTTTGTTCTGGTACCGGAGTTGGTTGCCCCAGTCCTTATATTTGATAATATAATCACCTCCCCAGGTGGGTTGTTCAACTAATTTGGGAAGGACCACTAGCGGCTGATACAGCCAGTCGGGTAGTTTGTCCATAAGGTGTTTTCATGATAGGAAAAAATTATGTATAATGCAAGGTGATGGTCAGCCGGCGAGTTTCTTTATACCTGCGTTTACTGCGGGTAAATCAATGGATCAAAAACCTGGTGGTTTTTACTGCCATTATTTTTTCCGGCAAGCTCTTCGACGCCGAATTAACCGTTAAAAGTTTCTATGCCTTCTTTATTTTTTGTTTGTTGTCATCAACCTCATATGTATTGAATGACATCATCGACTATCAGTTTGACCGCAAACACCCGATCAAGCGTTACCGCCCGGTAGCTTCGGGGGAGATCACCATTCCCCAGGCGACCTTTTTGGCTTTTGTTCTGACAATTGTTTCGCTGGTGGTTGCCCTGATCTTTGCCCGGTCGCTTTTTTTCCTCGCCCTGGTTTTTATTCTTCTTCACTTTTTATACTCGCTTTACCTGAAGCGCTATCCGGTGATCGACATCTTCACCATCTCGTTTTCCTTTATGGTCAGGACGCTGGCGGGAGAAGTGGCGTCGGGATACCACATTCCCATCTGGTTGTTTTTGACGATTTTTTTTGTTTCGTTGTTTATGGCGGCGATCAAGCGCCAGGCCGAATTGGGGGTGGTCGGAAGGGGGGCGCGCACCGCCCTGGTTCATTACAACAAACACTTCCTGGATTTTCTTACCTATACTTTTGCCACCGCCACCATCATTGCCTATGCCACCTATACTTATGTTGAGCGGCCGTCCCAGGCCACCACGCCGCTCACCCGGTTTTTTGTCGATCTTTATCCGGACTTTGAAGCGAGAAAATGGATGATGGTGACGATTCCCCTTGTGGTTTACGGCATTTCCCGTTACGCCCAGTTGCTTTACGAAAAAGCCGAGGGCGAGCGACCGGAGAAAATCATCACCACCGACCCGCCCCTGGTCGCCACCGTCTTTTTATGGGGGACGGTGATTATCGGACTGATCTATTTGTTTTAATTTGTGGTTTATAGTCGGTTGCAAATTAAAAAAATCTGTGTCAGAATTGAGCCGTTAGCATTTTTTGTTCTTCTTTTGTCCATATGAAAAGCGAAGACAAGGAAAAAAACCAGGCAATTTCCTTAGCGATTGAGCAGATCCAAAAACAGTTTGGCCGCGGCGCGATCATGCGTCTTGGCGGTGGACCGACCGTGCCGGTCGAGGTGATTAAGACTGGGATTTTGCCCCTAGATGCCGCCTTGGGGGTGGGGGGCGTTCCCAAGGGTCGGGTGGTGGAGATTTTCGGACCAGAGGCATCGGGCAAAACCACCATTTGTCTTTCCCTGATCGCCGAAGCGCAGAAAACCGGCGGGGTGGCCGCCTTTATTGACGCGGAGCACGCCCTTGACTCGGCCTGGGCAAAGGTGCTTGGGGTGAAATTGGAAGACCTGCTGGTGTCTCAGCCGGACACCGGCGAGCAGGCGCTGGAGATCGTCGAGACGCTGATTCGTTCGGGCGGCGTCGACTTGATCGTGGTCGATTCGGTGGCGGCACTGGTCCCGCGGGCCGAGATTGAGGGCGAAATGGGTGATGCGCAGATGGGGTTGCAGGCGCGTCTGATGTCGCAGGCGCTGCGCAAACTTACCGGAGTGATTTCCAAGTCGAAAACCACCATCGTGTTTACCAACCAGTTGCGACTCAAAATCGGGATCATGTTTGGCAATCCCGAGACCACGCCGGGTGGCTTGGCGATGAAGTTTTATGCGTCGGTGCGTATGGATGTGCGTAAGATCGAGACGCTGAAGAAAAACAATGAAGTCTATGGGGCGCGCGTGCGGGTAAAGATTGTTAAGAATAAGGTGGCGCCGCCGTTCAAGGAAGCGCAACTGACCATTACTGCCGCCGGCATCGACCGGCTTGACGGGGTGATCGACACGGCCATCGCCGCCGGAGTTTTAAGCAAAAGCGGGGCCTTTTTCCGTTTCCACGAAAAACTCCTGGGTCAGGGAAAAGATCAGGTGAAAGAAGCGTTGGAAAAGGACGAAAAGTTGAAAACCCAGATCATCCGGGAGGCGCTGGAAAGGCCAGCCGGAAAGAAACCAGCCTAAATCTGCATGGAACAAGCCGAACAACGCGCGCGCCTACTGAATTATGCCTATTTCTATCTGAAGTTTCGCCCGCGCAGCAAAGAAGAACTAAGTCGCTATCTGGCCAAAAAGCTCAGCCGATTGGGCGGGCCAGAGACGCTGGTGGACACGGTTGTTTCTCAACTTGAACAAGAGGGACTGGTCGACGACCGGTCTTTTATCGACTGGTTGGTACGGAGCCGTTCGGTGTGCCACCCTAAAGGCAGTTTTGCCATTAAAGGAGAGCTGCGTCGTTTTGGCGTCGCCCAGGAACTTGTAGACGCATACTTCTCCCGCCATCCGGTCAACGAGCAGGCGGGCGCCGACCGGCTGCTGCGGGCCCGCTGGTGTCGTTTGGCCGGCTTGCCAGAGCCGAAACGCTGGCAAAGGGCAGTCGCTTTGTTGGTGCGGCGGGGATTTGATTTTTCCGTGGCGCGACAGGCCTATAAAAATGCAGTTGCGTTTGCCAAAAGTCAGGAAAAGGGGTAAAATATAAATGTTAATAATTAACGAAGACCGATAATCAAATTACCCACTTATTCATCCATGTTGTTCTTTTACTCTTGCTCTTAACCAACCAACGGCGGCCGGGGATTGACCGGTAAGGTTATATTCAAGTGTGGTAAGGAAATCGTCTTCATCAGACCATAAACAATATGTGGAAAACAATACTGGAGAAGATTTTTCATACAGAAGAGGCGAAAGAAACCGCCTTAGCCAAGGCCAACCAGGAGAGCAAAAGCATTGTTCTGCGGGCCAACGAAGAGGCGATGCGCATTAAACAGGAAGCCGAGCACGAGTCGAGAAAAATCCTCCGCGATGCGCTTGAGGCGGAAAAACGCCTGGCAAAAAAAGAGCAGCAACTCGACGACCGGTCCGCCCAGCTCAATCGAGAGCAGGTAACCGTGGAAAGAGAAAGAACCGCGAGTCACACCCTCAAGAGAGACTGGGAGGAAAAGCGGGAAGCGATTTTGCAAAAGCTGGAAAAGATTGCCCAGATGACCAAAGACCAAGCGAAAGAGTTATTGCTGCAGGGATGGGAAGAGAAATTGAAACGGGAAATTGCCGGTCAAATCAAGGCGGCCGACGAACAAGTAAAGCAAGCGGTGGACGAAAAGGCAAAACAGCTCCTGATCGACGCCATGCGTTACGGCGCCACCGATACGGTGGCGGAGTACACCCTGTCGGTGGTGAACCTACCCAAC
>JAMCST010000017.1 GCA_023380935.1 Patescibacteria group bacterium
AACGTATGAATAAACTACCACACCGTTCGTGCGTACCGTTGGGTAGCACTTCTTCTTCGGCCAGACCGGTTTTGCATTTCGGACAAAAGTTAATCGGCGCGTTTTTTTTGTATAGTAATCCGGCCTTAAACAGCTGGATAAACAACCACTGGGTCCAGCGGTAATAGGCCGGATCGGTGGTGGCAAACTCCCTTTTCCAATCAAATGAAAATCCCAGCATCTGCATCTGGCGCTTGAAGTTGGCAATGTTTTGGGGAACGATATCCATCGGGTTTTTTTTCGCCTTGATCGCGGCGTTTTCCGCCGGCAGGCCAAACGCATCCCAGCCCATCGGATTGAGTACCGCCTTACCGCTCATCCGGAAAAAACGCGCCAGCACATCTGTACCGGTATAGATACGGACGTGACCGACATGCAAGCCGGCTCCTGAAGGATAAGGGAACATCGACAATACGTATTGTTTGTTTTTGCGGCGAGCCGGAGTGGCAATGTCCGGAGCCCGGTAACAGTTTTCCTTTTCCCAGATCTGCGTCCAGTGAGATTCAAACTGGTCGGGTTGGTACTTGGTCTTCATAGTGGTTTATTTTACCATAAACTGATGGACTAACCTAAGCGCTTCGGCCTTTTTATCCTCGCTTACCACTACCCGAATCGCCCCCCTACCCATCTGTCCGTAGATCACCCAGGCGCCCAACGGCGCCAGTAATACCGCCGGCAGCACCAACAAATCCTCTTCTCCGTTGACCACCACTGTCTGGCTGGTTTTTGTGTCGAAATAACCTTTAAGACAGCGTTTGATTGCCCGCACGGCCCGGGGACAGACGTGACCGGGACGGTTAACCACGTGTACGGCATTAGCCAGGTGATCGGGGCGATAAACGATCCTTTTCCTTTGGGTGCGAAAATCAATCACTCTGACGGCCGGCAGAAACGCCCGTTGTTCCAAACGTTGGACAATAACGTCGCCGACTGCGATTACCGGTGAACCAACCGACTGCTGTTTTGACCAATCGACTGCATTAATTCTTATAATCTGGCCCAGCGCCTGTTTTAACCTGGGTCTTAACGGCCGCGGAAGAACCAGTGTTTTTTTGAACCAATAGTCATAACGGTTACCTTGACGATCAATCTGTCCGGCCCGGATGCGTTGTGACCGAATAATCTTCCGGTCAGCCGACTTTATCAAATCGATGATCTCAATGCACAGCGGCGCCAGACGGTGACCGCGGCGCCAACGGTTGATCAGGCTGGCGTTGCTTTTAGTTTCCCGCGTCACCAGGATGGCATCGATGTTTTTTTCGGTTTTCGTTATGCCGTAAATGTTGTTTAGGATAAAAAATCGGCTACGACCGGCGATTTTTTTTTGCGCTAAAAAATTAATGACTGTCTGTTTTCTTTTTTCCATCGGCAAGATCACCGCCCTGCCCGCTTTGTTTCTGACAAAATTGTCACTGGTAATCCCGATCGTCACTCTGTCCGCCAGCTGAAAGGCGCGTAAAATCAAGACACGATGACCCAGGTGCAGCCGGTCAAAGGTTCCGCCGACTACCAGATGACGATACTTATATGACATAGAGTAATGTTATTTAAGTTAATTAATTGACTAAAAGAGGAATTAAATAAGCGGGAATCCTGTCCTGCCAGTTTTTTCCTTCTTGCATCAGGCGGCGAATCTTTACTCCTTCGTAACGGTAACGTTGATAATAACCGATACGCATGATCGGATAACCGGCTCCCGCCAAGATGGAATTAGTCCATTCGTTGTTTCCCACCACCACGTCAAACGACTTGACGTTCTTCAACAGCTGTTGTAACCATTGTTGATCATCAGGAAAATCATCAAGGCCAACGATCTGAATGACTGCTTTGGTAAATCCTTCTTGCTTGATAACCGTATTGATCATCTTTTGACGCAGAACAAACGAGTAAGGGTTATTTCCGTCCGTAACATTAGCACTGCCAATACCGATAATGATTCTGTCCGTTACCGACAGGGTTTTTTTTAGTAAATACAAATGGCCGTAATGAAACGGCTGAAATCGACCGATCAACAAGGCGGTCTGATGTTGCATGACTATATCTTAAAGACAAAACTACCAATGTCAAATCAAGCGGCTAAACAGTGTTATACTATGACTAATATGCACGAACGTATGAATAAACTACCACACCGATCATTGGTCATATTGCGCAGTGGTGATTTTATTATCTTCATCATTGAACGTGACGCAAACGGCCGGTTTGTCCGTCTTCTAGAGATGCGTCGGTTTAAACCACCCAAACACCTTATTATTGGAACTAACGCGTCACCTTAAAACCCTGGACCTGTTTAAGCAGGTCTTTGGCCCGACTATCTGTCTCGAAATGGCGCCTGACCGGCTGGAGCAACTGGTCTAAATATCTAACGACCGCTCCTTTTAGATCCATTGGGTGCAGCTCCTTATTGGCAAAGGCTTTTTCCAGGTCAATAAATGTTTTGTAACCGACACTACCGCCGAATTTTTCCTGCCGCTCCACCCGAAACGCATCAATCCCCAAGCGGTCACACGACTCAAAAATGATGTACTTGCAGTATTCCAACACCGGGTTTTCTTTGGTTTCGCCTTCCGGACAGTAGGCCTTGTTGATTTTGCGTTTGATATCTTCCGCGGTGTCGGTCATGAAAATGGCGTTGTCCGGATTGGACTTGGACATTTTGTTTTCCACCGTCCGGGTAGCGCGATCGGTATTGGCCGACGGCGGTTTACCCAACCCCATCAGCATATGATGACTGACAACTACCGGTTTCCAAAATCCCAGTTGCGGCCCGATCTCCCGCGCCAGCATGTTGACCTTGCGCTGATCCATACCCAACTGGGTGATTTTGGCTCCCAAGCGAAAAATGTCGGCAATCTGCATACAGGGGTACATGATCTGGGCGGCGGTTAACTGATCTGCCGAGTCCTTTCTTCCCATAAACTCGGCGGTGCGGATAAATCTGGCTAGTTTATTAGTCATACCAACCCGAATCACCAGCTGCCAATAGTCGGCGTCTTTTACCATGTCCGAAGCCCAGAGAAACTCAACGTGATCGAGATCCATTCCCGACGCACGCCAAACCTCAATAAAATACTGACCGGTAGTCTGCAGTTTTTTCAGATCGCCCCCCATTTTATTGTTGGTCAACGCGTGCCAGTCGGCCACCCACATTTTAAAACGCACGCCGGCCTTGATCATTTTATTGACGTTGATCGCCCGCAACAACCCTTGGGCAATGTGAATCTGGCCCGACGGCTCAAATCCGTCATAGGCGATCAATTCCTCACCGCTTTCCAGCAACGCTTTAAGCTCCGTTTCGGTAACGATCTCCTCACCGACTTGTTTGATCAGACTTAAACGATCATTAGTTGATAGATTTACCATATTGCTTATTATAAATTCCTGCCAACCTCAAATCAACCTGGCAGGTTGATTTTTGGGTTATGGCAATGTTCTGGATTGTAATGAAATTTTAACTTCGTTTAATTAACCTTTTTAGTCTTTCTAGTGCGATTTTCATCTGTTCCTCTCCCACTGTTGCAAATGTCAACCGCAGCGTGGAATAGTCCGGCCGGTTGGCGTAAAACGGATAACCGGGCATAAAACTTACCCCGGCCTTAATAGCTTCATGATAGAACGTGCGTGAATCGATACCGGGAACGGTCATCCAGGTGAAGAGCCCACCGGCAGGTTTGGTCCAACTGGCAACGTTTTTAAATTGTTTTTCCATTTCTTTCATCATAAATCGCACTTTCTCGCGATAAAATACGCGAATTTTTTCCATTTGATCATGATAGGTTTTTTGGTCTTGCAGGTATTCGGCCACCAACGCCTGGGAAAGCGATGGGCTGTGCAGATCCATGGCCTGCTTGATTAGGGTTAAGGTCGCCACGGTGTTCTCATCTGCCACCAGATAACCGACGCGCAAACCCGGACAGAAGGTTTTGGAAAATGTCCCCAGGTAAATCACTGTATTACCCTGATCCAGGGCCGCCAGACTGGCCGGCGGCACCGACTGAAAATACAGTTCACCATAAGGATCGTCTTCGATGATCATTAGCCCATGTTGTTTGGCCAGTGCCAGTGTCTGACGACGCACGCTTTCGTTCCAGGTAACTCCGGTCGGATTTTGAAAGGTGGGGATAAAATAGGCAAACTGGTATTTTTTTCCCGACCGTAGCTTTTTCTCCAACTCGCCGCTATCAATACCACCCGGCTTTAACTGCAACGTGTCATACTTTACTTCATAACCGTTAAAAGCCAGCAACGCCGCCAAATAGGAGGGGTTTTCCACCAACACCCAATCGCTTTTATCCAGAAACGCCTTTCCCACCAGATCCAATGCCTGCTGGCTACCGGTGGTAATCAATACCTGTTCCGGCTTGACAGCTCTTCCCCATTTTTGGCTCAGGTATGATGCGATGGACGCGCGCAATACCGGCAAACCCGGAGTCGGACCGTACTGTAGCACTTGATGGCTATTTTCTTTAATTAACCGGTCGACTGTTTCCCTGATAAACTCCACCGGAAACAGATCGGGATTGGGAAGTCCGCCGCCCAGGGAAATGATGCCCGGCTGGCTGGCTAATTTGAGCGTATTGACTACCGTATCATCGGCCATCTTTCTAACCCGACGGGCGAAATTATTACTCATATAGAATATTTTGTAAATATTTAACTTGCCAAACTAGGTCCAACCTGCCAGGTTGGATTGCGTGGCCACATTACCTGCTTACTAAAAAGAAATACGTTAAATTGTTATTGCTGTCCTGCAAATCCCGGTCAACCACTTCTAAATTATACAACTTTGCCAGCGGTCCCGGACCTAAGACAAACGCACGCTTGTCAATTTCACCGGAAACGACCGCCTTAGCCGATCGGGCCGTATCAATCAAGTCGCCTTTCCCGCTGGTCTGCCTTAGGTGAGGATGGCGCACCGCCAGATGTTTGCGACACTGCAGAAAAACCTGGGGATGGGCGATGACGGTTTTGATTTGATCAATCCCCACATCCTTCCGCTTCATCAGTGTGTGCTTGATTAAGATTGGAAATTCCTCAACGATCTTAAACTTATATTGCGCCATGCTGCGTGCCGACTCCCAGACGATTCCGCCCAGCGCGTTATGGATGGCAAACAGACCATAGTCGATCTTTCCGGCGTGCAGATGCCGCAGCACCCGGTCACTGGTATAAAGATACTTTATCCGGTACTGCCTGATCTGGTGGCGCTGCAAGTAATCAAAGGCTGCCTGTTCGTTAAAGCTGCCTCGACCTCCCTGGATGCCGATCACGACCCATCCTTTATCTACTCGTTTGGGCAGCAGTCGGTTATACAGCCGGTCATAAGCGCGTCCGATCGCCAGCCGCATCGCTTTTGTGTAAAAGTTAAACGTCTGTAAATTATTAAACAACCGCTTGTTATCGTTGCAGGTTTGCCGCATAATCTCTTGGAGTTTTTTTGCCCCCAACGTGTCGATTGGTGTCGGTCGGAAATTGATTCCCTCCAGCAGACGTCCGACAAAATGAGTAACTCCTTGCGATTGAGCCGCCAACCGGTCGTGTTCTTTCGCACTCATTTCCACGACGGTAATGCCTTTGTTTTTAAAATAGCGACGCCAAAACTGAAAGTTGTCATCGTTGCAGCGGAACTGATTAACCATCAAATTCAGCCCCTTAAACCCGTTTTGAGTGCTGTCCGGACCGAACATCGGATGAGTCAAAAGCGCCTGCGTGCGCAAACCCTTCAGGCATTGATTAAAAACCCGTTGCGGAAGTTCTTTCACCGACAGCACATCGATCAATAGATGATTGGGACGGAAAAAACGCCGGTGGGATTTAATTACCGACTCAAAGTTCTCGATCGGTACCGCATAAAAAATCACGTCCGCCCGATATGCCTCTTTCGCAGAATCCACTATCTTGGTGTTACGATGTGTCGGGTAATCGCTTTGCGCTAAACGACTGCGATCATAGACGATGACGGAAAAATCGTCTTTAATCATCCGGTACAGGGTTTTGCCGAACCGGCCGAAACCAACAATTGCCACTGTAATCGTTTTCATAATTATTTTTCAATTCTTAACGCCTCTTCATGAATTAGGCCAAACATTTTCTTAATCAACGTTTCATCGATCTTTAATCTCCTGGCTAGTTGCAGTCTTGACTTTAACACCTGACTCCATCTTTGTTTATCCAGTGCCGGTTCGTTGTTTTGTTTTTTCCAGATACCGATTTTCTTGACCACAACCAATCTTTGTTTAAGCAACTGCAGCATTTGTTCATCAATCCCGTCAATTTCTTGGCGCAATACATCAAGTTTTTTCATGATCACAATGATCTAGATTAATAATCAAGCGATGCCAGGTTTGTTTTTATTCCCTGCACAGGACCATGAGCGGTTGTCGACTGAGAAACGACAACGGGTTTGTCTTTACCAACTGAGGCATAATCCAATGACGCGTCTTTGGCGCCCAAACCCGTTATTACTCTCGGTAACCCCAAAGCAGCCGAAACCACAGTTGACGGTGGAACTTCATAATCCAACGTTGCGTCATGCCGTAAATCTTTTTCCATATTGATGACTGAAATTGATAATTTATCGATCAGTGGTAATTATTTACCACAAATTTGTAATATCCATCCTATCGATGGGTATGTCGATCTCTCAACCGTCTAAACTTAGCCAGTTCGCTGACTAAAACTTCTAACTCGTTAACCGAGAGGTGCTGATTGGTATCGGTTGGCGCCTGACCGGCCTCAATTAGAATACCGTCATACAACCAATCGTTCCCGTCCTTCATCAACATGGCGGTTACAGTTTCTTGGACAATTTGATCACGTAGGTTTGGGCCAAGACTGTGGCTCGGATCAAAGTATAGTAGGGCTCCGGCCTTGCGCTTGGCTCTTCTGGCCACCTCGTGCACCGGAAGACTGCGGTACAATCCTTTTTCTGGAATGTCAACACCGCGGTGAATCATAATTAAACGGCCGTCGATTTTACCCGCGTAGCTTGCTAGGCCAACCCAGGCTCTTTCCAATGATGTTTCGTCGGGGTAGTCGGCGGCATTAGCCTGATTAAACGGTTCTCCCAACCATTTGCCGTTTTTCAGACCGATATCCCACCCGTTGACGCGGGCAAAATCGGCAATCTGTTTGACATGCCAACCCAACTGGTCAACCGACGGATTCCAGGCCAATAACTTGCCCGGCGGAATTCTTCTTACGTATTGCCGCATTTGTTTTTCGGGCATCATAATTTCGGCGGCGACTAACAAACCCGTATCCTTGACTACCTGTTCCGCCATCGCCACGCTGGGCAGGACCAAGCTTTCTTCCCAGACGGCTTGAGCGTCTATTCCCATGCCTTTTCCGGTCGGGTCAAAACCAGTCCGCGACTTCAACCCGACCATGCGCGTCCCGCTCACTCCGAGCATGGTTCCCCCTTTGCCGTCGCTGACCATAATTTCCGAGATTTTGTACACGCTCGGCAATCCCTCGGGCGTAATGGAACAGGGACCGGCAATGATTTCTAAGTCGTAATTGCGTCTTTCCATGTTTTAATTATTAATTACTAACAAAAAAACCCGCCTTGGTGGGGCGGGTGGTATCGGGAAAAGTGGTCACTGCGGATACCGCCCGCCGGACGGGTAATAAAAAAAGTAAAACAAACTGTGCTTGGGTAATAAGTTATTCATCTGTCTCTATTAATTAATCCGCCCGATCTTTACTTATATCCTCCTTCGTCCCGCTTAGCGGGACTTCGGCGGGATTGGTATCCGTAATCCGAAATTGCATCTTTCGGAAACGGCGACCAAAAAAAATCCCCGCTTTGGGCGGGGTGGTTGTCAATGATTTTTGGCTTTAACAAATCTCCCCGCCCTTAAGCCGGGTAAAATAAAAATAAAATTTGTTAACTGTCAACACTGTCATAGTGAAAGATATTATACCAGAAAAAATCAAACCGCAAGGGCAATTGACTTAATCTTAAACTTGACATTGAGTCGCTCCCTTTATATTCTCATAGTATGACGGCAGTCTGGCAGTGGATCAAAAGCAACAAGATTATCAGCGTTTTACTGGTCATCGTCATTTTCTTATTGTTCAAAAAATCGGCGCCGGTTTCACCCGTCTCCTTTAGTGCTTTTGATCAAGGCTTAACCCTTAGTAAATCGGCGGCGTCCGGCGGCATGGCAGCCGAATCAGTCGCACCACCAACCGCCGTAAACCGCACCACACCGGCGGATTCGTCTCAAGGCCGGATGACCATCGCCAACTCTTATTTATCCCTGCTGGTGAAAAACGTCGAAGCCGCGCAGCGCCTGGTGGTGAAAAAAACCCAGGAGTTGGGCGGGTTTATGGTGTACTCGTCATTGAATAATCCGACGGAAAATACCAACGCCAACATCACGGTACGTCTTCCCAGCCAAAAGCTGGACCAGGCTCTTACCTACTTTAAATCATTATCCATTAAGGTGGTGGCGGAAAATCTGACCGGTGAAGATGTTACTGATCAGTACAGCAACATCCAGGCCCGCCTGGATACGTTGAATAAAACCAAGACGGTTTTTGAGGCGATGCTCGATAAGGCCACCACCGTGACCGACATTCTTAACGTCCAGCGGGAAATTCTTAATCTCCAAGATCAGATCGACGCCCAGATTGGCCAGAAAAAATATCTGGAACAAAACGCAACGATGAGTAAAATTACCGTCTATCTGTCCACTGACGAATTGTCCCTTCCCTATGCCCCACTTGAATCATGGCGGCCGCAGCTGATCCTTAAAGAAGCGGTACGGTCACTGATCGCCAATCTGCGTTGGCTGGCCGGTTCATTGATCTGGTTGGGAGTTTACAGTGTGATCTGGCTCCCTGCGCTATTAATTTTCCTGTTAGTGAAGAAGCGGTTCATCAAGAGAGCCTCCTGATAGTGGTCGGATTACTACAATCCTAATACCTCCAGTCCCTGGACCAACACATCTCCCTGGTTGGCAAAACTCGCATGGGTTTGGCCGCGCATGATCACCAGATCGGCTGACGGCTGGCCAGACTCGATTCCGAGAAAGCGTTTAGCCTCGGCGGATTTAAGTATTGCGTCATATTCGGGAACCAGGAACTTAACGGCCGCGCCTCGTTTTCTTAACTCCATGACCCGCTGATATGGTTTGCCTGCCAACGACTGCCCGAACAAACTCAACCACCTTTCCAAACCCAACAAAGCAACACCGATGCCTTTTCCCACCGCGTCAATCGAACGCTCCTCCGGTTTAGCCTCATAACCGGGGAAGTATTTGCCTTGATAGGCTTCGGCCATCTGACGGCGCAGGCACAAACCGCGCTCCACCAGCTTGGTACGGAACAACGGCCAGTTTTTCTCTTTGGCCGCCTGACCCAGTTCCGCGTCAAGTTGACCCAGTTCGTTTTTACGTTCGGACGGTAACTGCGCCAGTTCGCTATAGTCTTTGGGATTTTTCAAAACCACTACCCGATCCACCTGGCCATACTGGGATTTGGCAGAATAAGCACAAGTAATCGCCTCCGTTAGGCTTGTCTGGTCCAGGCCGGCCACCGGCACCAGCATGGTTGACTCGATCCCCATCAGTTGGCTGGGAGGGATCAGCGGCAGGATCAGTTGGGTACGCGCGACTTCGGTAAACCGCTTCATCATGCCGGCTGCCTGCCTGGCGTTTTCCACAAATCCGAACGGCGCCACCAATACCAGATTAAGTTTTTGCAGAAACTCTGAGTTGGGTTCAAGCAATTCCGGACGGGTCTTTTCAATCTGGCTAATCACTGCGTTAATCTCGGGCGCACCGAACGAATGGGCCACCACCACCAGATCACGGCCGGAAGTAAATTCGTCTACCAGCCGTTGCGCCATGATCTTAAACCGGTCCGGCCGCCGCATCCCGTCACGAGAGATGACTGAATCAACCACCAGTGCATGATCACCGTATTTACCGGTGAGCGAGCGCCGAATCTCCTGAATATTTTGATTGGTTCCCAGTGCTCCCGCGATATACAGACAAAACCTATCACGCGGCTGCGAAGCAGTTTCAGATATCGGGGCCTGTTGCTCTACCATATTTACTTTGACAATTATATCAAAAAGTCAGTACAATCATATTTTATGGACCAAGTTACCAAACTGGCTGATGTGTGCCGGAAAATCCGATACGGCATTATCAGCGCCACCAGCGCGGCCGGATCCGGACACCCGTCATCTTCGCTTTCGGCGGTGGAACTGATGGCCGGGTTGTTTTTCGGCGGATTATTCCGGTATGATTCTGATTGTCCTCAAGCCCTTACCAACGACCGGGTAATTTTTTCCAAAGGTCATGCCGCGCCGCTGCTTTATGCGCTCTGGTGGGCGGCCAGCGCCATTACCAAAGACGAACTCATAACTTTACGGCAGTTTGGGTCGCGTCTCCAAGGTCATCCGACGCCTGATTTTCCTTATGTCGACGTCGCCACCGGTAGCCTGGGCCAGGGTTTGTCAATTGGCCTGGGTATGGCGCTGGCCATTAAACGATTCCGGCCTGCTTTACCAAACCCGCCGCGCGCCTTTGTGCTGTTGGGAGACTCGGAGCTGGCCGAAGGCCAGAACTGGGAAGCGGTGCAGCTAGCCGTCCACTATCGTTTAGACAATCTCATTGCCATCGTCGACGTTAACCGATTGGGCCAACGTGGTGAAACCATGGTTGGTTGGAACATCGTTGCTTATCAAAAACGCTTTGCCGCGTTTGGCTGGGATACGATATTGATTGAAGACGGCCACGACCTGTCCACGATTATCAAGGCCTACCAACAGATTAAGTCTGCAGACCGACCCACCGCGGTGATTGCCAAAACCATCAAAGGCAAGGGCGTTGCGTTTATGGAAAACCAGGACGCCTGGCACGGTAAAGTGATTCCGTCTGACCGGCTGGACGCGACACTCAAAGCACTAGGAAAGACTGATCTTGAGATTAAAGGAAAGATTACTAAACCAGATCCAACAACGGTTACGTTCCCTGCCATCAACAATAACCATGTCCCATCTCAACCTCCGTCATATGCGGTCGGCGACCAAGTGGCTCCCCGGTCAGCCTACGGTGAGGCTTTGGTGGCATCGGGAAAGACGCAAAATCATCTCGTGGTTTTAGATGCTGAGGTATCTAATTCCACCTACAGTGATAAATTCGCCCATGATTTTCCCGACCGGTTTTTCGAGATGTATATTGCCGAACAAAACATGATCTCAGTCGCTTTAGGAATGTCCAAACTGGGATACCGGCCGTTCGTCTCCAGTTTTGCCGCTTTTTTAACCCGAGCGTTTGACCAGTTACGTATGTGCCAGTACTCCCGACCCGATCTTAAGGTGACAGGCTCGCACGCCGGCGTTTCCATTGGCGCAGACGGCGCTTCCCAGATGGGTTTGGAAGATATCGCCATGATGCGCAGCTTGCTCAACAGCACGGTTTTTTACCCGAGCGACGCCGTCTCTGTGTTTAAGTTGACCGAGTTGATGGCACGCACTCCCGGCCTGATCTACCTGCGCACCACCCGGGAAAAATTACCGGTGATCTACCGAGCGGATGAAGTGTTTAAGGTCGGCGGGTCAAAAATTATTCATCAATCAAATCGCGATCAGGCCGTAGTGTTTGCGGCAGGCATCACGGTTCATGAAGCCATGAAGGCTTACGTCACTCTTCAGAAACGAGGAGTGAATATTTGCGTGGTCGATCTTTACTGCGTCAAGCCGCTCGACCAAACCACCATCGTTGACCTGACTGATAAAACCAAAAACGCCATTGTGGTTGAAGATCATTACCCGGCCGGCGGCTTGGGTGAAGCGGTTTTATCCGGACTGGCCAACCACCAAAAGCGCATTAACCGCTTTATTCATCTTTGCGTTAACAAACTGCCCCGCTCCGGTCCGCCGGCTGCTCTGATGCATGAGGCCGGCATTGACGCCGACGCTATCGTGGCCGCTGTTTTAAGTTGTACATAAATACATGGTGGACAGGGTTGATGCCGCGCCAACCGGAAGAAAACTAACCCGACGCGAGTTTTTAAAAAAAGCCGGTATGGTTGCCGGCGCCACCTTAACCGCAGCAACTTTAACGGCGGCTGGGGTTGGTGTAGCCGACGCTCTCGTGATCGAACCGGCGCGTAAGGAATCCCTGGCCCTGGTCAGTGTCTGGGCTCAAGCCGACGAACAACTTAGACCGACATGGGGAGCTTACGGCCCGGTCACGATTGATTTGCCTCCAACTCCAGATAACTGGCCAAATAAAATGATTACCCGGGCCTTAATTCCGGCAGACAAAGGAAAAACTGCTGCCCGCCTGGCGCCCGGCCTGATCCCAACCGTCAGTTTTGTTGACGATCATAGTGTGGAATTCTATCCCACCAAACCGGACCAAATCGGTCAAACCGTCGTTGCCGCCAATCTTGGCGGGCAACCGGAACAACGCCTACCCTATGGTCAGCCAGGACAATCTACTTTATTCTACCACACTCAACCCATGAACCGCGTGGTACTCGAAGGCGACTCCTGGGGAGCGTGGGGCGGAGCGATCTACGGCATCGGAGCCAATCTACAAATGTTGTTGTATTTGTCCGGTTACAACACGCCAGTCCTCAACTACAGCGCCATCGGAACCAACATTACCAAGTTTAGCGGGGTAGCAGAAACACGCGGCTGGGACGACGACAGCGCATTTGTCCATTTATTCCAACCAGACACTGATCCAACCTTTGATATTTGGAGTCAATTATTTAGCTCCAAGGCCCAGTCGGATGGGATTGGCGATGAATTCCGTGATTTTCATAAGCCATTACCGAATAAACCACTGGATCAAAGGACTGCCGCTGCCCAACGCAGCACGCTGTTGGCCACCCGTGAGCACTTCCTGCCGGCGGTCATTAAGCACTTGAAAAACGCCGTGATTGGCCCTCCTGTCAAGCATTTTATCTACGACGCAATCAATAATAGTCTGAAAAAAGCCGATGCCCTGGCTCCGACCGACATTAATGGTGGTGAGTTTTTCAACCGTTACACTAAACAAATGCATCATATCACCAATCGAGAACGTCACCCGCTTATGATCGGTCTGCCGGTGGTTGGTCTTTCCGAACTTGACGCCCGTCTATATGATGCTAAGGTCTGGCCGATGCTGCTTGAAGCGCTGCCGCGCCAAGCTACGGCAGTCAACCTGAATCCCCGGTTGAGGACGGGAACCGATTTGCTCGAGCACCCGACTCCGGAGACCGCCTTTTTCATTGCCCAGCAAACCTTTGGCCAACTCACCGGTCGACCGCCCGACCCCAAAGTAATTGCCTCTGCCCGTCAGGCAATGAAGACGCGCATTGCAACGATGAAGGATATTCTCGGTCGGGTTCTGCCCGGATCGCGACCGGACTGCGATCTGTTATTGCCTACTTAAATTGGTGAATCTTTAACGTCCGTTTGATAACGCGGATACCCAAAAGCACGGTTGAGGCTATCAGGGCTGACGCCATAAACTGGCTGATCGACAGCGGCGCCACCCGGAATAGGCGCGCCGGCGTGCTAAAACGTACAATGACAAACTGAGCGATAAACGGAATGGCAAACGCCAAGATAAACAAATGGGAAAATAAGAAACGGAAATGAATCCGGATCGGCCGGTGGCTCAACCATAAATCAATCAGAATGAACGACTGGATCAGCGTCAATACGGTAAAGGCCGCGCTTTGACCAAGGGCAGGACGACCGCCGATCAAGGCAAACAGATAATACGAACCGATTACCAATCCCGCACTCATTATACCAACCAGGATAATGTACTGTTTTTCAAACCGCTGCAGCAAGCTTAATTTGGTTTCCGGCGGTCGCTGCATCTGCTGGCTGTCGCGAGGTGAAAACGCCAGTACCAGCGCCGGCAACCCATCGGTTACCAGGTTGATGTACAGCAGCTGGATCGGATAAAACAAATTCGGTAGCCCGATCAGTAACCCGGCGATGATCGCGATCGCCTCGGAAATGTTGCAGGACAACAGGTATTTGATGGCGCTTTTCAGGTTTTTAATGATATTTCTTCCTTCCTCGATCGCGTTGACAATGCTGGCAAAGTTGTCGTCGGTGATCACCATGTCGGCCGTCTCCCGCGCCACGTCAGTCCCCACCAAACCCATCGCCACGCCGACGTCGGCCTGTTTCAGGGCGATCGCGTCGTTGACCCCGTCTCCGGTAACGGCCACAATTTCCCCCAAACGCTGGTACAAACTGACGATGCGGTGTTTTTGAAACGGGGTGGTCCGGGCAAACACCCTGACTCTGGGTAAAACGGCCAGCAATTCCTCATCGCTATAATTATCCAGTTGTTTACCGGTCAAGATGTCATCGCCTTCGCGGATAATCCCGGCCGTCACCCCGATCGCCTCGGCGGTATTTTCGTTGTCGCCCGTCACCATGACGATCTTGATTCCAGCGGCCTTAGCCCGTTCGACCGCCTCGACCACCTCGGGACGGGGAGCGTCGTGAATTGCCACCAGACCCAAAAACGTTAAACCGTCATGTAGTGGCGGGGATTTATACCCAAACGCCAACACCCTCAACCCCTGTCTTGCCCAGGACGCTACCTGATGACGAATCAGTTCGCGCTCTTTATCTTCCATCTTTACCTCCGTCTCACCCTTAAACAAATGGGTTGAATCGGCCAAAATCGTTTCGGGCGCGCCTTTGGCAAAAATCGTGGTGCGGCCGTCGCTGACGCGTTTAACCACCACTGTCATTTTTTTGGTAACGCTATCAAACGGTTCTTCTCCGATTAACTGCCATTCCTGACGCACCTTGTCCAGATTCAAACCAGCGTCCTGCGCCAAATACAGCAAGGCGCCCTCGGTCGGATCACCCAACACATCCCACCGACCATGGTCATGGACGTAGACCAACGAAGCGGTCGAACACAACACCCCGTTCAGCACCAATAGGGAAAACCGGTGGTGGTCGGACAACGGACGTTCGTTTTCCCCATAGATATGATTATCAATCCATGTTTCCTTTACGCGCATTTTATTGGTGGTCAAGGTGCCGGTCTTGTCGGTGGCAATCAAAGTCACGCTACCCAACGCCTCGATCGCCGCCAGCTTGCGAATGATCGATTTCTTCTTGGCCATGGCGCCGACGCCGATCGCCAAAGTAATGGTCATTACCGCCGGCAGTCCTTCCGGTACCACCGCCACGGCCAACGAAATCGCCAAAAGAAAAGCGGGAAACAGCTGTCCACCCATCAATGCAGTGCCGTGACCTCCACGCAACAAGGTCAGCGTAAACACCATTAGAGCGGCGCCGATTCCAAGATAACCAATGATTTTGGTCAGCTCCTCCAGTTTTTGCTGCAATGGCGTTTTACTGTCGCTAATCTGGGCGATCTGGCCTGCGATCTGGCCGAACTTGGTGTTCATCCCGGTAGCGGTAACCGTCACTTTTCCCCGGCCTTTTACCACAATGGTTCCGGAAAAAACCGCGTCACGGCTATGCTTAACCACCGGCAACGATTCTCCGGTCAATGTCGCTTCGTTTATCTCAAGATTATTAGCTTCGACGATTCTGGCGTCGGCGGTAATTTTACTTCCCTCCTCCACATAGACAAGGTCGCCTGGTACAAGAAATCGGCTGTCGATTTCCTGTTCCTGTCCGTCGCGGAATACGCGCACCCGGGTGACGGTCATCCGGCGCAGCGCCGCCAGCGATGCTTCGGCCTTTCTTTCCTGGTATAACCCAAACAAGGCGTTAAGGAAGATGATCGTCAGTATTAAACCTCCGTCGATCGGTTCGCCAATCACAAACGACAGCAAGGCGGCCGCCAGCAATAAATATGTCAAAAAGTTATTAAATTGTTCAAATAATTTTAGGTAATACGGTCTTTTCTGTCGATCTGAAATTGTATTTTGGCCGTATTGATTTAGAAGTTGCTCAACTGCGGCGGTCGTCAATCCGTTCATGCTGTTTTTTTTAACTTTTCATAAGTCATCTCCATCGTTTGCAAAATTTGACCGATAATCGCTTCTGCCTGCGAGAAACTGACTGCCTTGAGATTGTGCGGAAAGTAATGCATCACCTGGTTGCGTCCGATTTTCCAGGCCATCCAGATTTGGTCGGCACAGTCTTTGGAACTGGCGATGATGATTTTTTTATACAGCGACCGTTCCCCCAGACGGGTCACGAGATTGGGAGACATCAGTTTACCGAGACGCAGGTGATCGGAAATATAGTCCAGATGGGAGATAAAACCGATGTCCTTAAACAACTGCTTCAAAAAGCCTTCGTAGGCTTTGGCAAAGGGAAAAATCAGAAATGAATAGTCCTTAAAATGATAGGCGTGATCCTTGATAATGTCATTCATCAGATACTGACCTTCAAGAATCAGGTCTTTTTGCGTCTGGGAAAGATATTGCCAAAACCGGCGCGGCGCATCGGTTGCGGTCACGTCAGAAACCATAATTTATTCTACCACGGCTAACTGCTAAAATAAATCATGCGCCGCTCTCGATTCGTCCTAGCTCTGGTGATTATCGGTTTCCTGGTCTACTTTCCCTCGCTGTTCGGCCAGTTTATCTGGGACGACGAGGACTTTATCACCAGCAACCGTTATGTTCATGCCATGCAGGTCGGTAAATTTTTCACCGAAAACGCCATTGCCGGGCGGGGTAAATCGTCAGATTATTACCGCCCGCTCCAGCTGACGATTAACGCCCTGCTGTATCAAATCGGGGGAAACACGCCCTGGATCTACCATCTTAGTTCTGTCCTGCTCCACCTGGGGGCGGCGGTCTGCGTTTACTATCTCTTGCTTTTCATACTTCCCGGTCTGCCCGAGGTTGCCTGGACCGGTGCCGTGTTTTTTCTTGTCCACCCGGTCCAAACCGAGGTGGTCAGTTATGCCTCCGGCATCAGTGATTCGTTGCTGGTTATCTTCAGTTGCCTGGCGCTATTGGCCGGACTGACACGCCCAACCGCGATAAAAAGCTTTGCGGCGGCCGTGATTTTTTTCGTTCTCGCCCTGCTCAGTAAAGAAACCGGTTTATTGGTCATTGGTCTGGCCGTCCTGATTGTCGCGTTTTCCTGGTCAAGCCAACGCCGCCGCCGTCTGCCGGTCATCGCGGCCTGGACGATCATTGGCTTAATTTACTGGTGGCTGCGCCACACGCTGTTTCAGTTCGGCGATATCGCCCGGGACTGGGGCAACAACCCTTATGCCCACCGGGTTATGATCAGACTGGCCACCTTTGCCCACAGTTTTTTCACTTATTTATCCATCCTGATCTTTCCCAAGGACCTGTTTATGGAACGGGACATGAGCATAACCATCGCCCAATCCCCCCTTAACCTCTGGGTCGGCTTGTTTATCGTAACCAACGCCGTAATCCTTTGGCTGTCCCGCTCAAGGCAACTCCGCCTGCTCTGGCTGGCGTTTATCCTTACCCTGGCGCCCTATACCGGCATTGTTCTGATTAACGGCGTCTTTTACGAACATTTCTTATACTTCCCGCTGGTGTTTTTCTGGGCGTTTGTCCTGACGACGCTGCGGCGTTGGCTCAAGCATCCGGCCTTCATTACGGCGCTGACGATCTTGATTGTCGCGTTGACGGTACGCTCGTATCTGCGTCAAAGCGACTGGATCGACAATCTCCGTTTCTATCAGCAAACCCTGGCTCACGCCCCCACCAGCATCAGGGTGATTAATAATCTCGGGATGGAACTGGCCAACCGCGGCCGGTTCGATCAGGCCATCTCCGTTTATCAATACGGCCTTAAACTCGACCAACGCACTCCCCAGCTTTATCATAATCTGGCCAATGCCTATCAGGCGCTGGGCAAATACCAACTGGCAGTACAATATTATCAACGCGCCCTCCGGGTCGATCCGCGGTTTTCTTTTTCCCGCCAAGCGCTGGATCAGCTTTACCGCACCCAACCGGCGCTGCGTCATCAATAAGCAACTTGATTTCACCCAGTTGCCTTGTTATATTGATTGGGAAAACAGAGTGATTGTCACCTGTGAAAAAAATATTCGAATTGATCCAGGACAACCTGCTTCGTAATCGCCGCCCGTCGGTTTTCGGCCCACATCAGCTTTTGCCCATTATTACGATCTCGCGTGAGCGCGGCTCCGGAGGCAGGCTGATCGCTTACAAAGTGGCGCAGAGATTGGGCCGGCCGTGGCAAGTCTATCATAAAGAAATCATCGAGGACATTACCAAACGTTCCCATCTGGAAAAAGCCCTGATTAAGGAAGTCGACGAAAAGCGCATCCCGACGATTAACCGCCTGCTGCTGGACGTGTTCAGCAAGAAGTATTCCACCTTCAGCAACTATTACAAACATCTGCTTCAGGTGTTGGCGACGATCGGTAATCGCGGCCGCGCCATCATCATCGGCCGCGGCGCCAACTTCCTTTTTCCCCACGCCCTGAACGTCAGAATTATCTGTCCGATGGCACAACGGATCGCCTGGATGATGCGTTTTGAGAAGATGTCCCGGTCCGAGGCGGAACTCAATCTGGCCGACTCCGACCGCGACCGGGAAGAATACAACCGGGTCTTGTTTCACCATAGCCCGAAAAAAGCCCATCACTATGACCTGATTATCCGCACCGGAGAAAAGATCTCGCTCGATGACGCAGCTGACATTATTGTTTATGCCGCCAGAAAACGCTTCGGCATTTAAACCGTATTCGGATCGATCTTCACGGCCGGGCTCATCGTCAGCTTTACCACCAGTTTCTGGATGTTGGCTCTCCCGACCGAGGCAACCAAGACACGACAGTTCTCTTCCAGTTGGGTCTCGCTAAACGTTACCTTGCCGATCATCTGGTGGATCAAGGGAAATTTGGCTTCGGTTTTCCAACGCAACGCGCCTTTGGAAAATTTTTCTACCAAGGCCGCCGGATCACTAGAGATGGTGCCGTTCTTCGGGTTGGGCATCAATCCTTTTGGTCCAAGAATCTTGGCATACTTGGCCAGTTTGCTCATGAAGGCAGGATGGGAAACCAAAATATCAAAATCAAGATTGCCTTTTCCGATCTGTTCCAGCAGGGCGTCGTCCGCCACCTTTACCCGCACCGTCTTTCCGATTGAATGGGGCAGTACCGCTTCACCCCGCAATCCGGTCTTGACGACGTTGAGGTGGAGCTCGACCGACTCGACAAATCCGGCCGTCTTCAGGGCTTTGACCAATTTCATCGCTGCAGATAACCCATAGAGTTTTTGGCGATCGACGGTCTTTTTAACCGCCAGATATTTTT